>JAJYPL010000006.1 GCA_021795355.1 bacterium | reverse complement strand
CGCTTTGTCAATAAAAATCCCCCCCCCCCCAAGTCGTTGAATTAAAGGGACAATTAAAGGGGACGGATTTATTTATTTGCCTACTGCAGACTGGATTTGCCGTGTTTATTATTCTAAAACAGAATAGAAGGAACAGCACTGAACGGAGCAAGTAACCGCAAAACGTCTAAGTTGCGAATTGCAGGCTAATAGAAATAAATGCAACGAAAGGAAGGTATAATGTTGCTATATTTTTGTTACAGGCAATAAGATAGGCGGTAATCCTGTGCGATACATTGAATTAGTTACAAATTCACGTAAATAAGGCATTATATTAAGAGGTATATTTTTTTTAGAAAATAAATCAAAAATTTCATCGGTAATTTTTATTTTATTTTTATAAATAAGCATAAAAACCGCTTTTAATTCAAATAATTTGATTTTTTTGCTATCTTTGTTAAAGCTTAATATAAAATTTACCGAATGCCTTACTTCAAAAGTATTATCTTTAAGCTGTTTGTATTCATTTTTTATTAGTTCAAGCGAAGCTGTTACCTCAATATTATGATTGCCTAATTCTGAATCTGCCCTTTTAAATCGGCATTCTGAAAGATACAGATTTAATAATTCTAAATTCTTAATAAAGTTATCGTATTCTTCTTTATTTACTTTTGCGTCAGTATTTTTTTTTGTTTTTTTGTCCATAATTTTAAGCTACAAGTTTTAAGTTTGATTTAATTTTAAATTTCATTTTTTCTTTATTAAATTTATTGTAATAATCGCAATCATCAAATATTTCACTTGCGCTATTTTTATAAATTTCAAATTCTTTATTTTTTTCTGCTAATAGCGTCGCAATATAATAATTCAGACTTACGTTCTCGTTTTTAGCATTATCAACAAGCTTTTTATGAAGATATTTAGGTAATCTTAATAATATTTTTCCGCTGTAATTATTTTCATCTGAATGTTCGGGTAACGGAATATCGACATCGTCTTCAATTGCTGCCGATAACCATAAAATCTTAGCCTCTTCAATCATTTTTACGGCTTCTTCCAATGAATCCGCTTCCGTCATACACCCTTTAAATTCTTTGATCTTACAAAAATAAGAGCCGTCATCATTTTTAATAATTTCGATTGTATATGGCAAACTCATATAATAATCAACAGTTTTTTTCATAAAGTTCCTCCAAATTTAATATATCTATAATTTCTTTTATATAGCATTCTTTAATAAAAGGTCTTTTGTAAGGAATAGTGATAGGGTTATGTTCTTTTTTCCTATATACATAATGGCTTGTTCCGGCATTAGACTGATTTACCGTATAATTGAATTCTTTTAATAATTTATCTATATCATTAAATCTTACATTTTTTTTATTTTGTAAAATTTTTTTTACAATTTTGCATAGTTTATTATTTTTAGTCATTATAAAATTATCATTGATTGATATTATATTTAATATCAAAATCTACATAAAAGTCAAGAAAAAATCTTTACCTCAAATTTGCCGATAGAAATTTTCGGCCTCTAATTAAAGAATTAAGTCAGAAGCGATGGATTTTTTATTTAGGTCGTTGAATTTTTACAATTACACTTTCGTTAGATTTAATAATCTGATTTATAAACTCTACAAAATCATTTAAATGTTTTTCTAAAATTTCTACTATTATATCTAAATCCAGAGTCTGGTAGTCATGAACTGCTATGTTTCTAAAACCAACCATAGCCTGCATTTTTTTGCTGGTTTTATTTGAAATTAAATTTGCATTTTCTAAAAATACAAAAACATCTCTATTTGTTTGCGGAATGCCTAATTTTTTAATCCTGACTATATGGGAAGCGATATCTATTGCTGCTTGAGATGCTCTTTCTAAATTTAATATAACGGCGTCTTGCTTAGTAAAATTTTTTTTAAACAGTTCTTTTGATTCTTCATATTCATATTTTATTCTGTCTATGCATTTATTTATTGTGCCTATTTTATTAATTATTAAATCATCCTGCATAATATACACCATTATTTATGTCTTCTAAAATTGCTTTTCTGTCGTCGTTTAGCTGTAAATATGCAGTATATATATTGTCTAAATAAAATTCTATATCCAGCATGCGAGCGGCAAATATGACAACGCCTTGTGAAGCTACTTGAAATTTAAAAACATCATTTGCAATGTCTAAATTAACTAAATCTACATTTTTATTTAATTTGGAGGCTAATTCTTCTTGTAATTGCCATCTTTGTATATTAGAAATTTTATCTTTACTTAAAAAAGCTATATCTATATCGCTATCTTTGTCTGCCGAATTATTCGCATAACTACCGAATACTATAACAGCTTCAAGATTCGGCATTTTAGATTTAAGGTAATCAATTATAGTTTGTTTGTGCATTTTTAAAAATTCCATTGCAAATTGCCTTTTTTATTAATCTGCATTTATTATTTAAATCACATATATCATAATATATTTTTTATGTACTTGATATATATTTTATAACGAATCGATTAACATATCAAGATTCATTATAGTCTTTGCATGCGACAAGCAATACCGCAATATTATGGGTTTTTAACGATTTATTTATTCTATGCATTTATAAACAAGATATGCCTTTAAATATTTTTCGGCGCATTGCTGTGCATGAAAACAAACAGTAATTAAAGTAATTAAAGGGGACGGATTTATTTATTTGCTTACTGCCGGCTGGGTTTGCAAGCAAATTAAGCCGCCGGACGCAGCATACCTGCCAGCAAGCAATTGAATGCGTTAAACGTTTTCATTATAATTAACAAATGGGATAACGCGGTTTTTAATTTTTGTTACAAGATTTTTTTAAATAGAATTAATGACTTCAAATTCCTTAATTTTTAAAAAATGTGAATCGAATGATATAATTTTATTAATCCCTTTATTTAAAACAATAATTGCAATTAAAGCATCTCCAAAATTTATATTTTTACTTTCATATTTATGCAAGCCTTCAAGAACATAAATAGTTTCAACTATAACATGATTCGGAACAAAACTTTTTTCATAATTTTCTATAGCGTTTGATAATATTTTCAATGCTTTTTCGGTATTATTTCTTTTTATCAATACAGATAAGATAAAATTAGTATCTACGGCTATAAATTCAGACATGTTCATCTCTTATTCGGTTTCTTGCCTCTTTTATGAGGTCTTCAAAAGAGTTAAATTCTTTGGCCCTTATGTAATAGGTTATGCTGTTATTGGAGCAGTATTCTATTATATTAGAATCGTATCCTGCATATCTTCTGCCTGCGTTTATCAAAACATGTTTTTGATGCAGGCAGAAGATGCGGATCTGTAAACCATTTTTATGCCGTTATCTGATAACTTTTTGTGGATGTATTTAAGCTGATCAAGTAAGCCGACTGAGGCGTGAACCATAAACATGTTATTTTGCACATAAAAAGACATGCTTTTTATAAACGTGCAAAATAACCTGTTTATATCATTTCTAAAATCGGAATATAAACAGTATCCGTTTACGAAACCTAATAAAGAACCCATTCCTCTAAAACCTTTGTATGTTTTTTTAATATATTCTTTTGCGCGCATTGAAAAAGCATGCTTTTTCAGCAAAAGAATATGCTTTTTGTTTGCTTCTATAAGGGATACATCGGCGTCAAATATTGCTTCTTTTATATTTTTTTCTTTCAATGCCTTTATGGCTAAATCTAATGAGATATCGTCAATTATTTTTTTAGTCTTTCCTGTAGCGAAGTCTCCGCTGCTTTTGCCGTTCTTTAAAAACCATTCTCCTATCTTAGTGCTGTAGGGGATATTGTTAAAGTCCCATATAGTTTTAATAGTATCGTCTTTTCTTAAACGGTCTATATTAACGTATCTGCCATCTTTTGCCTGCATAAAAGACATGCTTTTATAAGCGCAGGCAAAAGATATTCCGGACAACATAATAGAAGAGATTAAAGATAATATTTTATGGGAGGGTTTATAGCCTCTGTTGCTTCCAGCTTTAGGTAAAGAAGAATCCAATCTTTCTTCAAGGCCTAATTTCTTAATATAGTCGGCTAATAATATACTGCCGCCGAATGATGTAATTTTTTCGTTGCCCATTTTTATATTTAGTGATAAAATTATTAGACACATGGTCTAATATATTATAAGCCACCTTTTGGGTTATTGTTAATGTTAGTCTGATACCTATATTTTACAATAACTTGAGGGTGGTTTTCAAGTTTCTAACGGTGATTTAAGGTAATATAATTTTTTATAATTACCTAATAAAAGATTAGCCTGGCACGAAATACCGAACGCTTCCAATTACAACTAAAAGCATATGTTTTTCGTCAAAAAACTTTTAGAATCAATATTATCTTCAGCCGTAAATTTAAAAATTTTGTTAATTTTTTTAAAAAAATAAAAAATTTGACATTATCATCTAAATGAATTATTATTCTATATATGAATAATAATTATTCAAGTAATGAATTAATTTACAAAAAAAGACTTATTATAAATAATGTTATGCCTGCGGTAAAAAGCTTTCCGGTAATCGTAATTACAGGCGCAAGACAGGTCGGCAAAAGCACTTTTTTAAAAAACGAGTTTAGAGACTTTAAATATATAAATTTCGACGATTATTCCTATCAGGAACAGGCTAAAAAAGATCCGTCGTCTCTTTGGAAAGACTTTGACCGTATTATTATAGACGAAGTTCAAAAAGTCCCTGAAGTCCTTAACGCCGTAAAGCTAGCCGTCGACGGTTCTAATAAAAATATCCGCTTTATTCTATCGGGCTCTTCCAATCTTTTATTGATGAAAAACGTGTCCGAAACGCTTGCAGGAAGAGCCGCATATTTTGAAATGCAGCCTATGACCTATGCAGAAATACAAGGAAGAGGCGAAGGATTATTTCTCCATTTATGGAAAAAAGATTTTAATTTAAAAGAGGCGGATAATTTTAAAGGCGCTCAAGCCGGTTACCTTCCGCTCATCTTTAAAGGCTTTATGCCGTCGTTATTAAATTTAAACGGCGAAAAAGAAATAGTACTTTGGTGGGAAAGTTACGTCAGGACTTATCTTGAAAGAGATTTAAGAGAATTATCGCAGATAGATTCGCTTATAGATTTCAGAAAAGTAATGGTATCTCTTGCGCTAAGAACAGGAAATTTATTAAATCAATCGGAGATAGCGAGAGATACCGGAGTCAGCCAGCCGTCAGTCCACAGATACGTAAAACTTCTTGAAATTTCAAACATAATAAAACAGATACCGGCATTTTATTCCAATAAAATCAAAAGGATTATGAAAATACCAAAGATATTTTTCGTAGATCCTGCTTTAAGCGTATATTTAGCCGGATATTACGATACCTCTCATTTAAAGGAATCAAGAGAACTTGGCAGTTTTTTCGAAACCCTTGTTTATCTTCATCTTAAAGTCTATTCGGAACTGATGACTCCGAAAGGCCAAATATTTTACTATAAAACTACGGCGGGTAAAGAAGTAGATTTTATACTCGAACATGGCAGGGAAATTGTCGCATTTGAAGTTAAAATGACGGACAATCCCGTATTCGAAGATGCAAAAAATCTAATACAATTTATAGAAAATTTTCCTAATACAATCAGGGGCGTCGTCGTTCATTCCGGAAACGGCGTTAAATGGCTGCACTCCAAAGTAATTGCTGTTCCTTGGCAGATGCTGTGAATTAAAAAAACAAGATTTATTTATTCTCTTACTCCCGGCCGGGTTTGCCGGTAAACCGTCCAAAAATACAGGCAAAAGAAAAGTTCTGTTTTTTACAATTCCGGCCTTTCCGCCATATGGTGCTTTAAGAATAAAACATTGCATTTATCTATTAATAAAGAAGCTTCTGTATTTGAATTGAAAATAATGCCTTTATCCGGATTATACTTTAGGATAAAACTATGAAAAGATTTCGAAACGGAAGGTTTTAAAAGTTTAGACTTTACTTCGACGGGCAATTTGTCGTCTATTATAAAATCTATTTCCGCTCCGCTTTTACTTCTGTAATACTTTACGCTTTTGTCTTTTTCATAAAACGCCTTGAATACATAATTTTCTAATAATGCTCCTTTGTCTACCCTGTCTTCTGTAAACCTAAAATCTCCAATTATGGCATTTCTAATACCTAAGTCCATGAAAAAAACTTTAGGATTTTTGGAGATTTCTATTCGCTTATTGGAAAAATAAGGAGTAACGAACTTTACCAGAAAAAGTTCTTCAAAGACGGAAAGTATCTGCTTTGTTTTATAATAATCAAGTCCGCTTACAGCCGCAAGCTCGTTATAGACGGTTATATTACCTATCTGCAGAGCAAGCGCTTTAAGAAGTTTATAATACTGCGTTTCATCCGCTAAAGATATTAAATCCTTTATGTCGCGCAATAAATAGATATTGACGATATTTTTCAGAACTTCTTTTTTTTCCTCGTCGTCTTTTGCAAGCAAAATACGCGGATATCCTCCGTAAAGCAGATAGTTCGACAGATGTTTATAAATCTTTTTATTGATTTGCCCGGAAAATTTATCTTCCTCGATAAATATATTATATAATGGTTTGTCTGCAGCCGATAAAAATTCCGAAAAACTGAAAGAATAAAGATAAAAAACAAAAATACGCCCAGCCAGATATTTAATTGCTTCTATGCTCAAATTCATGGCGGAAGATCCGCTTATTAAAATTTTCTTTCCGTTTGATGTATCGTATATATACTTTAATTTCTTTCCGCCTTCTTTCGCGTATTGAAATTCATCTATGAATATCGTTTTATAAGGCTCGATATAAAGTTTTACAAAACTTTTAATATCTTCTTCAAATAAAAGTTTTAATTCTATATCTTCAAAAGTTAAAAAAACCGCATTCTTTGATTCTTCATAAATTTTTTTTAAAAGCGTAGTTTTTCCTACTTGTCTCGGTCCAAGGACGGCGATGATTTCCGGCTTATCTATATAGGCTTTTATCTTGTCTTCCAGATCTCTTTTATAATACATAAGAATGGGATAAATAAATACAAATAAATATATATAATATGCATATTATTATAATTATAATACATTGAAAAATATAAACCTGATAAAATATTGCTTATTTTTATTTTAGCAGGGGAAAAATTATATGTCAATAAATTTTTGCATAATAATTAAAGTAATTAAAGGGGACGGATTTATTTATTTGCTTCATATTTTTCCATAAAATAGAGATGCTTTTATAATAAAGGTGTCAGATTTATTTATTTGTTTACTGCCGGCTGGGTTTGCTAGTAAACAGTCTCACACTCTCTGCTTATACTCTGCAACTCTGCAAGCAAAGCTTGTCTGTCTCGCACTGTTACTAACTTATTGATTAATCGAATCTATCCGCCCGCTTTTAATTTATAAAATTTCTTTAATTACTTCATTGATAAATTCGGAGGGGTTCAGTATTTTAAAGGGGTATTCGGAGGAAGTTTTTAGTTTTTTAAAATCTTTTATATCGCCCGTAATTAAATAATCGGACTTGCCGTTTATCGCAGAAACTAGAACAGGAACGTCTTTCTCGGCAATATGATTTAAATATTTTTTAATTTCAGTTTTGGAAGGCAGTTTAATAATTTCTAAATTGATTAAGGGCAGATATTTTTCATATAAAGGAATAGCGGAAGGCAGTTTCTTTTTTAAGTTTCTTTCTATTTCTATAATATTATATTCGCCGGTTAATCCTGTAATCGAAGGCAGTTTAAGGGTTAATAAGTCCAATATTACCCTTGGAGCGCCTTTATCGGATATAAGTCCGGATAATATAACGTTCGAATCTAGAAAAGCTCTCATATTTTATCGGTATAATTCTTTATAAAGATTTTCTCTTTCTTCGGTTATGCCTTTCAATAATTCTTCAGGCGAAACTCCGGCTCTTTTTATAATTTTTTTAATCTCCCTTCTTGCTTCTTCCAATTCGAGTTTTTTTGGAGTAACGATAATAGCATCGCCTAAAGGTATAATGGAAACAATCTGTCCTTCATCGAGGTTTCCGGTTTCCCTTATTTTTTTGGGTATTGTCAGCTGTCCTCTGGATTTTATTTCTGCCGTAAATATAGACTTCTGCATTTTTATTTATTCCAACCTCCGGTAAAAAAATTTTATTAGTTTATAGTTTACGATTATACGCTTCATAATTATAATTCTGAATACAGAATATCAGAATTCAGAAAATAATGCAATACCCTCAAGTAAATTGTAAAAGAAATTAATAAAATAATGGAAATAAATAATGGCGTCAGATTTATTTATTTTTTATTCATATATCTTATACTCTTCTGATAAACTATAACTCTCAGAATCTCTTCTCTAATGGATATTTTACGCTAACAGCTTTCTATTATTGCAAGTCGTAAAATTCTGTTATAATTAGCGGGATATTAAGATAATGTCTGTCGGTTGTAATAACTTTAAGTCCGTATTCCATAGCCGAAGCGGCAATCCATATATCGTTGGTCGGTATAGGCGTGCCGTTTTTGCGCAGGTAATTTATTATAGCTGCATATCTTTCGGACATTCGGACAATAAAGGGGTCGGATTTATTTATTTGCTTACTGCCTCTGCTGGATTTGCGAGTAAATCTTTACTTCCGCACAACTCTTGCTGTTTCCGTGAATTTGCATAATTCACTTATATTACATATAATGGTCTATTATAATATTATTATCTTTCATCAAACATAATCTGCCAAATAAATTGATATTTATGGATGATATTTTAGAGCAATTAAAAAATATTGAAGACCCTGCTAAAAGAAGGGTTGCTTTCATCGGAATTCTGACGAAGGAATTAAAAAACAACGACAAATTTCCTCCTGTAATCGTCGGCGGCGAAGCTCTTGAAATCTACACGCAGGGAAATTATACGACCGGAGATATAGATATAATTACAAAAGAAAGCAAAAAAACATTATTAACTATTTTAGAAAAATGGAGTTTTAAAGAAATAGACAGGTTTATAGTAAACGAAGAACTTGATATTTATATTGACGTTTGCGGCGATATTTACGACAAAAAGAGGACAAACAGGATAAAATTGAATGATAATATTATAATAACTTTAATTACCGTAGAAGATTTGATAATCGACAGATTTTGCAGTTTTAAATTTTGGAAAATCAAAGAAGATTTTAGGTGGGGATTAGTTTTATTATATAATTACGATAAAAAAATAGACAAAAAATACTTAAAGGAAAGAGCGTTGGAAGAAAATGTTTCCGATGTTTTAAAAAAAGCAAAAAGTAAAATAGCTTACGAGGTTAAAAAAAATGGACCAAATATGGGATTATGACGAGATTAAATTAATCGTAAAATCAAAAAAGCCGGAATTAGTTAAAATAGGTCTATATCCTTTCGATAAAAGAGGACACAGAAAAAGAAAAATATCTAAAGAAAATTTACTTTTTAAAATGGCGGTTTTAAGAGCTAAAAAATTTCCTCCGGAAATCGATAAAAACGGAAATATGATTTTACCTTTTTTTTATAATTAAATTAAAAATTAAAGGAGCGGATTAATTTAATTTCAAAATAAGGTTTTGCCATAATTAAAGGGGTCAGCAATAAACGGAGCAAGTAACCGCCAAAACGTCTAAGTTGCGAATTGCAGGCTAATAGAAATAAATGCAATAAAAGGAAGGTTTAATGTCGCTATATTTTTGTTACAGGCAATAAAATAGGCGGTAATCCTGTGCGATACATTGAATTAGTTACAAATTCACGTAAATAAGGCATTATATTAAGAGGTATATTTAAACCGCTATTTCTATCCCTATTTGGCCGTATTCAACTGACGGCATCGACTTATTGCCTCCGGATGCGGACTTCTTCATTTCGATAAGGCCGAGGCTTTCAAGTATTTTAACGTCGGTAGCTATACTTTTTATATCCCTGCCGGTAAATCTGGCAAGTTCGTTAATGCTCTCTGGGTGTTTCTCTTTTATTGCATGGAGCAGTTCGAGTCTTTTTACCGTAAGGGCTTTTCTGAATCCTTCTATGCTTTCGAAATAAATAGCTTTTTCGCTTTTAACCTTTTCGCCTTTTTCGATTGCTTCGGCAGAGTTTGCAAAGTCTTCCAAAACAGATTTAACGCTTTTTATTCCTATTTTAATTTTCTTAACCTTCATAAAATTAACCTCTTTTTTTATTTTTATATGCTTCGATATCTTTCATAAAATCTTCCGTTAACCGCCTTATAGTTTTAAATTCATATAATTCCGTATTTTTTCCGTTATGTTTATGGTCGCCTTTTCTTTCGGCATTGTCATAACCGATAACCCGCTCTCCGTTTTCTATATAAACGAGGGAATATTTATAGCCGTGAGGTTTATCTGATGAAACCGGAACCCGCCATAATTTAATTTCTATAATATTGCCGCAGTCTTCTTTGACTTTTATATGTTTTATTAATTTTGCCTTCATTTATTGTTTTAATAACTTTTATTATTGGTATTATATACCAATAATAATTTAAAAGCAATTTTTTTAATTAACAATTAAAGTCAACTATATTATTTAATTTATCAATAATCAATAATGGCAACAACAATAATGGTGTCAGATTTATTTATTTACATACTGCCGGCTGGGTTTGCGGGTAAATGGTAAATAGTCTCACGCTTGCCTGTTTATACTTTGCAACATTTCAAACAAAGCTTGACTACCTCATGCTGTTACTAACTGTTACCAACTTTACGTTTGACGGTTCTGTTATCGATGTGATATACTTATAATATATATCTTAATATTTGCAGTATTAAAATGTCGACACTATAAATTGTCGATGAAAAGGGAGGTTTTAAGATTATGAGCACTGGCATAAAAACGGCCAAGCTATTCAAGAATGGGAGAAGCCAGGCAGTCAGATTACCTTACGAATTCCGCTTTAAAGGCAAAGAGGTATTTATTCGCCGAGATAACAAAACAGGATGCATTATCCTGTCGGAAAAAAAAGATCATTGGAAAGACTTTTTTGAAATGGCAGATTCTGTAAAAATACCGGATGAGTTTATGTCCGACAGGCAGGATGCACCGCCTCAGCTTCGGGAATTGTTCTAATGCGTAATCTTTATATGCTTGACACCGATATTTGCAGTTATATTATTAAAGGAAAATTTTCTGAACTTCGGCAAAGATTAATCTCTGTTGAAACAGACGTTATAAGCATATCTTCTATTACTGAAGCCGAACTGCTATTTGGAGTAGCTAAAGTAGCTAAAGTCATACCTAAATTGGAACAGGTCGTGAACAAATTTCTATTGCAGGTTAATATAGAACCATGGGGCGGTTCTGCGCCGGAACATTATGCCGCTATAAGGGCAAATCTTGAAAAAATAGGAATGCCTATAGGCAATATGGATTTGCTTATTGCTGCGCATGCTATTTCTCTTGATGCCGTTTTGGTGACAAATAATATGCGCCACTTTAAATATGTAAACGGCCTTAAAACTGAACAGTGGATCAATATACCAGCTTCATAATCCGGATATAATCTTCGGCAATAAATTCGTAAGCAGATAAGATTTTGAATTAAAGGGGATGGATTTATTTATTCTCTTACTGCCGGCTGGGTTTGCAGTCATAGCCTTTCTTTCATATAATAATAAACATACCCTATGTATTCGTGCAGGGCTTCGGAGGATATCAAAAGATAACCTAACTGTGGGAAATAGCTATAGATATTGTAATGCAGATTGGTTTTAAAATCGGCGGGATACGGGATGATTTTGATTTTGATATTTTTAAAAGCAGCGGACTTTACGGATTTTGTAAACAACAGCATAGCCCTCGGCATATGATAAGCCGAAGTCACAAGGATAATCCGCCTAAAATCCTTTTTTCGGCAGATTTTTAAAACATACATGGCGTTTTGGTATGTATCGCCGCTTTTATCTTCGGTTATAACGTAGTGCTTATCGACTCCGATAGCAACTAAAACATTCTTCATTATCTTTGCTAAGGAAAACGTCGAAACAGCCCGCCCGCCGGAAACAATTACCGGAATATGATATTTTTTATACAGCTTAAAACCTTCGAAAAGCCTGTTGAATGTATCGCCGCCGAGAGTATGCCTGTTATACGCTCCCGAAGAAAGGACTACTATGGCTGAAGGCTTTTTTATTATTTTAGGCGAAGGAACAGGATAGCTTGTTTCTAAAGGAATTAAGAGCATATTAGAAACGGGCTGTATAGAAAGAAGATAAATACAGGTTGCGGAAAATAAAGAAATTAACGGTATCAATAGAAAGATGAACTCTTTGAGCTTCGTGAGTCCTGCGGGTTTAGTCTTTTTTCTCGTTAAAATGGCAAAATAAAGTAAGGTTATAAGCAAAAACGCAAAAATTATAATTCCGGGCGGAAATAATAAGGATTCTATAAGTTTTTTAATGAAAAACATATGCTTTTTTAGCGAAAATATTGATTAAATGCCTATTATATTTAACCAATCAATTCTTGAAAATGTTTCTTATCAAGCGTTAATATAATTTATTTTACATTTTTTAATTTATTTCTCATATATTTTATTCATATAATTTTAATTAAAGGGACAAGATTTATTTATTTGCTTACTGCCGACTGGATTTTAAATTAAAGGGAATTATGTCATTATATTTGAAGATTGGATTATTATATCGCTTAAAATGTCCAATTCCGCAAGTCTTAAACCTATCTTACACCTGATACGTTTTTTTCGGTAAAGTCTATAGTATTTTGAAATTAGGGAATAGAAATATAAAAATATTGTAACTAATTTTTATCCTTTATACTATAATATAAAGTATAAAACAAAGCATATATATAAAGATAAAGCATAACATAAAAATGGACATAAACAGTCTGATACTTAACAATTTAAACTATTCCGTTATTTTATTCGACGAAAACCTCGTTTTAAAATTTTTAAACCTGCCGGCTCAGGAACTTACCGGATATTCGGACAGATTCTTAAACGGCATAACCCTCGGCCGTTTTTTCAATAACAACGCCTATATAGAAGAAAAAGTAAAAAACGTTATGCAGACAGGAGAGGGTTTTATCGAATTTGAATATAAATTTCAAAATAAATATCATAACCAAGCAAGATACGTAATACTGGAAATATCTAAAATTACCGACGGAGATAAGCCGCACCTGTTAATTTCTTTGAAAGATATTACGAGATTTAAAGAAATGGATAATAATATCAGGAGCGAAGAAAAGATTGAAGACCTGTCCCGGTTCATTGCGGAAATGGCGCACGAAATCAAAAATCCTTTAGGCGGAATTAAAGCTTCGGCGGCTTATTTGAGAAAAAAATTCGGCGGGTCCAAGTCCGACGGGTTTAGAGGGTTTAACGGGTTTAAGGAAATTAAGGAGCTTAACAGCTCTAACGAGTTTAACGGCTCGGATTTAAATAATTTTCTGGAAATTATTATAAAAGAATCGGAAAGAATCAATAATCTCATAGAAGAACTTCTTGCATTGTCTAAAAAGCATAAAACAAAAATTTCCGCGGTTAATATCAATAAAATAATTAATGAAATAATAATTATGGTACAGGCGGAATTTTCCGCAAAAAACATAGAAGTTATCAAGGAATTCGATCCGAGCCTTCCTAAAATATACGCTTCCGAAAATGCGCTTATTCAGGTATTTTTAAACCTGCTTAAAAATTCCGTTGACGCCGTAAATGCGGCAAAGGCTATAGAAGCTGCAAAGACTGCGGATGCGGCAAAAGCCGTAAATTATAAAAGCGTAAATAACTTAAATAACGCAAATAACGCAAATTATAAAAGCGCGGCAGACATGAAAAGCATAAGAAGCATGAAAAGCATAAAAAAAAGAGGGGAACAGGCCGGCATTGCCGGCGGAAAAATAAAAATTATAACTAAGATAGACTATACCAGAAATAACCCTAAATTTATAAAAATAGAATTCATCGACAACGGCTGCGGAATAAGCAAAAGCGATATGAATAATATATTCGTTCCGTTCTTTACTACAAAAGAAAAAGGAACGGGGCTCGGTCTTGCCGTAAGCCAGAAAATAATGCACGAACACGGCGGTTTTATAGATATATCGTCGGCAAAAAACCGCGGCACGACTGTTTCGGTATATATTCCGATATAAAATAATTTTAAAAATTAAAAATTTAAAAACTATTTCAATTTAACCGTTGGAATTTAAAACTTTTTAACCGGAAGATCTTTCGATATAAAGCAGTTTCAAATTAAATCTGCTTAAATTAAAGCCGTTTCGATTCTGCTTTTAAATTTCTTCCATTCTTCGGAACTTCCGGTGTAAATTTTTTTCCGCACTTGGGCGAAACTTGCGGTTCTCACCGCTCTCTTGTTCTTTTCAAATTCCATGCATCCGTCTTCCCATCCAAGTCCGCAGTAATCAAGCAGTTTTTGGGTTTCTTCCTTCTGGCTTGCCGTAAGTCTTTCATAGTCGAGCCTGTATATACGGCTGGGGAACATTTCTTCCCAAAATTCCATAATATTTTCGTAAAGCCCGTAATATTTATATATATCTTTTAAATCATAAGCAAAGCCCATCCCCGTTCCTGAAAAGAGCTGTTTAAAAACAGACCAGCATACTGCGTTCCGATTTCTGACTGCGTGAATTATTTTAACGGCAGGATGCGAAAGCAGGATGAAGCCGAGCCAGCGAAAATTAAGCGGCATTTTATCCGTGAAGTATTTTTTGCCGCTTTCGGTTAATTTATATATGCGTCCGTATTTATTTATCTCGTTTACATAATCCGAGGCTATAAGCCTGCTTATCTCTTCTGCGCCGCAGGATGCGCAAGACTCTTTTGATTCAAAATAATATTTTTTTACGAGTTCGTCCATTAAATTCAGCTCTCCCCCTCCGAAAACCTTTGAATGGGAGGCTATAATCTGTTCCGCTAAACTCGTTCCCGACCTCGGCATTCCTACTATCATTATAGGCATTATTGCATTTTCAGGCGGTATATTTGAAGCCGTTATAGTTATATTAGCTGAGTCTGCAGGTACGATAGGAGCGGTTATCGGCGCAGCGGTTGACGCTGATACGGGCGCCGGCGCGGGCGCCCGTGACGGAAATATGGGCGTTTTTGCGGCAGAAGCAAACAAAGACTTAATGTTTTCAAAAAGCTTTATATCTTGCGCAATGTTATAGTTAAGCTTCATTTTCATAAGTTTGTTGCCTTCAGAATATAAGTCGAAAGCGGCGTCTATTTCGTTTAAATCTTCATCGGCTTTGGCAAGGGCAAAACATATATATATTTTATCGGAAATATTTTTTATTCTGTCGGAAAAATTATCTTCCTTTTTATATTCTTTATCATTTTTTTCGTTATTCTTATTATTTTGGTTATTTTTATTATTATCTGCATTATCGTTATTATAATTATGTTCGTTATAATCGATATAATTGCCTTTATCGGCGCCCTTATCTATGTTATATATATCTTTATTATGTTTATCTTTATATTTTAAGTTTTCATACAGATGATTAAGCGTTTCAAGCTGAGAATCGCCTTTATAGAAGGTCTTTATCTGAGCTAAATTTTTGTGGCATACCGCAAAATCCGGCTTAATAGACAGCGCTTTTAAATAAAACTCTTTGGCTTCTTCAATTCTGCCGGTATCGTTAAAAAGATTGCCTAAATTGTTATAGGCTTCTGCATAGTTCGGATTTAATTCTATAGCGCGCCTGAAATATTTCTCGGCTTCGGCTTCGGATTCGAATTCCGCTCCCGCTGCCGACGTGTCGGCGGTTTTATCAATTGACTCCTTATCCGCATTCGCCGACGCCGGCATAGACATAGGCAAAGGCATTGGCATCGGCTTAGATATAGATATCGGCATTTGATTTTTATCTCTCAAAATATTCCCTAAATTATTATAGGCTTCGGCATAGTTCGGATTTAATTCTATAGCTTTTCTATAAAACGTTTCGGCATCGTCCAATCTTTGGGAGTCGGCGCATAAAAGTCCTAAATTATTATAAACTTTATAATTTTTGGGATTAATTTTTATCGATAATTTGTAATATATTTCAGCTTCTTTATTCCTTCTGGTGTCCTTTAAAAGATTGCCGATATTGTTATAGGCTTCTGCATATTTCGGATTTAATTCTATAGCGCGCCTGAAATATTTCTCGGCTTCGGCATAACCGCCTTTATCCTGCAAAATTATCGCAATATTATTATAGCTTTCGGCAAAATCCGGCTTTAGTTCGATTGCCCGCCTGCAGCACTTTTCGGCTTCTTCGTTTTTGCCGCGGGATTTTAGAACTACGCCGAGATTTAAATATGCTTCCGGATAATCGGGTTTTATTTCGATAACTTTTCTGTAGCATTCTTCAGATTCTTCCAATTTTCCCGCATCTCTTAGAAGAACGCCGAGATTGTTCAAAGCTATAGTGAAATCCGGCTTTAGTTCGATTGCCCGCCTGCAGCATTTTTCGGCTTCTTCGTTTTTGCCGCGGGATTTTAGAACTACGCCGAGATTTAAATATGCTTCCGGATAATCGTTAGGCTTTAGCGCGATAACCCGCCGGTAAATATTTTCAGCTTCTTCATATACGGCAAGTTCCGTATATACTATGCCTAAATTCATCATGGTTTCAATATCGGATGGCATAAGTTCCATAGCTTTTTTCAACGGCAAAACTGCTTCCGTAAGCCTTTTCATATTTTTTAAAGACAAACCAAGCGCTTTCCAAGCAATAAAATTATCGGGATATAATTTAGCGATCGCAAGGGAAAGTCTTTCGGCTTCTTTAAAATTGCCGCCGTTAAATGCATTTATCAGGGCATTAAGTTCTTTTCGCAAATTCATAAATAAATCTGACACCATTATTTCACACCATTATTACCATTATTACCATTATTAATTATTTTATTAAATACAATAAATTTTAATTCCGGCTTTTTTGGCAGACTTAATTAAATCTTCGTCTAACGCGGCCAAGGGAACATTTTCCCTTAAAGCCAGTTCAAGATAAGAAGCGTCATACGATGATAGCCCGTATCGTCTTGCCAAATTAAGAATATCGTCAAGCGAACGCAAATGCGTCTGAAAGTCTGCTTCGATATCAAGCTCTTTTAGCATTTTAAGAAATACGGCGCTTCTTGCCTCGGTTACCAATCCTTTATATTCCGCCTTTGCTATAACGTTTGACACTTCCAGTCCCCATATAGAAGGCACTATAGCGGCAGCATTCTTCATGGTTTCGAGTACGTTTAACGCATAATTTATTTCATTTGGTTTTCCGTCTCCGAAAAACCATCTCATCGTAACGGAATTATCGAGCACAAATTTCACGGCCTTCCCTCTGCAATTATATCTTTTATATTAACTCCTTTTATGGGATTATTTAGCATGAGAACCTTTATTTTTTCAACGGCAAGCTCTTTGTTTTTTTTACCTATATTAATGCTGGGCGTTAACTCTGCCACCTCTTCTCCCCTATTGGTTATAGTATAGGATTGTCCGCCTTTAACATTGCGCAGTATCATAGGAAGTTTAGTTTTAGCTTCATACGCCCCTATTTTGATTTTCATTATACACCTCTTATGCTTCTTTTATTATGTTTTTATTATGTTTATTATTTAGATTTATTAATTATATTCAATTTATCATATTGCGATTTATATAGACCAGTATATAGTACGGTCTATATAAAGTCAAATAGATTGTTTTTTAAGCGCTATTTTTAAATGGATTTGCAAATAAATAAACAATTAATAAACAATTAATAAACTATACAATTATTAAAAACCTGCAAACTTAGTCGATATGTTTTTCCGCGTTTTAAAAAGCATGTCTTTTTTGCGTAAAAATATGAAGTGAATAAATAAATATGTTTCTTATTCTTCTTATTATTGACACAAATAATTTATAGCGGTATACTATTAAACATGAATTAGCATACCGATATTTTTTGATTTTATTAAAAACTGAAAATTAAAATAATTCATTTAAGAAAACAAAATTTAGGAGTATTATAAATGTCTAAGGTTACCGCAAAATTTCAGATTACAATACCGCAGGAGATAAGAAAAGACCTATGTATTAATCCCGGTTCCCATGTGGATATAGTTAAAGAAAACAACAAGTTTGTTCTTGTAGTAAATCCAATAGAAGAAATAAAAAAAAGATGGCGCGGAAGATTTAAAAACGGGCAAACGGTGGATGATTATATAAATGATGTAAGAGGAAAAATAAATTAAAAATGAGAATTTGCGTGGATACGTGCATTCTTATAGGTATTTTAAAAGACGAAGATGCCGATTTCCAAAATATTTTATACATGGCCATTGAGGAAAATCAGGACTTAAAAATTCCCTCGGCAGTTTACGCTGAACTGCTGCCGCAATTTAAAACCAACATTAAACTTCTAAATTTATTTTTAAAAGAACATAAAATCAAAACCGATTCGCTTGATATAGAATCTGCAGAAACTGCCGCCCTGCGATGGATTGAATATCTAAAAAATAGATCAAAAATAAACGGTCTCTAAGGTTGAATAAATAAGTCTGACACCATTATTTGAAATAGCTAAACGACAAAACTTTATCGGAAATATTTATTAAAAAGTTTAATGATTGCGGCGTAGATAAAAACAGATTAATTTTAGAAGGTTTTTCTCCGAGATACGAATTTTTAGATTCTTACAATAAAATAGACGCGGCTCTCGATCCGTTTCCCTATAACGGAGGAATTACCAGTGCTGAAGCCGTATATATGGGAGTGCCCGTTTTAACGCTTAAAGGCGGCAGATACGTATCCCGCGTAGGAGAAAGCATTTTGAATAATATCGGCATGCCTGAATTTATAGCGGAAAATAAACAGGATTACGTTAAAAAGGCTAAAGAGTTCGCCTCAGATATTAATGCTCTTTTGGATATAAGAACGAATCTGAGAGGCAGAGCGCTTAAGTCTCCTTTATTCGACGGCGAAAGATTTGCGAAAAACTTCGAAGATGCAATAGAATGGATGTGGAAAAAATATTTGGATAATAATTCTGCTACTGAATGATCGTCGCCGTTAATTAAAATTAAATCGGCTCAATTAAAAAATAATTTTTGGTAATTTAAGGCATAATATATTCTGGATTAGGAAATTGCAATAATCTTCCGTGGACTTGCACTAAAACTCCATCGCCAGATTTTAACGGGGTTTGGAAAGAAAATTTAAAACCGGCGGTTCCGTCATTTTTAATGCCGTATTTTATAAAATTTTTTCTATAAAAACACGGGGTAGCATAACCGACATATATTTCATTTACAAAAACATTAATTTTGAGATTTTTAGATGAACCGTTTAAATTTGCTATCCATCCGGAAAAGCCTAATTGATCTACTGTTTCTATATTGCCAATATATTTATCGTAAAAACCGTATGTGTTTATTTTATCTTTAAGGGATTTTACTTTTTCGTCTAAAAGTGAAAGTTTTTTTTCGGAAATTAAACGGTTGCTGTCTTTAAAGTCGGCATTTTTAAAATAGGAAATATCTCTCGGGTTGTAATCCGCATCTGCGGGAACTTTATCGGCGCGTCCCTTTGGAGATTTGCGTTCCGTATATTCCTGAAGAGATTTTATAATATAATGATTCACTCTGAGAGGACCTTTGCAAATTTTATAAGATAATCCGGTTTTTAAATGCGTTTCTAAGGGTTTAGAATCATCTATCGCGCCGCCGAAAAATGTCAATCTTTCGCCGTTTGAATAAATATAATTGCCGTTATATATTTGGGGCGAATGGTAATTTGAAATTTTCAGTAGTTTAGTAATAAAAACGGTTTTCAAATGATTGTTTATAGAACATCCTTCGCTTTCGTCGTCTTTATGCCACGTAAACCTTTTAACGACGTAATCGTCTTCGTAAACAGTTTTGCCGGAAGAACCGTAAGTCCTCCAGTTTAAACCTATCGCGCCTACATTCGGAATATCGAATAAACGAAGAATAGTCTTAGAAACGGAACCTAAATCGTCTTCGTCGTTTTCAACGAATTCATCGGCATCGATAAATAAAATAGCATAGCATTCCGGACAAAACTGATCTACAATCCTGTTGTATGCGGTATATTGAGAAGTGCTGACGGCAGAAATTTTCGGTTGATATATAAGATTAATTTCGCCTAAATCGTCGAGCGCCTGTAAAAGTTCTCTGGTTCCGTCGTCAGACCCGTTATCGGCTATGATAATTCTATCAAAACCGCATAGTTTATGCCACGCAATCCATTCTAAAATATAAGGATATTCATTTTTAAAAATTGCGCCTATGCATAATTTTTTTTCCATAGAATATTTTGTATTTTTATATCACCTTATAACAAATATATCTGCACCATTATTTACGTCATTATTTTATACAAAAATTTTTCATCTATAATCTGGGCAAGGCCATTAATTGTAATACCTTATAAATCATTCTAATTGAAATTATAACATAAAAAATTATTATTAACAAATTACTGCTCGATAACTGCTCATATAAGGCTTTACTAATGACCGTTAAAATCTATTATTTTAAATTAATTATCGGGATTTAATTTACTTTTTTATGGCTATCAGTTCAAATTCCGGTAAATCAAAACGGTTTAAGGGGTTGAAGCTGACACCGTTATGTTATATGTTATGTAAATATTATTGTATTTTTAATTAGACCTTTCTAATTACTATCGTAAAACCGTTGCCTACTTTATCGTCGATGTCCTGAACCGTCTCTATGACAACCGGATTTGGAAATATTCCGTTATAATTCATATAATTTATAAGTTCTATAAATCTTTCGTTATCCAGACGGAATAATGTGCGTGTATATCATCGTTAAATTTAATTTTACCCGAATACCTTTTTATTAATTCTTCAATAGTCGTTCGCGGTCTGTCTTTGTCGAACGTTCTTTCTTTATGAGGGGCGATTATAAATATAATTCCGCCTTTTTTAACAAGCCTATACCACTCTAAAAGCGCTTTTATCGGATCCTGAAAGTGTTCTATGACATGCGAACTAACGATAAAATCTACGGAATCGTCCGGAAAAGGTATATCGTCTCCGGGCGACTCGATATCTACAGGCAGATATTCTCCGCATTGTTTTAATTCCTCTTCTTTAAAGGCGGTAAAGTTTTTAGTAAAATCGACATTTTTTGTATTTAATCCAAATTGATTATGAGCCGAACCGCCTATTTCAAGACCTTCGCCCTTACAGTAAAAATTTGCAAGAGCAGATTCTTTAAATTTCATTATCCATATGCCTTATTATAAATATATCTTGTAAATCTGACACCATTATTTGCGTTATTTAATTACTTATTATCGAAAAAAATCCCTTGGTAACACAAAAAAATTAAATAAATATAGCTTATTTATTCCTGTATATTTTAACAGTATATATAGCTGGTTTGATGCGGACGGAAATGGACACCCGTTGTGCGAATACACTAAAACCGGCAAAAGCAGACGGGAGTGAGAGAATAAATAAATCTTGCAAAAAATATTTTCCGTCAATTTATTTTTTCCTACTTATGATTAAGCAGGCGTGAGTAAGAAAATAAATAATCTCGTATGGACACCATTATTTTACATTATTTTTTGCGACAATAATTAATATAGAGCAGTGGAATGGATATAAAAAAAATAAAAAGCTGATTTTTAATGTAAAATAAACTTTACAAATATTCTTAATAAATGTAAAATTAATTTATCATATTTTATTAAACAAAAAAATTATATGCATTAATTATATAATATGAGTAATTATATTAGCGGAAATATCGATTTAAACACTTTTTTTTCTATTCAGCAAGAAAGACTTAATCGCATGCCTTCATACAGGCGCTATATATACGGTGCTGTTAATGACGCTTTATCTCAAAGATTAATCGGCATTCTCGGGTCAAGGGGCGTGGGGAAGACTACTTTAATGCTTCAAATTATTAAGCAGAGATTTGGAATATCCGATAAGGCATTATATATCAGCATAGACCATCCATATTTTGAGGCAAATCCATTATATGAATTTGCAGAATATTTTTCCAAATACGGCGGAAAACTTCTATGCATAGACGAAGTTCACAAATACTCTGATTGGTCAAACCATATAAAGGCTATATACGACGACATTCCTAATCTTCAAATAATATTTTCGGGATCATCCATTCTCCAACTGTCTAAACAGAAAGGAGATTTAAGCCGCAGAGCAATTATTTATCAGCTTTGCGGACTTTCTTTTCGTGAATATCTAAATATTGCATATGGGTTTGATTTTAAATCTTTCGGTATTGAAGATATACTTAAAAACCATATTGCAATCGGATCCAAAATAATCGGGGATTTTGATATTAAAGAAATGAAAATTCTTCCCATCTTTAAAGAATACTTAGATATCGGATACTACCCTTTCGTTTTTGAAGGAAAAGAGTTTTATAAACAAAAGCTGACCGAGATCCTCAACAATACTCTTGAAACAGATCTTCCTTTTACCGCTGCTATTGCAATAAGGCAGATTTCAAAATTAAAGAAACTTCTTTACCTTTTAGCCAAAAGCGTCCCTTTTATTCCCGATATTACAGAACTTGCAAGAAGTACCGACATTTCAAGGCCGACGATTTACGATTACCTCGAAAAACTCAAAGATGCAAGGGTTCTGCTTTTGCTGCAAAAGGTCGGAACAGGTTATCAAAGTCTTTCTAAGCCGGATAAATTATATCTTGAAAATACTAATCTGATGGGCGCTTTGTCTTTAACTCCCGACAAAGGAACGATGAGGGAAACATTTTTTGCCAATCAGATTATAAACGCTTATGCCGGTTATGCCGATAACCGTTTTTCCGCCAACGAACTTATAGCTATTCCGAAAAACGGCGATTTTCTCATTAAAGGAAGATGGACATTTGAAGTTGGCGGTAAAAACAAAAAAGAAAAGCAGATTTCCGGAATTCCCGATAGTTATATTCTTGCAGACGAAATAACAATAGGATTCGGTAAAAGAATCCCGCTGTGGCTCATGGGATTTTTATATTAATATAATGTAAATAAAATTGGCAGCCGACTGCAATACTCCTAAAGAATGCGTAAAACGAGAATGTTTGGCAGTTGGATATACGTATTTAGTTAGAGCAAGCTGGTGAATACGCCTTAATCTTTGAAATATATCTTGATCGATTATATTTTTTTCATTTTCTGTAAGCCATATATAACCGTAAATCGGGTCGCGAAATTTATGAACAGGATTTATCTCGTTAATGAGGTCTATATTTTCCATACTATTTTTATTATAACTTCTACATAACTTAAACGGTAGTTTAAGATATGTAATTTATTTTATATATTTAAAATTAACGATATCTTCAACAGTCGTTTTTTCAAAGATATCCGGGACGCCGAAAAAATTAAAACGAATATATTAAGATAAATAAATTTGACGTTTTTTATTTTACATTTTTTCTTCATACATCTCGATTTGTTTATTACATAATTCGTAAACGTCTTCATCATGGCAGCGTTTATAATAATCAACGGTCAGCTTAACGGCTTCGTCTATACTAAGTCTTGGTTTCCAGCCGAGAACGATTACAGCTTTGTCGATGTTAAGGCTTAACAGTTTGGCTTCGTGGAGGGCGGATTTGGCATGAGATTTCATTTCGGATTCACCGCTTTTACTGCCGTCTTTCCCGCTTTCAGCGCCTTCCTCTACACAACTTTCCCCCGACCCGCCTGCGTCAGTTCCCCATGCTTCATTTCTCCCAGAAACGTCTTTCCATTCTCCTCTGCCGTAATATTTTATTGCTTTCTCTACTACTTCTCTAACGGTTGCAGTTGAATCCTGAAAAGGTCCGAAATTCCATGCGCCGGAGTAAATCTTAGGGTTATCTAATATTTTGGAAGCAAGGAACAGGTAACCGGAAAGAGGCTCTAAAACATGCTGCCATGGTCTTATCGAATTTGGGTTTCTTACTTCGACAGGATTATCTTTTTCTATTGCCCTTACGCAGTCCGGTATAAGCCTGTCCTTAGCCCAGTCTCCGCCGCCTATGACGTTACCTGCCCTGACTGTTGCCATAGCCTTGCCTCGACTTATACTATTGCCGTTAAAATTCTCCGGATTAAAAAACGACTTCAGGTAAGCCGAAGATATTAACTCCGCCGCTCCTTTGCTTGCGCTGTAAGGGTCGTAACCGCCCATAGGGTCCGTTTCTTTGTATCCGCTAAGCTGTTCTTTGTTGTCGTAGCACTTATCGGAAGTTATGACTATGAGGATTTTTGCGCTTTCAGACAGCCTGAAAGCTTCGAGGACGTTTGCGGTGCCGGTAACGTTAGTTTCTATGGTTTCAAGAGGTATTTTATAAGACTCCCTGACTAACGGCTGAGCCGCAAGATGAAATATTATTTCCGGCTTAAAATTATTTACTGCGGAATTTAATTTATTAAAATCCCTTATATCCCATCTTATATCGGTCATCTTTTCAGACAGGCGCGCAAGAACGAAATTATCGTCTGGCGTATAAGGGTCTAAGGCATAGCCTGCGACTTCGGCGCCAAGCCTTAAAAGCCATATAGAAAGCCAAGAGCCTTTAAAACCTGTGTGTCCGGTAATTAATATTTTTTTGTTTCTGAAATAACCGTTAAAATTATTAAAGTTATAAGTGTTTTTAATATCGTTCAATAATATAATCCGCCTTATTTTATAATTTGTTTTTAATATAAAAAAATTATATCATATTAGTATCGTCAATTTTTTAATTTTATTTTTAAATTTATGAAATTTTTATTAAATTAAACGGCCGTATGTTTGATTTAAATTATTTAACCGGATTTATTAAAACTGCTTAATTTAACTCTTAAAATAACCGATAATAATTCATATGAAAGTAGTAATCCTTGCAGGCGGACTCGGAACCAGGCTCTCGGAAGAAACCGAAATGCGCCCGAAACCTATGGTAGAAATAGGCGGAAAGCCGATACTGTGGCATATAATGAAAATATATTCCTCCTACGGCTTTAACGAGTTTATTATATGCCTCGGATATAAAGGAAACATGATAAGGGAATATTTTGCGAACTATTTTTTATATCAGTCCGACGTTACAATAAACTTGGCGGATAACTCTATAGATGTCCATAACTGCAAAGCCGAACCTTGGAAAATCACGCTCGTCGATACCGGCTTAAACACCCAAACCGGCGGAAGGATAAAAAGGGTAAAAAATTACATAGGCGATAAACCGTTCTTTCTTACTTACGGCGACGGCGTATCCGACGTAAATATCGAAAAGCTCCTGAAATTTCACAAAAAACATAAAAAGTTATTGACTATGACCGCTGTTCAGCCGGAAGGGCGCTTCGGTTCCTTAGACATTGACCAAAATACCGACGCAATAATAAAATTTCTCGAAAAACCAAAGGGCGATAATGCATGGATTAACGGAGGTTTTTTCGCAGCGCAACCGGAAATAATAGACTATATTAAAAACGATATGACTATTTTTGAACGTCAACCTTTAGAAAAACTTGCCAAGGAAGGCAATCTCCTTGCATATAAGCATAAAGGCTTATGGAAGTGCATGGATACACAGAGGGATAAAAATCAGCTTAACCAGATGTGGGAAACCGGTAATGCCACATGGAAGATGTGGAATGAGCAATAAGCCCCTTATAAAATAAATGCAATATCATAAAATAAACATTTATATTGATATTAGCAAACTGAATTAAAATTTTAAAATGAACGATATAATTTATTCTCTACAGCAAAAAGATAAAGGTATTATTTTTTATACTATCTTTAATTTCATAATTTTTATTTGCTTTTGACAATTATACACTGTTTTTTAATTCTAATAATATTCATTTTTACACATCCATAAGTTTTCATTCTCATGCAAATAAAATAATTGATTATTATAATGACCAATATAAATAATGAAAAACTTTAAATACTTACAAACAAAATTACAAGGTTTATATTTAATCACACCCAAACCCAAGACTGATAATAGAGGATATTTTGAAAGGTTATTTTGCACCGATGAATTTAAGGAATTAGGGTTAAACAAGCCTATAGTAAATATTAATCATTCCTACTCAAAATATAAAGGAACCATTAGGGGTTTGCATTTTCAATATCCGCCATTTCAAGAAACTAAAATCATAATATGCCTAAAAGGTTCTATTTATGATGTTGCAATAGATATAAGAAAAAACTCCCCCACATTTTTACAATGGCAAGGTGAAATTCTTGATGGCACATTAAAGCAAATGTTTTTAATATCCGAAGGTTTTGCGCATGGTTTTCAGGCATTAGAAAACGACGTTGAACTTTTATATTTACATACTAATTTTTACAGCAAAGAACACGAATCTGCACTCAACATACAAGATCCATTACTTAATATCTCATGGCCATTAGAAGTAACTGAAATTTCCGAAAAAGATATAACTAATAAGTTCATTTCAGCAGAATTTAAAGGGATAGAATTATGAAAGTTCTCGTTGTTGGGTCTACCGGATTTATAGGTTCGCACGTAATGGACTATCTTTGCAGACAAACTAAAAATGAAATAAATATAGTCGCTACTACGCGAAGTCTTGAAAAAGCAAAGAAATTTGGTTGGTTTAACGATAAAAAAGTAATTACAATAGAGTTCAACATAATTCAAACAAACTCAGATATTTACAATAAACTTCAAAGACCTGATTTAATGATACATCTGGCCTGGGACGGACTTCCTGATTATAAAAACATAAATCATATCGAACGAAATCTTTTTGAGAACTATTTTTTTTTAAAAGATATGATAAATGGAGGTTTGAAAGATTTAACCGTTGCAGGAACCTGCTTTGAATACGGATTTAAAAACGGTCCGTTATCCGAAGATATGGAAACGAATCCAATAACACCATATGCAGTAGCTAAAGACAGCCTAAGACGGTTTTTACAGGAACTTCAAAAAGTAAAAAATTTTAATTTAAAATGGCTAAGGCTTTTTTATGTGTACGGCAAAGGACAATCGCCTAAAAGTCTTTTATCTCAATTAGATACGGCTATACAAAATAACGAAAAGATATTTAACATGTCCGGCGGGGAACAGTTAAGGGATTATCTTACAATAGAAAAATTATCGGAATACATCGCAAAAACTGCCTTTCAAAATAAAATATCGGATATAATAAATTGCTGTAGCGGTAAACCTATATCGATAAGAAATCTTGTAGAAAATCATATAAAAGAAAAAGGTGTTGATATTAAGTTAAATTTTGGCTACTATCCTTATCCTGATTATGAACCTATGGCGTTCTGGGGAGACAATGTAAAACTTAACAAAATAATATAATAATTCTTAGGGAACTGGACGCTATCTTGGGTTGTGCGGCAAAACATGATGAAAACCTTTTATTATAAGAATTTTTTTATAAATGTTTATAACCCGAAAAACTTATTGAATATATTTAAATTAATCTATCATCTAATTCGTAATATTGGGCAAATGCCTATAAAAAGGGTATCGTTGGTTATTTTGTCAGTCTTTTATTTTGGGGGTATATACATATGAATTGCAGATTTTGCGGGAAAGAATTATTTTATGAATTTATCGATCTCGGTAGTAGTCCTCTTTCAAACTCCTTTTTAACAGAAAAAGAGTTAAATCTACCGGAGGTATATTATCCTTTAAAACTTTTTGTTTGCGATAATTGTTTTCTTGTTCAAACTGATGAATATGTTAAATCTAAAGAGATTTTTAATAAAAACTATGTTTATTTTAGCTCTTACTCAAGAACATGGCTAGACCATTCAAAAAAATTTGCAGAAATGATTATTGACAAAATTAAATTAAACAACAAATCTTTAGTAGTAGAAGTTGCCTCTAATGATGGTTACTTATTGCAATATTTTAAAGAAAAAAATATTCCCTCAATAGGCATTGAACCTACTAAATCGACAGCATCAATAGCAAAACAAAAAGGGTTAGAAATAATTGAAGATTTTTTCGGGGTTAATATTGCCAATAATATTCCAAAGGCTGATCTTATAATAGCGAATAATGTCCTTGCCCATGTGCCAAATATAAATAATTTCGTGGAAGGATTAAAGATAGCATTAAAAAAAAATGGAACAATAACAATAGAGTTTCCGCATCTATTAAATCTGATTAAATATAATCAATTTGATACGATATATCATGAACATTTTTCATATTTTTCTTTTATGACAGTAAAACATATTTTTAAGACACATGAACTTGAAATATACGACGTAGAGGCGTTAGATACCCACGGAGGCTCTTTAAGGATATATGCTAAGCATATGCAAGATAATTCTAAAACTATTAACATGAATGTTTTTAATATGATAGAAAAAGAAAAAAAATTCGGCATTGATAAAATTAATTGCTATACTGATTTTCAAATTAAAATAAATTTAATTAAATATAAACTTTTAGAATATATAATTAAAATTAAACTTGATGGAAAAATTATCGGCGGATACGGAGCCGCTGCAAAAGGCAATACATTGATTAATTACTGTGGAATTAAAAAAGATATTATAAACTTTGTTGCTGACTTATCTCCACATAAACAAGGTAAGTTTTTACCGGGTAGCCACATACCTGTTGTTCCTGAAATTGAAATAAAACTTCAAAAACCTAATTTTATAATGATATTTCCTTGGAACATAAAAAATGAAATAATGGAACAACTTAAATATATAAGAAAATGGAATGGTAAATTTATTTTGACTATGCCTTCCTTAAAGATTGAATAAAATTTGTCTATTTTATATAATAAAACATAATATAAAAAATAATTTTTATATTGGGGGTTCAAATTGCAAAATTCAAGTTTATTAGAATATTTTGAAAATAATACAGGCAGAACAATTGATAAATGGATACACTATTTTGATATTTATGAGAGATACTTTCATAAATATCAAAATAGACCCGTCAATATTCTTGAAATAGGTGTTTATCATGGAGGGTCATTGCAGATGTGGAAACATTATTTCGGGCTGCAAGCTCAAATTTTTGGGTTAGATATTAATCCATGGTGTAAATCTCTTGAAGAAGATCGCATAAAAATATTTATTGGAGATCAAAGCGATAGATTATTTTTAAAATCATTAAAAGAGATAATGCCAAAAATTGATATCTTAATTGACGATGGCGGTCATAACATGATAGAACAAATCGTAACTTTTGAAGAATTATATTCACATATTAAAGATGATGGTATTTATCTTGCGGAAGATTTACATACTAGTTATTGGACAGAGTTTGGGGGCGGCTATCGAAAAAGAAATAGCTTTATAGAATACAGTAAAGATTTGATTGATCAATTAAATGCTTGGCATTCTCGTGATAATGAAAGTTTTAAAGTAACAGATTTCACAACATCAGCTAATTCTATACATTATTACGATTCTATCCTTATTATAGAAAAACACAAACGAAATCCACCCATAACTAAAAAAACAGGAAAATTATAATACAATTCATGAAAATAAATAACAATATACTATCATTTTGCATAGCAACATATAATCGTGAAAATACATTAAAATTATCATTACCTGATTTAATTGAAAAAATTAAAAAATATGAAATAAAGATTTTCATTAGTGACAACGCTTCAACAGATAATACTGAATCATACATATTATCACTTCAGAAAGTCTATCCATATATCTTTTACAAAAAAAATGAAACTAATATTGGGGCCGATGCTAACTTTGAAAAAGTTTTAAAATTTAGCGATACGAAATACCGATGGTTACTGAATGATCATAATGGAATAAATGATATAAGTTCATTAGAAGAAATAATTAAATATTTAACGACCTCAGATAACATTGATATATTGGTTGTTAATGAGATTAGTAGAATAAAAAATATAGAATCACGTATATACACTAATCACGAAGAGGTCATTATTGACTTAGGATGGCATATGACATTGATGAGTTCATTGATATATAGTGAAAAAATAATTCAACAAGCTAATTTTAAGAAATATCATGGAAACATATTTTTGCAGACTTTAGTAGTTTTTGAGTATATAGCTTCTCACGATTTTAAACTTTTATGGCTATCGCATCCAGTATTAAAAAATTTCGATATAATTGGAAACCCTACTTGGCATAATGATGTTTTTAATGTATTTGGCAAAGTTTGGTACAATTCTATAAAATCCCTTCCTTCAAATTACTCCAATGCAGCAAAGGAAAAATGCATAAAAGATCATGGTTATTATGCAAACATGTTTACACTTGAACGACTTGAATATTTTAGAACTAAAGGTGGAATATCCATAAGAAAGGTTTGCCGTAACTTATATTATATTTATAAGGTATCAAATATGAAAACGGTAATGTCTACAATAATTTTATGTTTTATTCCAATGAAACATCTTAAAAATTTTAATTTATTCATTGCAACTATAGGTTATTTAAAATTAATCATAAAATATCCTGAATACAGAAAAGGATTGCATGTATTGTTTGGCATATATATATATCGTCAAGATTTACAGATAACTTTTTCGGCTACAAATCCGAAATGGATAAAAAATCTTATAATTTGGGCATGCACTCACGGCATTAGCATAGATGGAGCAAAAAATCAACTAATTCCATTTGCAAATCAATACAAAATATTAAGTCGTATTTTGCGGGACTATTAGATATTAAAGATTTACGGCATGATAAGGCAAATAAATTCTTCCGGCAACTTTATCGAAAACAAACTGTCCGAAATATTGTTTAAATTAATATTGTAAGCAAAATCCGTATCAAGCGTTTTTCCAGATTTGTTTATTAAATAATCAAACTCTATATTAGGACTAATTTTATTTTTTTCCGTATCGTTATATCCGCCTATTTTATATCCAAAAATATACAAAACTGCATATGGGGTATAAACGTTATAATAACCAAGCTTCATAACTTTAAGGCAAAAATCTATATCATTATAAGCTATAGATAAATTTTCGTCCATACCGCCGGATTCTTCATATAATTTTTTTCTAACCGCCATACAGGCGCCGGTAACTGCGGTGTAATTTTGCAATAAATTCGCTCTTCCTAAATAACCGGCATCGTCTCTGTTAAGCCCAAGAAATACATGAAGCGGACCGGCAAACTTATCTATAATAACGCCTGCATGCTGAATAGTATTATCCGGATATAAAAGTTTAGCTCCGACAGTTCCTATTTCCGGCCGCAAGGCATGAGAAACAAGTTCTCTTAGCCAGTCATCGTTAATTACTTCAGTATTGTTGTTTAACAAAACCAAAACGTCCCCTTTAGCTGATTTAACGGCAAAATTATTAATAGCAGAATAGTTAAAGGGTTTATTATAATCTACGACTTTTATATAACTTAAAGTATTGATATATTCTAAATATTTTATGGTCTGTTCATCGTCGCTATTGTTATCGACTACGATAATTTCATAATTTTTATAAGATGTTTTTTCAGTAATACTGTCTATACATTTTTTTAATATATCGTAACCATTATACGTAGGTATTATAATACTTACAAGAGGACTTTGATCTATCTCGTAAATTACGCGATTATGCATCGGCATAAATGGAGCTTCGACTACTTTAGCTTTTATATTCATCCTGTTGAGATGATCATGGATTGCTTTTCTTGCGGCTGTTACAGCATATGATTTATTTTCTATATTAACGGCGGTAGAGCCTTCCGTCATTCTCCAGTGGTATAAAATCATTGGAATATGCCTGATTTCGGAGTGTTTTATTTTTTCTATAAACCTGAGAGCAAGGTCATAATCCTGAGAACCTTCGTAACCTTCCCTGAAACCTCCTATTTCATCGACTATCGACTTTTTATAAACTCCCAAATGGCTTATAAAATTCTGCGATAAAAAAAGGTCGGGGTTCCAGTCCGATTTAAAATAAGGCAAGACTCTCAAGAACCTGCTGCCGTCGAAATACAGCTTGTCTTCGTCGCTGTAAATTAGCTTTGCGTCCGGATGTTCGTTGATTTCCTTTACTACGAAAAATAAGGCATATTCCGGCAGTTCGTCGTCGTGGTCCAGCAGGGCTATATAATCCCCTGTAGCAATAGAAAGAGCGCTGTTGGAAGTTTTGGAAATATGGCCGTTTTCGGCTCTAAATACGACTTTAATTCTTTCGTCCTTTTCCTTGTAATATTTTAAAATTTCTTTAACGTGAATTTCGGTAGATGCGTCGTCTGCTATGCAAAGCTCCCAGTTTTGATAAGTCTGGTTAATTACGGATTCTATAGCCTTGATTAAATATTCTCTGTCCGTGTTATACACGGGCATAATAACGCTTATCTTAGGTTTAAATTCGAATATAAAGACTCTTTGTTCTTCAAGCTCCTTTATGGAAGGATTGTTGTATTCAATCCATATTTGATAGGCTTCATTTTGGTCAAACGATATTTTTATATCTTTATTATGTTTAGTTATATTATTAATTATAGTTTTATATGCAAAAATAGATTTTTCTTTTTCGTTAAGCAATAATTTTAAATCTTTTTGGGATTCAAATGCGTTTAAAATTCTTTTTAAGCCGGTTCTTTTTTTATGAATTTTTATATCATATTCGTTTAATTTTAAAATATTGCCGCATAGTTTTAATGCTTCTTCATATTTATTGCCTGTGATTAAATTGTCGATTTTTTTTTCGGCGGACTTAAAACTGTTTAGCGAAATAATGTACTTAGAAACGTCGCTTTTAGATTTATTCAAAATAAATAAATTATCCATTTCGGCAAAAATATAATTATCTCTTTTATATTTATGCCTCCACTTTTTCATAAAGCGGTTGATATTTTCGATATCGTGCTTTTTTCTGCCCGCAGTTTTTTCTTCAAAATGAAATATTATGCTTTTTGGATTAAATATCAATTTGTAACCGGTTTCCCGCAATTTAAGGCATAAATCCACGTCCTCGAAGCCGTTAATATAGCCCTCGTCAAAACCGCCCGCCGCCTCGAATATTTCTTTTTTAAGCATAAGGCACGCCGCCGTAAGCGCGTTATAGCTCCTTATGTAAATTGCATTCTTTATATCAGATTGTCTGCATCCGGATATATCCGATCTGGAATAAGCATTGTAAGGCACCAAATTATCCGAAAAAACGATGCCGGCCTCCTGAATTTTTTTGTCGGGATATAAAAGGAGCGGCCCTGCGGCGCCGATTTTTAAAGATTCGGCGGAGTCGTCGGCCCTTATTGAATGATAAAGTTCGTCTATTGCACCCTTTGAAACTACGGTATCGTTATTTAAAAATAATATATTTTGCGATTTCGAAAGTTTCGCTCCCATATTAGAGGCTTTAGCAAAGCCTAAATTTTCATCGTTTGAAATAAAGCGAAAATTGTTTAAACCGCTAAATCCAGCAAAATATTCCTTTGTTTCGTCGGTTGAACCGTTGTCTATTATAATTATTTCAAAGTTCAAAAGCGGATGATTTTTAAATATAGAATAAACACATTGTTTAGTATAATTAAAATTATTATATGCGGGGATTACTATCGATACGTCAAAATTCTCGTCTTTAAGTCCCCTTTTATAATTAATTACGCCGGAAACGGCATTATAAGACGGAACATGCATAGCGTCCGCAAGAAAATAATTAAACCCGCCGCCCGCATAAAAAGAGGAAAGCTGTAAAAACAAAGCTTTGTCTTTAAGCGCTAAACCGTTAAAATCTTCTCCTGCGGCAATGGTTTTATAGCCGATTTTGACGATATAAGGAAATTCGGTTTTAAATTTTTCTATAATATTTTCTTTATTTCTCGTATCGATAAAAACGGAATCTATAATAAGAAAAAAATCGTCTGCGGTAATTCCGTGCCTATCTAAAAAAGAGCGGATATTAGCCATATTTTTCTGAGAATAAAACAGATCAGGTTTGCAGCCGTTAATGCTTTTAAATTCATAATCTATAGCAGGAAATGGGTTAACATCATCAAGATATAAGGCATAGTCGATGTTTTCAGAAGGATAATCGGCTGAGCAGTATTTTAAATAAATATTTTCATCGAAAAATTTCCAGTCGTCGGAAACGAGATATAAATCCCAATTATTGTATGTATTGTGCAAATCTCTTATGAAAACGGTGCTTTCGAGTAATTTTTCAGGCTGTTTTAAGTCTATATTTATTAAAACTTTTTTAGGCCTTTTAGATATATCGGTTAATCCGGTTTTTTTAGAATTAATTTTGATTTTCCCCTGCTCGTATTCGCCCGCCGAAACTACCGGAAAAACGTTTATAAAACCTGCATATTCCATATACCCTTTCAGCAGGTATTCGGAAACCGCAGTTCCTATATACTCCATATAAAACGATGAACCGTATGATAAAACCCTGAAAGCTTCGGAAAATAATATTTCTAATTCTTTATATGTATAATCGTCGGTTATTTCTTTAAAAGACAATGACTTAAGAGAAGAGTCAGATATATTTTTTAAAATACCTATATACTCGCTGATTTTATTTTTGTCGTAAAAATTTATATCATAGGAAAGATTAAAACTATCGGAATTTTTTAAAGCAACTTCTATGTTATCGGAATTTTCTTTTAATTCGCTAATTAACAAACTATTTTGATCTATTTTTTCTTCAAGCAAAGGCAGAAATATATAATCTTTGGGGACGGCAAACTTGAAAAAATCCGACGATTCAAGTTCCTTAATAATAACGGATAGCGATTCGTTTAATGCTTTTTCGCCAAAAATATTAAATATTTTAGGTTTTATATTGTCCATGTTTAAAACAAATTAAAGTTTATTTGCAGAGGATAATTTTTCAATAATTACTTTAACGCATTCTTCGGCATTTATACTGCCGGCCCTTATATGTACATCCGGCTTTTCAGGCTTTTCGTAAGGTGAATCGACGCCGGTATAGCTTTCTATTTCTCCGTTCAGCGCCCTTTTGTACCAGCCCTTGGCATCCCTATTTACGCATTCGTGAAAAGGTGTGTCTATAAATATTTCAATGAAATCACCGGAGCCTATTATTTCCTTTGCCGTCTGTCTGTGCTTTGTTAAAGGGGAAATAAACGATGCTATAACGATAATTCCGGCATCTACGAAAAGCTTGGCGGCTTCTGCGACTCTTTTTATATTTTCCAGCCTGTCTTTTTCTGAAAACCCTAATCCCCTGCTGAGTCCGTGCCTAATGTTGTCGCCGTCTAAGAGATAAGTATGCAGGCCTTTTTCGTTCAACCGCTCCTCAAGCATGTTGGCAATAGTGCTTTTTCCGCATCCGCTGAGTCCGGTAAGCCACAAAACGCAACCCTTTTGGTTTTTAAGTTTTTCCCTATCGCTTCTTTTTATTTTATGTTCGTGCCAAACTATACAGGAATCTTTGGTGTTTATTTGGGTCATGCTTATTTATTATTTATATTTTCGAGCAATTTATTTAATTCGTTTATTTTTGCATCTTTTTCTTTAAGCATGCAATTTAACTTATACATAGCTTCCATAGCAGATTCCAAGTAGAATACAGTCGAACGCAGCTCTGATATCCAGTTGACGAATTTTTTAATTTTAGCAACTACTTCTATGTCGGTCATTTTTAATTCTTCCGAACATAATCTCCTTAACAGTTTATAAAATTCTACTATTTTAGGAGGCACTTCAGTATTGGTTTCCAAATCTTTTATACTAAAGCGTCCATGTCTTAGCGATTCTTCCAAAAAATCGCCGCTGAATTCTAAAAATTCCGAACCGTTTGAGTCAAACGGAAGGGAAAGATATTCAGAAATTCTTTGAAGCTGTTTTTTAGGGTCGGTTAACATATCGTCGTAATCTACAAAAACAACCTTTTCTCCGGCTAAATAAATCAGGGAGGAAAGCATGCCGCTGAACCATATATAATAAGCGATTATATAATCTATATTTCCTTTTTTGTTTATAGACCTTGCAACGCTAAGCGGATTTCTGCACGGAATAATGTAGGAAGTGCTTACGCCGATTTCCGCAAAAATATCTTTCCATATAGGTAAAATCTTACTCATAAAAGGATCTTTGAAACCGAAAATATCGTATTTGTCGAGCCGTCTTTCAATAAATACTCTTACCGATGTTTTAAATGTATCCGCAACCTCTTGCGGTATTTTTTTTAAATCTACCAATATTGCATAGTCCGGCCTTTCATACAGCAGTTTTAAAAAACCGTAATTAAGGTTATTTATATCGGAATCTTCGAAATAGCCCTTTTCGTTATTAGAGTCTGCAGGCTCAAGAGACGTCCCTAGATTAACGCCCATAACTTTCAGGCCTCTAGTAATAGCGCTGGTGCCGCTTCTGGGAACGCCGGTAACGACAACTATGCGCTTATTTTTATATTTATCGTCCGCCATCTATTTAATTACCGGCACTTGATTATTATTGATTTTAACCGACATATCTTTTAAAATATTTTCAAACATTTCGATATTAGGTTTAAGTTCGAACTCGACTATGTCGGCAAGAAGAACATAATCCTGCTCTACCTGAGTTGAAAGAACGGAAGAAAGAATTTTTTCTAGATCGTTAAAATAAGACTGCACGCTTTTGCCGTCGTAAACGAGATTGTTGTAATCTATTTTCAAAAACTGCGATATTTTTTCCATAATCTGAATAAACATAGTAAGTCCGCTTAAATATGCAGAAAAATCTTTAAACCCTCCGACGCTGTTTCCCCATCTTATTTCATCGGTAGTTTTTACTATTCCCGCTTTAAATTCGTTTAAAAATGTTATGGCAGCGCTTAACGAACCGTTTACAAGTTCAAGCTGGCTCATAGTAGTTATTTTAATCTCGTCGGTGTTTCCAAGTTTGAAAGCTTTTGATTTGTCGGCGTTCATCATTAAATCGTCGTATTGGGTTCCGTTTATAACTATGCTTTTTATTACTTTACCTTCGGGAATAAAACTTTTTACGCTGCCGCCGAATAAAATGTCGTGCATACTGCCGGCGTTTGAAACTGAATCGTTTAAATTTCCGTCTATATATAGTTTCATTTTAATACCTCCATTATATTATGTTTATAAAATTTTAATTTTATCCAAAAAAATTAACGAAATTTTTTTCAATATATTTAGCTGCAGTTTATATTTTGAGTAGCTCTTTAAAGAATCGAGGGCAAGACCGAATAAGTCGTAGCTTACGGAACTGTTCTGGTTTATAACGTGAATCTGGTTAAATAAAGACAGGTCGTCGTAAACCGAAGAGAGATATTTTAATTCAAAATCGATAGATTTAACATTTCCGGTATATTCTTCTATTTTTTTAGAATTAAAAGGATCTTGAAGGGCAAGATTTATCATTTTTTTCGTCTCCGACATACCTCTTTTACATAAAGCGACAAGGTTTTCAACGGACTTTAATTCTTCCTCTATATCTAAGCTAAGATTATATTCTATGGTCTCGAAACAGTCAAGAAAAAGTTGAATTTCGTTTTCGTCTATTTTACAATAATCTCCTTCGTAATAATGTTCGAGAGCTAATTTTAGTATTTTAAGTTTCAAATCTTTAAAATTTAATTTAATTTTTACCGCCGGCAGGTAATCGATAAATTTTTTAGAATCAAAACGGGATAAATAAGGAATAATGCCGGTATTCTTATATTTTGAAAGTTTTTCCGCATAACCGGTTTCTTTTTCTAAAAGCATTAAAGACATATCGTAAATATATTCAGGCTTAATCAGCCCCTGGCAAACCGGATTTAAACATTTTAAGTTAAAATCGCATGGAAAACATCCGATATCGGGAATTACGAGCAAACGGTTATCGGCATATGGTCCGGTTTCCAAAAAACCAACGTTACCGGTATAAATAACTATTAATTTAGTCCCGACGGCAACCCCGATGTGCATAGTTCCCGTATCATGCGTTATAAGGAGATTTGAGCGCCTGACTATATAAACAAGGTCGGCAACGGAAGTTTTTCCGGTAAGGTTGATAAGCCTTTCGTCAGCGACGATGCTTTCTATAAAGCTGCCGGCTTTAACGTCGTAGTTTGCTCCGAGTAAAACGACTTTAGTTTTAGCATCGCCGTTTAAAAACATCTTGGCAAGTTCGGCAAAATAGTCGTAACGCCATTTTTTAAGTTCAGTCGATGCTCCTATTGCAAAAGAAACTATGGTATCGGTTTCTTCTATGCCGTATTTTTTTAAAACTTCAAACTCTTGTTCTCCGTCCTTCTTTTTTGCGTCTAAATAGATGCTGTTAACGTGTATTTTGCTTCCGACTCTGTTTATACTTACGGTTCTTTCGTAAATATCGACGAGATTTAAAACGCTTACTTTTCTGTTTTTAACCGCAGAAAATATGTAAGCTATCATTTCGTCGTTAGATACCACCGTTCCTTCGCGCGTTAAGGATATGCCGATATTTTTTAACGAATTCAACATATAAAGGAAATATACGCTGAACTCGTCGTGGGAAAGATTTACCGCAAGGTCGTAATTTACCCGCAAAATACCGTCGAAAATGGCGTCTAAGGCTTTCAAAACCTCTAAAGTAAATTCAAAATTGTTTGCTTTCAAAAGCTCGGACAGCCCCTTAAAATCTATCGGTTTAATCTCGTCGATATAAGGAAGAAACGGGGCAATTTCCGCAAACTCGTTAGAAATTAAAAGTTTGACGCGGCTTTTGGGATAGGTCAATTTAATTTTCTTAAAAAGAGCGGTGGACTGTATTAAGTCGCCCATACGGGTCAGATTCAGTATGATTATATTTTTCATTGCGGAATTACAGTCCTTCGATTTTGACTAATTTTGATTTTATAGCCCACAGCATTAAAATCATTGCTTCAGATTTAGACAGCCTGCCTTTGCCGCTCTTTATGCGCTCTACAATATCCCTGACAGAAAGCGATTTCTTGTCCGAAAACTGCATAATAAGGTCGTGTAATTCTTTATTTCCTTCGGTTTCTTTCAATATCTTCGAAATATTTTCCTTTCTTGTTTCAAGTTTATATTTTATCTGCTCATATGAACCTAAAAGTATTATATTCATAATCTCGCGGACACGGCGTTCGTAGGTGTGATTTTTAACCACGGTTTCTCTGCCGTGAGTCGATATAGCGAGCCTTTCCTCTTCGTTGGCAAGATAGTACTTTATTTTTTTTCTTAAATCGTCCACCGTATCAAAAACTACCAAATCTTTTCCGTCTTCAAAAACTCCTTCCATATACTTGCGCCTGTCAACAAGCTGAAAACCGCCGCAGGCTAAAATTTCGTAAACTCTCGGATTTAAAAAATCTCCGTTTGGATTTATATCCCAGTGCCACATGGAAGAATGAAGGTTTATATTTATTTTGGAATAATTATATATTTTAACAGCTTCTTCTTCGGTAAACCTTTTGCCGCCGTCCTGAATTAACAGACTTAAAGGCAGTCCTACGTACCAGTCGCCTCCCCATATTTTGAAATTAAAATCGACAAGCTGGGCAAAGACATTTTTTCTGTTGTAATAACCGGCTCCGGCGAAACTTACGTCGGAACCGTATTTCGTTCGATCTTCTTCGTTAATTTCGTTAATCTTTTTATGAAAATCCGGAAGGCAGGCTAAAGGGAGATAGTGATAGTTGTCGGCTCCGATATTTTTAAGTTCGGCAAAAAAATCGTCTTTCTGTATCGTAAAGAAATAATCGACGTTTTTTACAATGGTATTCCAGTAAGTAAGCGTCCTGAAGTCTTCTACGAACCAGTATGCCGTCTTAATCCCCATGCCCTTTAGCTTAAGAAGGGTTCTTTCGCTTGCCGGAGACTGCGCCATAAAAATAACCAAGTCCGGCGGTTCGTTAAAAACGGAAGAAAGAAGGGCTTCGGACATCAGGTTAAACAGGCTTTGCTTTAAAGAATTTACATGGTCTTCGTTGCAAGTAAATTCGCCCATATATTTATATGCATCGTAAAACTTTGAAAAGTCTAATATTTTTGCGTCGTAACCGAGGTTTAAAAGAGCCGAATACAGATAATTCCCTATAGTAGAAGAACCTCCGTACATCGGCTGGACTACTAAAACCTTAAAAGAAGACGGGGTAAAGAACTGGTTAATTCCGTGAAGTTTATGTATCAGCGAATGTTCTTCGGGAAATATTTTTTTATAAGAAGGCAGTTCGCATAATAATATACTGCCTTTATCAAGTTCAAGTTTTTGAGAGATAGCGGGGGCGTATAAATATTGGTTTTCGCCGATACGGTCTAATACTATAATATTTATATTATACAGTAATTCGGAAACGTCGAAATTGCTTTTTATAAATTCAATAGATTCCTGAGCGGGTTCGACTACTTCTATTTTTATTTCTTTATTATCTTTTTTTAAAAAATCTGCTAAAGCTTTTATATGATATCCGGCTCCCATCCCGAAAATTATAATTTTATCGGGCATTCCTTCAGAATTAATCCCGTCCATAACCTGAGCCGCCCATTTCTGCGCTTCGGAAACAGGGTCGTAAACGGAATGCACGGTTATCCCATTAATCTTAAAAGACGGAGCGGATGGGGTTTTAGTTTTGATAATTTCGAAATTGATATTATTATTCATATATTTTATTTGATTAAACCCTTGGGAAAAGGTGTCAGATTGATTTTCCGCAATAAACTTTTTATATCAACTGACTTTTACGTATGCGGAAAATAAAATCTGACACCTTTTCCTTTCTTAAAAGATTTTTAAAATATCTATAGCGTTATTTAGCAGCAAAATTATATCGTCAAAACTTTTCTGAGAGCCGGACGAGTTTAATTCATCGATAAAGTAGTCGCTTGCAAGTTTAAAATAAGCGTAGTTTAAGCCGAGTGATTTAACAGCGTCTTTAAATTTTTCAAAATACAAAACATAGTCATTTTCGTTTATATCTTGCAAGTCTTTTTTATCCGTTTTATGAAATTCATAAAATGATTTATATGCATTTTCAAAAACGTCTTTAATAAATGAAATTTCCTTTATTAAAGAATTAACGATACTTTCGTCTATTTTATAATATTTGTCCGTATATCTCAAAACATTATTTTTATCTATTTTTACGCTATTTTTTGAAAGCACGTTAATCCAGCAGAATTTAAATATCTCCGAAGCAAACTCGTTTTTGGATATTTTTCTTTTATATAACGGATAAAAATGAATCGAGCCTAAATGCTTGCAGACGGTTACGGAAAAATTTCCCTTTTTTGCGTTTGCGATAACTCTTTTTTTAACGTCCGAAAGTTTAATTTTCTGTTCTTTAAAAGAATAGGATAGTTTACTTTTAATGATTTGCATTAAAACAAGATTAAAAACGTCTTCCGGATTTATATCGTTTTTGCAGGCATAATTATACCTGCAGGGTTCATGCTGCATACACGGATAACATTGTATAGCGGAATGAATTACATATGAATTTTCTATATGGGGGCCCGTTTCGTAAAAGTTGGCGTTGCCGGTATAGACAGAAACCGACGGAACGTTGAAAATCTGCGCTATGTGCAAAGTTCCGGTATCGGATGCGATAATTAAATCGAAATCTTTAATAAGATAAATAAGTTCGTTTAGGTTGGTCTTTCCCGTCAAATCTATAATATAAACGCTGCCAGGCAGTTTGCTTTTTATTTCTTCGGCTGCGGACGATTCTTCCGCCGTTCCTACAATTATTATTTCGCAGTTTAAATTTAAATAAAGCAAATCGATTAATTTTGCGTAATTTTCGGACTGCCAGATCCTTTTGGGATGTGTTGCCCCTATGGATATGCAAATTCTTACAGGCTCGCCGTTTAAACGTTTCTTGCTGCTTTTGGCCTTTTTTTGCAAGCTTATAATTTCGTAGGAGGTCTTTATTTCGGCCGGTTTTTCGCTTCCTATAATAGAATATAAATCCGTAATATGTATTCTATTAAGACTGCGGTTTTTTACGATATTAAAAAGATAGTTTGCAGCGCCGCTTCTTGAAACAGAATCTGAGGTTTTATTCGATTTATCTAAAACAATAAAACCTTTCTTTTTATTTTTAAAGAAGCTTAAAAAAAGAGAATTTGCAAAATCGTAGTTTAAGTTTACTGCAATATTGTAACCGGAAGTAAAATCCGATAAAAACTTATCGAATTCGTTTAAACGTTTAAAGGAAATTCCAAGAGGATTTAAAAGACTTTGATACGTAATAAAATTTATCTTTGAATTAAAAATATTTCGTATTCCAAATATGCTTTCATCTATTAGTATATCTATTTTATTCTGTTCATCGCCGTTTTTAGAATGCCGCTGCGACAAAGTTTCTATAAGAGGAATAGATTGGAAAAAATCGCCGATTCGTCTCGTCTGGAATACAAATATTTTCATTAAGTATATTCATTAAGCCGATACGGTAATACCGCCTGAAACTGAATTGTTTGACATATTTGGCTGAACAGTTTCGACGTTTATCGTTGAATTAATGTTGGAAGCTGCAGATTTTTGATTCTGCATTCTGTCTTTTTCTATTATAATCCTCCATCCGTTTAAAAGGTTTTGAAGTATTGTAAGCGACTCGTCAAGTTTATGAGCATCTTTTTTTAAGTTTGCAGTCGTGAGATGAATAGATAAAAAAGTATAAAGTTTGTTCAAATTTTTTGCGGTTTCGCCGCCTTTTTCCATATTAAGACGGGCATTAAGTTCGTTAATTATGGAAACTGCATTGGATATATTTATCGACTTGCCGGCATAATCGTTTTGCGCAAGCCTTTCTTTTGCTTCCTTGACAAAATTTATAGCGCCTTCGTAAGCCATTATTATAAGCGTTCCCTGATCGACCGTATTAACGTTTATATTTTCGTATTTTGAAATTGCATCCATAATAAAATTTATCCCCCTTAAAATTTATTTATATACTAAAAAATTATTACAATATTATTTATAATTAAGCGCCTTGAGCTATCATCTGTTTTATACTGCTGGTCATCGCAGAGTTAGTCGTCTGCATCTGTCCTATGTAAGACTCTAAACTTGAAAACTGTTTCGTGTACATACCCATCTGGTCCTGTACTAATACTTGTTGAAGAGAAATCTGATTATTTAGTGCGGTTATTTGGTCGTTAATATCCTGTTCGCTGAAATGCACGATGCCGTTTGCCGGATTGGTATATGTTTTTAAAAAATTAGTCAAACTGCCCGTATGTGATACGCCGTCCGCAGTAGGCGACCCGTTTACTAAAGCGCTTAAGTATTTCTGAACCTGCTGAGGATCTGACGTCAGCATATTGTTTAACTCGGTCGTGTTAAGCTGAAGTTTTCCTGAACCGCTTGAACTCTGAGTAATTCCATATGTTGAGGCAAGTCCTGCATTTCCGGAAAGCCCTGCAGCTTCGCTTCCGATAAAACTGCTAAGATTATTAACTAAATTGGTCAGCGAAACGTTGCCGCCGAGAGGGCCGAGAGTTTCCGATTTCGTATTTCCCGAACCGCTCGAAGTTACGGTATTCTCTGTCGCAACATCGCCTATTACTTGATTGTATGCCGAAATAAAACTGCTTACGGCATTGTCTATAGTCTGCGTATCCAAACCTACGGTTATAGTTGTAGAACCTTTAGAATCAAGACTTAGCGTAACTCCTGGAATAACATTTTTTACGGTATTAGACTGGCTCGTTATACTTATACCTTCATAACTTAATGTTGCATTTGCTGCAGATTGAGTGGTAGTAAAAGTAAGAGCCGTGCCGCCGGTAAGATTATCCGTCACGGAAGGCGCATAATTAGTTCCCGTATTATTAGACGTAAGAACAAGTTGATAAGGATCAGATGCAGCACCGTTGTTAATAATGGAAGCGGTAACGCCTGCATTGTCATTATTTATCGCCTGCGCCAAATCTGCCAAAGTATAACCTGTAGTAGAGTTTAAGGCGACGTCAGTCGTATTTCCGTCAACGGTTATATTGAAAGTCCCAGTCGAACCTGAGCTTGCTACGGCTGTAGAAGTAGCCGCCACACCTTGCGAAGCAATTACACCTGAAGTAGCAAGGCTTGAAACGGTTACATTGTATGTACCTGGAATCGCCGAAGAAGAAGCCTGAGCAGTTGCGACGGAAGTATCGCTTGAAGTTGCCGTATAAGATTGAAACAACGAAGGCTGACCTATAGCCGAGGCAGATGAACTTAAAGCAGAAATATCCGAGCCAATCGACTGCCAGGCAGCAAGCTGATTATTTAACGGGATTTCTTGCGCCTGCATCATAGTAATAGGCGCAGAAAGCGCTTTATCAAGCGCGTTCAATATAGCCGTATAATTAATTCCGGATTCGGGACCTGTTCCCATAACTATAAGACCCTGATTCGGATATGAACTCGGCGTTAAACTGCTGCCTACCGAAGAAGTTGAAGATACCGACATTTTACATCACCTCTGTAAATAATAAGGGACAGAATCACAGTCCTCTCCTTTATTATCCTTAATTTTAATTTTATAACTTGCCATTATATATAGAACCTTTCTGGTAATTAGACATCATTTTTAAAACCGAATTAGGCGGAATCTGCGCCAGAACTTTGCCGGTTTTAAAATCCACTACGTTAATGACAGCACCTCCTGCACTTGCATCCCATTTAAAAAGCATTGCCTGAGACAGCATTGGCGGCGGATTAAGATTAGCTTGTATCTGCTTGCTCAACTCTTTCTCTTTTTCGGCGCTGCTGTCTGCCGAATTTGACGACTTAGACTGATTAGACTGATTTAAAGACAATGCATTTGCAGTTTTATTCGAAACGCTGCCGACATTGTCGGTATTTTGATTTGCGGCATTATTATTTGAATTCACGTTTAATTGATTATTTACATTATTAGATTGCGTCGAATTCGTATTATTATTGCCGTTACCGATATTTATCGCATTTAAGTTTAACGATATATTGTTCATGATATATCACTTCTTTTTATTTAGACGTTAATGTCGGGGACAGATTTGAAATCTGTCCCCTAATAGCCTAATAAATATTAACCTATATATAATTTACTTCAGCAGTGTCAAAAGCCCCTGAGGTACCATAGAAGCTTGGGAAAGCATAGCTTCGCCGGACTGTGCCAAAGTGGAAAGCAACGTAAACTGGGACATTTCCTGAGCAAAGTTGACGTCCATAATGTTGTTGTACGCAGCCTGAGTATTAGTTCCTTCAGTCTGAAGGTTTCCGAGTATCTGCGTAACCCTGTTCTGATAAGAACCAAGCTGGCCGCTTATACCTGCAACCTGATTAATAGCCGCCTGAACAGCCGAAAGAGCAACTAATGCGCTGGCGCTACCTGCAGCAGCCGATGATCCACCGGACAACTTAACCGACGCCAATGAAGTTGTAACATAACCGGGGCTGCTTGATAATCCAAGCAAGCTTGCCGCAACGCCCTGAATAGAGACTGAAATCTGATTTGTAACAGTTTGCGAATTTGGCCCTATTTGAAACGAAAAAACACTTATAGAAGCAGTCAATGAAGAACCGGACGCTGCATTCAAAAGATTAAGTCCGTTAAACTGCGTTGAATCGGCAATCTGCGTAATTTCTGATTGCAACTGTTGAAACTCGCTGTTTAACGCCGCCAAGTTCTGCGTGCTGTTAGTTCCGTTTGCCGCGTTTGTAGCAAGAGTCTGCATCGTGCCGAGCATTCCCTGAATAGTCGAAAGAGCGCCTGAAGCAATGTTGATTAAGGAGTTTCCGTTGTTTGCGTTTGACGTTGCCTGATTAATGCCGAGGCTTGTTGCGTTCAAGCTCTGGGCTATTTCATAACCTGCCGGATTGACCCACGCGCCCGTTATCTGTAAGCCGCTGGACAATTCGTTTAACGACTGCCCCAACTGGTTGTTGGTGTTTTGAAGATTGTCCGTCGCAATGACGGCTGATTGGTTCGAATTGATAAATAGACCGTTATACATTTTTTTATCCTCCGTGATAATTATTCCGGCATCCGTGCCGAAATTGTTAAATTAAAATTTTTTGCTTTACTTTATTATTTAAAACTTGCTTTGTTGAATAGATTAATGCCCGCCCCTTTTAGACAACATCGACTAAATAGTAATAAATCTTAACCATTCACCTCCTTAATCAATTTTTATCTCATGTTTTCTAAATTCTTTAGATGCCTAACCTATCCTTTCATAAATTAATCGTCACGACTATTTAAAAACTTTAATTTTAGTTTTAATGAAGAAAAATCCCAATTTCTTCGGCTGCCGCCGCTGCCGTTAATCCCTCGGTGTATATAATAATATCCGCCTGCTCGTAAAATTTTTCCCTTTCCTTAAGTTTTTCAGTAACGTCTGCTTCGGTAAAACCGCTTCCGCCTAAAACAGGTCTGTGGACTTCGGATTTTATTCTGTCGTAAATAGTTTTCGCGCCGGCTTTAAGATATACGGCAGTCCCTATTTTTTTAAGCAGTTTAATATTGCCGTTAAACGCCGGCATTCCGCCGCCGGCAGATATTACCCAGTTTTTACTTTCAGGATTGTTTATTTCTGAGGATTTTTCCACTTCTTTTATTTTATATATGTCGGACTTATTCTTATCTATTTTTTTTAAAATTTCTGTTTCGAGATTTCTAAAATAGCCCTCTCCTTTTTTTTTAAATATTTCCGTTATACTTTTACCCTCTTCCTCCTCTATTAATGAGTCCAAATCTATAAAGTTAAACCCTTTATGTTTAGCCAGAATCTTCCCGACTTCGGTCTTGCCGGCTCCCATAAAACCGATTAACACTATATTGGTATTTCTTTTCATTTTTTCAAATACCCTTCGTAATTTCTTTTAATCTCGGCTAAGCCGTCGCCGCCGAATTTTTTGAGGAAAAAATAGCATATCGAAAAAGCGAGGGCTGATTCGACGACGATGGACGCCGCCGGAACGGCGCATACGTCCGACCTTTCCAGAAAGGCTTTTTTAGGTTCGCAGGTATTTAAATCTACAGTATCGAGATATGGTTTCATTAGGGTCGGTATAGGCTTCATCGCACAAGTTACGCTTATTATTTCCCCGTTGGACATTCCGCCTTCTATTCCGCCGGCATTGTCGGTTTTTCTGAAAAAGCCTGTAGCGGCGCCGTTTTTGCTATTACCGCAATATATAGAATCATGGCATTCCGAGCCTTTAAGATAGGCGGATTTTACGCCGGCGCCGATTTCTACGCTTTTAATAGCCTGAATGCTCATTACGGACATCGATATGTGTGCGTCTAATTTCTCGTCCCACTGGGTAAAACTGCCGAGACCGACAGGTACGCCTTTTACTTGAGCGGTTATTAATCCGCCGACGGTATCGCCTTCCGCTTTCATTTTGTCGATATACGCCTTAGTCTTTTCTTCAAGGTAGGAATACGGCATACGAAGTTCGGAGTTTTCGATGTTTCGGCGGATAGAAGGGTCGAAAAGGTCGATTACAGAAGCAGAATAACCGGCAAGGGGGTCAGAATTTAATTCTGACCCCCTTGACTTATCAATTCCGACTCCGCCGATGCTAAGCACGGCGGAAGCAAATTCGATGCCGAAATTTTTTAAAAATATCTGACATATCGCGCCTACGGCGACTCTGGAAGCGGTTTCCCTTGCGCTGGAACGCTCAAGGACATTTCTTATATCGTCTAATCCGAACTTTATCGAGCCGGCAAAATCGGCATGGCCGGGTCTCGGCGTATGGATTTTGCTTTCTTCAGGAACGGGCTTATATGCGTCCATCCTGTCCCGCCAGTTATCGTAATCCTTATTTTTTATAAAGAACGAAATAGGAGAGCCGGTCGTAAACCCTCCCCTGACTCCCGATAAAAACTCTATTTTGTCGGTTTCTATCTTCTGCCTTGCGCCCCTGCCGTAACCCGATTGCCTTATTTTCAGCTTTTCGTTTATAAAGTCTTCGTCTATTTTAACGCCTGCAGGAAAATTATCTATTATAGTAACGAGTCCTTTGCCGTGCGACTCCCCCGCCGTCAAAAATCTTAGCATTTGCTATATCTCCATAGTAAATTTATTCAATATTTTTAATGAGATTGCTTCGCTTTGCTCGCAATGACAAAACTTTCTGCGTCATCACGAGCAAAGCGGCGAAGCAGTCCAGCCTTTTACCCTTCTATCATCGCATAAGCGTTATGGTTGTGTATGCTCTCGAAGTTTTCCGCTTCCACCTTAAAGCGTTTAATATTTTTATTCTTTTTAAGTATTCCCGCTACGCACCTTGCGACGTCCTCGACAAACATCGGATTTTCGTAAGCATGCTCAGTCAAAAATCTTTCGTCTTCCCTCTTTAATAAAGAATAAATAGGCGAACTCGCACAGGACTCCACTTCTTCTATAATATCTTCGAACCATATCAGTTTAGAAAATTCTAAGGATACGGAAACAACGCCCCTCTGATTATGCGCCCCGTATTTCGATATTTCCTTAGAGCAGGGACACAGAGTGTTAATAGGCACTTTTACGCCGACTATTATGACGCTTTCGTCGTCGGAACCGGCGTCTTCAAAAAATGTGTTAGATTTAAAATCTGACATCTTTGTATCCGGCACATTCATATTGTTCTTTTTATCTTTTATCTCTGCCTTTATCTCATTTTTCCGATTATGCCGAATTGCTTCTTTGTCTTTTATCGTTCCTTTATAATAGCATATATACTCCATCAGGCTTTTTTTTCCGCTGACCGGAGCGGTTTTTTCAATAAAATATGGAAATTCGATTTCAACGGATGCCGAACCTGCGTTTAAAACTTTTTTGATTTTTCTTAAAATATCAGGAAAATTTACTATGCTTATTTCGCCCCTGTATTCGTTTAAAACCTCTAAGAATCGGCTCATATGCGTTCCTTTGAAATAGTGCGGAAGATCAACGTACATATTTATATCTGCTACGGTGTGCTGGAATGATTTTGCTTTATCGAGAACGGATATAGGGTAATGAAGGTTTTTTATACCGACTTTATCTATAGCTATGCCTCTTCCGTCTTTTGAATTTTGAACGTCTGTCAACATTGCTTAATTTTATCAAAAAAACGGAATAAATAAAAGCCTTGACGTTAATTATGCCTAACCGTTAATTATTCTTGGCGTTATAAATATCATGAGTTCGTCTTTCGAATAGCTGACGCTTCTTGTTTTGAAAAGCCAGCCCAGAAGCGGAATGCTCATAAGTCCGGGAACGCCGCTGTTGGAAACGGTTTTGCTCATCTGGTAAACACCGCCTATTACGACGGTTTGTCCGTTTTTAATGATAACCGTAGAATTGGCGCTTTCCGTATCGAGGGTAGCCTGCGCTCCCGAAACCGGCGGAGCTACGGTATTATTCGACGAATTAATGACGAGTTTAACGTTTCCGTTTGCCATTATATGAGGGGTTATCTGAAGCGAAATCTGCGCCGTAATAGCCTGCGGAGCGGCCGTTGCGCCGACTCCTGCAACGCCCGGCAGATAAAGGGTCTGACCTTTTTCGATAGTTGCGGTCTGGTTATTAAGAACGACGACCTTGGGAGAAGCGATAGATTTTGCTCTCGAAAGGCTTTCCAAGGCTTCTAATGTTGCGTTAATGCTTGCGTAAGAATTTAATATGCCTACAGTAAAAGTTCCTGCCGCAGCCTGAGTAGTAAGCGTAGGACTTAAACCGGGTCCCGCAGGATTGCCTGTTGTTTCTCCGCTGAAATAATTAGGCGTAACGGCGGCGTTTGATGAAGCCGGAGCGGCGCCGAGATAGCTGCCGTTCCAGTTAATGCCGAGCTGATTTGAATAATTTTTGCTAACCTCTACCATCTTAGCGACAATCTCGACTTCAGGCGTTCTTTTATCAAGCATTTTTACTAATCTTACGGCTCTTGCGACGCGGTTTGGGATATCCGTAATCAGCAATGAATGAAGGGATTTATCGTAAACTACCCTGCCCTGCGAACTTAAAACGGATTTTACTTTAGCCATCAAACCGCTTGCCGAAACGTAATTAATCGGAACGAGCCTCGTTACTTTATGCTCCGAAATCGCTCTTGCTTTTTTCTCTGCGGAAACCACAGACGCTATCGTTCCGGTAGAGTTTATGTAATATATCCCGTCCTTTTTAACCATTCCAAGACCGTATGCTTCGAGTATGAGAGATAAAATATTTTTAAGCGGAACGTTTTTCATTTTCATCGTGACGGTTCCTTTCACGTTTGAACCTATCAAAACGTTCATGTCGGAAACTTTCGCTATCATTCTTATTACGTCGGAAACGTTAGCATTTTGGAAATTGAAACTGACCCTCATGTCGGAAGGATCTACGAAAAATTTTTTGACCCCGCTGCCGCTTCCGCCGCCGTCGGTTTTCTGCCCGGCATAAGCCGAAGATAAACTAATTCCTGCGGATAAAACAAAGAATAATATAAATATAAAAGGCGTAAATAATAATTTTCTCTTTTTCATATTATTTTCTCCATCGCTAAAATTTAATAAAAGTCATATCGCTTTGTCTTTATTGTTTTATTTTAAAGTTATTGTAAGGGCATAACTAAATTCATAGAACGTATTTGACCTAAAATATTATAAGTTCTTTCTATTAAATGAACGGCGTTAGACGTAATGGAAACGACTTTTGCCCTGTTTACGCCTATCAAAGAACCTTCGGTAACTATATAAGACCTTCCGTCCGGCGTCTGAACCATAGCAAAATATTTTCCTCTTCTGCTCATAATGCCGACGACTTTCAGGGACGAAACGGCGTACTGCAATAAAGGCAGTTCCCCGACTTTAAAAGACGACGCAGATTTTTGGGCATATAAAAACGTCTGGAAAGGGTCCCTCTTTAAATAATAAGGATATGCGATACCGCTGCTTTTTACTTTTTCGGCCGATTTATTTTTATTTTGCGTTCCGCTATTATTAACGCCGCCGGCATAACAAAACGGGGCGTAGAAAACTAATGCGGCAGATAAAACCGCAACGGCAGTAAACAATACCGACAGCTTAAACCTCTTCCACGATCTTATTTTTTGAGTTAAATTTCCCTTTATATCGTTCATATTCTTTATCGGCGTTTTTTTATTAATAATTGTCATTTTATACCTCGATACCCTTCATTTCCTTTTATTTCTATGGTTTCTTAACTGCGGGGGGCTTCTGCGCCGCCTTTACAGGAGACTTAGGCCTTATTCCCCCTATGAACGAGAAAGTCGTTCCCTGAAAAGAAACCGAAACGTTGCCGCCTTCAGCTTTCTTTGAAATAGACACGCCGTGTACGTCCACTATTCTTTTCATAGAGGCAAGTTTATAAAAAAACTTATATACATTATAAAAATTTCCGCTTATATTCATCGAAAAAGGAACGGTTTCGTAAAAACCTTTAGCCGTTCCTTTGTCCGGTTTAAACATATTTAGATTAAGATTTAAAACTTTTTCGTAGTTTGAAATTTTCATTAAAAGCTGAGGTATATTTTTCTTTGACGGAAGTTCTAAAAGCAAACCTGCAAATTCTTTGCTTAATTTTTTATCCTGCTTTAGTACAAGCGGATAACTTCTCGCTAAAGTTAAATAGGAGTTATATTTTGACGTTGCCGCGTTTAAAGCGTTCTGCTTCTGCGCTTCCTTCGATTTCAATCCGGAATATATAAAATAATAGTAAACTCCGATGATAACTATAAACAAAACTATACTTATAATTATCCCTAAAACCTTAGGATTTTTTAAATCGATTTTAGATTTTATAGATTCTAAATTCATATTATTTTTTTAAAGCATTTTTGGACAATGCTTCGCCTTTTACGTTCATAGTCATACTGAAATTTTGCAGTTTCAGCCCCTGTTTTTTTGCTTCGGAAGTCTGTATTAAACTTACCCCGTTAAAGAAACCGGTCTTGCTTAAATTGTTCATAAATATAGACTCGACCTGTCCGTCTAATGCGGTTCCGGAAACCGATATAACACCTTTAGACGATTTTAAAGAATTAATCCACGAAAACCTAGGAATTGCGGCCGTAATGTAATATATATATCCCAACGGACCCATCTGAGCTTTTTTTAACGTTTTAATAACGTTAATCTTTTGCAATATTTGGGCGTCTTTTGCTTTCAGGGCGTTAACTTTTTCTACTTGCGGCATTAACACGACCGTTTTGGCATTGTATGTTTTGATATTTTTGTTTATATCGTTTATTTTACTTTCTATAGAGGACTGCATCAAAAAAATAACTATTCCGCCGGCTATAATCGGAATTATTAAAAAAATAAGCATATTGCGCAGGCTTCCCGCTTCTATGGAAATCTTTATTCTTTTAGGTTTTTTGTTCAAATTGATTTTAATCAATTTATTCCGCTCCCCTTAACGCAAGACCGACGGCTACGCCGAAAAAATCGTGAATATCGTCGGATAATTCATGCTTAAAAAGTAGATTTCTAAAAGGATTTAAATTTGATGCGGGAATGTTGATCTTATTCTCTATTTCCTGTAATATATTGCCGAGCAGCGCAGAACCGCCCGTCAAATAAATTTTTTTAGGATACTGCTTGTCGTTGTTTGCCGCAAAATAGTCTATCGTCCTGTGAATTTCGGAAATAACCCTGGTCAAAATCATATCTAAATATATATTGAATTCCGATTTAAAATCTTCGCTTCTGTTTCCCATATTTCCGGTTTTAATATTTTCGGCTTCGTTAAAATTCATTTGAAATTTTTTGGCTATTTCTTCCGTTATGTTGATTCCGCCGATAGGTATATCCCTTCTGAATAAATTAGTTCCTTTTTGGAGTATGTGGACGTTTGTTTCCGACGCGCCTATTTTTACTATGGATATAAGTTCATCGAATTCTTCGGGATAATTAAAATTAAACATATTTTCTAGAGCTATGCAATCCACGTCTATTATATAAGGATTTAAACCGCACTCATGGAAAAAGTCAGACTGGTTTTCTATTATATCTTTTTTGCCGGCAATTATCATTACCGCATTGCTTGAAGGCTCCGACGGCGAATCTCCTAGAACCACGTAATCTAAAGATACTTCGTTCATGTCGTACGTTATATATCTTTGAGCTTCGTAATAAATCGAAGATTCAAGTTCCGACGGTTTCATTTTAGGCATTTCTATGGTTTTAATTATTACGTGTTTGCAAGGTATTCCGATTACTACTTTTTTTTCGTTTACGCCGTGTTTAGCAAGAGAAGTCTTTAGGTATGAAGCGGTAGAAGCGGCATCGTTTACAATGCCTCCGCTTACGGCTCCTGAAGGAAGGTCTACTATGTCTAAAACGTCTATATAATATTTATGTCCGCTTTTAGAAAGTTCAATTACTTTAATAGAACTGGATCCGATGTCTATACCCACGCTCTTTTTTGAACCTATTCCAAATTTAAGCGCCATGAAAACCTCATTTTATTTTTATTTAAATAAATCGGCAATGTATATGCAAAACTTTATATATAAAATATTAATAAATTTTTTTTTAAATTTAATTTATATAAAATTTATCTAAATATAAAATACCTTCAATTAAATTAAATGTCAAGTATTTTTATTATTTTTTATAAAAATTATAATCTTTTTGATTTTATTTTAACTCTAAAA
>JAJYPL010000028.1 GCA_021795355.1 bacterium | reverse complement strand
GAGGTTCATTCGGAGATAAAACTGCCTTCGCATTACGTCAGCGCCACGATGAACTTTATAAGAAATTTTATTCATAAAGTTATTATTAAAAACATTCAGTCTTCCGAAAAAAGAAATGAAATAATCGAATCGGCAAATAAAATAATAGATATTAATCTCGATATAATAATAAGTTCTTACATTAACGAAGGAAAATTTTACATAGCGGCTACAAAATTTGAAACTAAAATAATAAAATTCAGCTCGAAATTCTCTTATATGCTTGACCTTGCTCTTGTAATATCTCTAATAATTGCAACTATTATGGTTTTTCTGATGTTCTTATTTGAAATTTACAGATTCGCCTTCGGCGGCGGAGCTTTTGAATCCACCGTAGTCGATATTCTCGGCGCTATGTTAATTGTTTGGGCGATAAGGGAACTGCTTGAAGAAGAAGTTAAAAAGCTGAAAGGGCATAAATTTGCGTTAAGCGCCTTTATAGGTCTTGCGATGGCTGCGCTTTTAAGGAAAATATTAATCTTTTCTCTGGCTCCCGGAAAATCTAAAGAAGTCGCAATATTAGGATTTCTCGTACTGGTGCTCGGAATAGTTTACTGGCTGATGAATAAAAGCACAAAGGCGTGACTTCGCAAGGCGTAAAAGCATAAACTAAAAAGACTATGTAAATTATACCGGATTATGGCGTATTACACTGGCAAAATAATATGCATCGAAACGGCGCCGAAAAATTGTATTGCCTGCACTGTCTATTAATGATAAAATAAATCACGCAATAAACTTTTTACAAAAAAACGGGATGTGGCGCAGCTGGTAGCGCACCTGCTTTGGGAGCAGGGGGTCGCACGTTCGAATCGTGTCATCCCGACCACGTATTCAATCAAAAACAGACAGGGCATTGAAGGTTATACGGAATATGCGGTTACGCCGTGCTCTAATTTATCCTGAATTTTTTCTAATATCTGCAATAATACTTCGGATTCGTTTGTTTCGCTGACGTTCATATTAATATCGTATCTCTTTTTATTTTTTTATAGTTAATTTCATAATCCAAGGGTTTTTGCTATATTGTCAAAGTCGCTTTTTTTCGCTTCTATAAAAGACGTATAGCCTTGGTCGATAGATTTAAGCACCTTTAAATCGGCAATATTCATCAAAATATTTTTTATTTTCGTTTCGCTTTCTTTATCTACGTCTGCGTTTATGCATATCGGAAATTGAGGTATGGGGTCGGAAGATGATATGACTTTTACCGTACTTTTATTTTCTTCCGCGGCGGAATCCATTACGCATCCGGCATCGAATTCTCCTTCCGCGACAGCCTTTAAGACGACGTCGTGTCCGCCGAGATAATCGTAAAAAGCAAGGTCTTCCAATTTTATGCCTGCCGATTTAATCATCGCTTTCGGCACTAAAGTAGAACCCGTGGACATTTTTGCGCCGAATGCGACTTTCTTGCCTTTTAAATCGTTTATAGTATTTATCGGAGAATTTTTTGCGGCTATTATTACGCTCTTATATGTGGGCGAACCGTTTTTTACCGCAAAAACTAGAGGTTTAACTCCGTATTTTTTGCCGGCGCTTAAATATGTCGAAGGGGTCATATAGCCTATCATTGCAACGCCCCTGCCTATATCTTCAACCGAATCTTCATAGCTTGAGGCTACCAACGAACCAAGTTTTATCCCTAAAGAATCGCTTAAATATTTTGTCAGAGGTTCAAATTTCGTTTTCATTACCGATGCCGCTTCTAAAGGAGCTATGCCGAATAAATATAATCTAATGTTATTCAACTCTTTTTGAAGTTCGTATGCCGAATTAGAAAGCGACGTACTTATTTTGGTTGATTTTTTTGCCGTTTTTACGGTTTCTCCGGAAACTTTCTGCACCACAAGTAAATTTTTCTCTACGTCTTCGACCGCTATTTGGAGCTGTTCCGCCGATGAAGATATCATATCTATATTGCTTTTTTCTTCCTTTACTGCATTCATTATATTTCTAAATATTTCTTCTGCCGTTTTAGTTTTTTCAGTTATAGCTTTTACTTCTTCGACGGAATTTTTTATAGCTTCCGCAGTCCTTGACGTTTCTTCCATAAGTCCTTCTATTATCTGCCTTGTGTCGGAAGTTGATTTGCTGGTTCTTTCGGCAAGTTTTTTAACTTCATCGGCAACTACAGCAAAACCTCTTCCCTGCTCACCGGCTCTTGCCGCTTCGATCGCCGCGTTTAAAGACAACAGATTTGTCTGGTCGGCTATATCGCTGATAAGCGAAATAACGTCGCCTATTTCTTTAGATCTTTCGTCTAAAGTCTGCATAGTAGTCTGAAGATTTTCTATGGAATCGGAAACTTTTTTAATATCGGATATTATCTCTTCAATCATTAAGTTTCCTTCTCCGGCTTTTTTAAAAGAATCGCTGGAAGAATTTTGGGCAAACTTAGCGCCTTTGGTCATTTCTTTATGAGACATGATAATTTCGTCTATTGCGCTTGAAATAGAAGAAATTTGACCGACTAAGGATTCGTTTTCTTTATAAATTTTTTCCATTTCCGCGCTTTCTATTCTTGCGTCCACGACGACGTTATTTGTAGAATCTACGGATTTTATAAAAATATTATAAAGATTTTTAAAAAGTTCGCTTACCTTGTCGTCTAAACCGAAAAAATTAATTTGCGGCATGTTTTTGCGCAAATCTTTATCTTTATAAAGAAAATCGTCTATGAAATTATTGATTATTTCGGCTTTTTTCTTAATAGACTTATTGATTAGAAAAATGGAAAAATAAAATACGGCTGAAAGAATTAATACAGAAACAATTAATAATTTGTCGTGTCGGATTAGCGAAAATACTATAAAAAATATTGCAACTATAGCGTACAATATTGAAGTTATCACGGTAATATTATTAAAACCGTTTGATTTAATACGATCGGTCTTTTTTTCGCCGGACTTAAACGAACTGCTCATAAATTTACCTCCCTTCACGCCGCGCTTTTTGATTTTGATTTTGTTATGCTGTTATAAAATAAAATAATTATGGCGTATTTTTTTCCCATAATTAATTTTTTATATATTTATATTAAATTTTACAACATATATTTAAAATAATAAAGGTATTTTATTGTAAGTTTATTAAAAATTAATTTTTAATTTTGTTAAATTTTAGATAGAGCCGATTATTATTTTTTAAGCGGACATTTCTACTTTGCCTTGACATTATTATTTTTTAAGTTTATTTTCACTTAAAAAGGGTCTATAATTTAAAAATGAAATTTATAAATCTTTCTCATTTTTAATCTTAAACAAAAAACAGCTTTACAACCATTATATAATGTTTATAAAATTAATTTAAATTTATAATTAAATTAAAATCGGCGCAAGATGATAAAAGTACATATTAAGAACTGCTGGAAAATTATTAAAGACAAAAACGAATTATTGTTACTAAAAATAATAGAAAAGGCTTTAAGCGAAGAAGTCAAAATATCCGGCATAAAAGAAGCAGACCTTGTTTTACTGTATAATTTCTCAAAGCACAAATCCATATTAAAAACATTAAACCGCTGGATAAAATCGTACGATAACGATAAAAATAATTTCAATTTATTCTTCGGAATACCTAAGAATAAAAAGATTTTAGGAGTTTCGCACGAAAATCTGGATTCCGCATATTGGAATTGGTTCGGGCAGTTATTGATAAAGTACGATATTCCCAGATTGACTTCATGGCCGGAAATAGCCGATCCCGCAGGATGCCGATTTCCCTACTGGTACAACTTTATAAAATACGAAGAATTTTCCATGCCGGAAGAATATTATTCCAGATTCGGCGAACCTCTGTCTGCAGAAAAACTTGTAAATCCTTTACGCGGCGATAACGGCAGCAGGAAAGACGCCGTTTGCGTAATGGCGGGACATTTGAGATTTCCAAGAAATAACGTTATAGAAAATTTAAAAAAAATTAAACCGGTCGATATTTACGGTTCTGCCGGACAAAAATGGGAAGGAAGCAAATTTGAACTGTTAAAACAATATAAATATTGTTTTTGCGCCGAAAATTCGCTCGGTTACGGCTATGAAACAGAAAAAGTTCCAGAAGCTTGGCATGCAGGCTGTATTCCCGTCGGTTATTTTCAAACGCGTCCGAGTAATTTTAACCCTGAAGTTCTGTCTGTTCTTTTTGAAAACGAGAAAAATGCTTACGGCAAACCTCTGCTTTACGCAAAACCTTCATTAAATCAAATTTTCAGCTATATTAAAAAAATATTTTATTAATATAATACTTGGAGTCCCCAGATGATAAAAGAAAAACACAAAATATCCGTAATAATAAATACCCTGAACGAAGAAAAAAATATCGAAAAATGCCTTAAGACGGTGGAGTGGGCAAACGACGTAGTAATAGTCGATATGCACAGCGACGATGCAACGGTAGAGATAGCAAAAAAATATACTAAAAATATATATTATTTTGAAAGAGCAGGCTATTCGGAGCCTGCAAGGCAGTTTGCGCTCGACAGGACGCAGAACGAATGGGTTTTGCTTGTCGATGCAGATGAATTGATACCGAAAGATCTCAGTTTAATTTTGATTAAAATAGCCGAAGAAAACAGATGCGACGCAGTCCGCATGCCGAGGCTGAACTATTTATTCGGGGAATTAATTAAGCATACCGGATACGGACCCGAAAATTTCCAGCTGCGTTTCTTTAAAAAAAGCAAGCTGAGCATACGTCCAAGAATTCACAGGTTTTTGGTTCCTGCGGACGATGCCGTAATAACAGACCTTAGCTATAAAGATATAAAAACGGGTATAGTACATTTCGAATCCGACTGCATTGCATCTTTTCTGGAAAAACTTAACCGCTATACGTCTATAGAGGCGGCTCAGGTCAACGAGCTTGACGAAAACAATAAGCCTCTTAGAAAGCGCCGCGGCAAGCCGTATGTTTTATTTATAGCCGCAAAAACTTTTTTTAATAAATATATTAGCAGAAAAGGTTACTTGGACGGTTGGAGAGGTTTTTACCTTTCTATTTTTGCGGCTTTTTATAAAACCGCCGTATTTGCGAAAATAGACGAATATGCAAGCAGCGGAAACGTCGAGTCAGTCCATAATAAATACGATTTAACCGCCCAAGAAATTATCCGCGGCTATTCCGAGTAAAATCTCGCTGACTTAAATTTAATTCCGAAATATCTAAGTGGATAAATTATCTAATGATAAATATTACGAATATTTTAACTCTTAATTTTTATTTCTTTGATTAATATGTTTTCGCTTAAATGAATGGTCGGGACGACAGGATTTGAACCTGCGACCCCCTGCACCCCATGCAGGTGCGCTACCGAGCTGCGCCACGTCCCGAAAAATAAAAATGATGCTGCGTAAACAGATTGGTTTATTTTTTAATTATACTCTCTTTATTTAAAAAAAGTCAATAAAACTTGCTTTATTTTTATTCTTAAATTCTTAAAATTGTACTATAATTTATAGATATAAATAATCATAATATTGCAAAATATTGTATAATTATTACGATTATCTATGTTAAATATACTTAATTTCGCTAAAATAAATATAAGGAGTTTCTGAGTTTATGCACTTTTACGGTTATTTAATAGTTACGTCGGTCATAATATTTTTATTTACGCTTTTTCTTATCATAAAAAAGCCTTACAATATCGGCATAGGCTGGAGCGCCGTCATAGGGGCGCTTCTGGCGCTGATTTTTAACGTAATAGTTTTAAAAGACGTAATAAAAGTATTCGATATAGTCTGGGACGCGACTTTTACTTTTGTCGCCATAATTATAATTTCTATAATTTTGGACGAAATAGGATTTTTTGAATGGGCGGCGCTTCATATTGCGAGGCTTGCGGGCGGCAGCGGAAGAAAAATGTTTGTTTACGTTATTCTGCTCGGGGCTTTAGTTTCGGCTCTTTTCGCAAACGACGGGGCGGCATTGATTATAACTCCTATAATTTACGAAAAGATGAAGGCTCTCAAATTCGAGAGAAAAAATATGCTGCCGTTTATTATGGCGGGAGGATTTATTGCGGACGCGGCAAGTATTCCCTTTAAGATTTCAAATTTGGTAAATATTGTTTCGGCGGACTATTTTAATTTAGGTTTTTTTACCTATTTTATAGATATGTATCTGCCGGATATATTTTCGATTGCAATATCGGTAATCGTTTTGTTTTTATATTTCAGGAAAGATATTCCTAAAAGTTACGACGTTAATCTCTTGAAAAACCCAAGAGAAGCCATTAAAGACCGTTCGATGTTTAAATTTTCATTTTTGATTTTAGCGCTGCTTCTCGGCGGATATTTTTTAAGCGAATTTTTAAATCTGCCGGTTTCGGCTTTTGCGGTAACGTTTGCCCTTTTGTTCGTTCTGCTCGGATTTAAAAGCCCTGCAGTTAATTTAAAAACCGTATTCAAAAACGCTCCGTGGAATATAGTCGTATTTTCTCTCGGAATGTATCTTGTGGTTTTCGGGCTTAAAAACGCGGGACTCACTTTTCTTCTTGGAAAATCTATTTCGTATATTGCCGGTTTCGGCGGATTCGCCCTTACGATTTATACCGGATATCTTGCGGCTTTTATATCGTCGGTAATGAACAATATGCCGACCGTAATGATAAATTCCCTTGCTATTCATTCGGCGAACTTAAAGGCCGTAATGCTTAAACCTTCCGTATATGCAAACGTAATAGGATGCGATTTAGGCCCCAAGCTGACTCCGATAGGTTCGCTGGCTACGCTGTTATGGCTTAACGTATTGGAAAGAAAAGGCATTAAAATTACGTGGGGCTATTATATGAAGGTAGGTTTTATTATTACTCTGCCGGTGCTGTTTGTAACTCTGCTCGGATTATATCTTAGATTATTTTTATTCTGATTTTTTCGTTAATTTATACCGTCCTTTTAAATCTATCTCTATTTAATATTTAATAATTTATAATTAATAATTCATATGACTGATTCGGTTACGGCAGATAAAGCAAAAAACGGTAACGCTTCCGGCAACACGGACGACAGCAAAAATTTTGCCGGCGGCAGCAATTCCGGCAGCGTTAAAAATACCGCCGATATTAGCGTAATAAACGGCATAATAAAAAAAATTATATTTCAAAATCAGGAAAACGGTTTTACTATCTTAAATATTTTTTCGTCCGGCAGATTTATAACCGCATCCGGAAGCATATTCGATAAACCGATACCGGATTCAAAAATAAAGCTTAAAGGCGAATTCGTCCATCATAAAAAATACGGATACCAGTTTAACTTCAGCGAATACGAAATATCCCTCGCAAACAGCAAAACGGCAGTAATAGATTATCTTTCTTCAAATATATTTAAAGGCATAGGCAGGGTTTTGGCAAATCAAATTTATGAAAAATTCAAGGAAAAAACGTTAGAGATAATAGACGGCGAGCCCGAAAGATTAAGGGAAGTCGGAGGGATAGGCAAAATAAAACTTTCAATCATAATAGAAGGCTTGAAAGAAAGCTACGGATTAAGAAAAGCGATAATGTTTTTTAAACCGTATCAGTTCAGCGATTATCAAATTAAGTCCATATACAGCCAGTTTCAGGAAAAATCTATCGCCGTAGCAAAAGAAAATCCTTATCTATTTACCGAAATAAAAGGCATAGGTTTTAAAAAAGCCGATATTATGGCGGAAAAATTAGGCATTAAAAAAGACGACCCGAACAGAATAAAAGAAGCCGTAAAATATGTTATCGGGCAATTATGCGAACAGTCGGGAAACTGTTTCGTTTATTATAAAGATATTAAAAAGGGAATAAACGAAATAATAACAGAAAACGACGGAATTGATTCGGATAAACCCGATAAACTTAAAAGCCCCGATAATACCGAAACGGATAATACGCTTATTTCTCTTAGCGGCGAGATACTAAAAACTTATATCGACGATTTGGTTAAAGAAAAAAAATTAATTATCGGCTTATCGCCCGATAACGATAATGATAAAAGAAATAATAAAAATAATACAGATATTAATAGCGGCAATGATTATAATATTCAGTATAATTACGGTAATTATGATATCAATAAAGCAAAAATCTACCTGCCGGTTTATTATTTCAGTGAAATAGGCGTCGCTAAAGAACTTAAAAGAATATCCGGCTCGTCTGCGGTAAAATTTAACAAAGGGACGGCAGATAAACTTTCGGAAAAAGATTCTATATCTTTGACGGACGAACAAAAAAACGCCGTGCAGAATGCATTAAATTATAAAATTTCCGTAATATCCGGCGGACCGGGTACCGGAAAATCTACTGTCATAAAAACTATAGCAGGTTTATACGCAGACAAAAAGATTGCTCTAATTTCATTGTCCGGAAAAGCGGCACAAAGGCTTTCCGATATCATTGAATCCGGTAATTTAAGCAAAGAAAATATAGCTATTTCCACCATACACAGGCTCCTTAAGGCTCAATTCGACAGAAATACCGGCGAGTCCGTCTTTTTATACAATGAAACGAATAAACTTCCGCATGATTTAATAGTAATAGACGAAATGAGTATGGTCGATATAATTATTTTTTACAAACTTTTAAAAGCCGTAAAGGACGATGCCGTGCTTGTTTTGGTAGGAGACGTTAACCAGATACCGTCCGTCAGTCCGGGCGACGTGCTAAGAGATATAATCAAAACCGAAAAATTTTTTCCGGTAACGTTTTTAAATAAAGTTTTCAGACAGAACGAAGGCGGCTTGATAAATTTAAATGCGCATAATCTGCTGAATAACAAAAAATTTATAACCGGAAAACGTGAGGACGGCAAAAAAGAATTTATTATAAAGTACAGAAAGGAATACGATACGGCTCAAACCGGAAAAGACGAACTGTTAAAAGACTTTGAAGAATTTATAAAAAAAATAGCGTCAAAAAGATTGTCGGCGGGGAATAAAATAAATTCTTTCGATTTCGACGACATTCAGGTTTTAACCCCTATGAGAAAAGGAATATTAGGATACAACAATTTAAACAGGATTATTCAGGAGACGTTTAATCCAAATCCGCTTTCGGCGGCGGCGGCTAATTTAAATGCTGCAGCCGGAAGCCGAAACGGTTCTTTCATATGCAGCGGAATTCAGTTTAAAATGTACGATAAGGTTATACAAAAAAAGAATAATTACGATCTTGAAGTATTTAACGGAGACACCGGCTATATAATAAATATAGACCATGAAGAAAAAACCGTTTCGGTAGATTTTTCCGATAATTCCGTAAAAAAAAACAGAATTTTAAATGATAAAGCTGAGGGGGAGGGAAAGGGGGGAGGGAAAGGGGGAAATAAAAATATAGACATAGAAGATAAAGATAAAAACAGAATAGTAAAATACGATTTTTTAGACGTTTACGAAAATATAATGCCGGCATACGCCCTTTCCATACATAAAGCGCAAGGCAGCGAATTCAATAACGTCATAGTGCTGTTCCATCAGTCGCACTTTATGATGCTGAAAAAAAATCTGCTGTATACCGCAATTACCAGAGGAAAGAAAAACGTAGTTATTTTCGGAACCTATAAAGCTTTCGGCATAGCGATGAATTCCAAAGAAGAAATAAGGAATTCCGGCTTGAAAGAAAGAATAGCTGAAGAGTTTGAAAGGGTTTAATGAATACCGTTGTTAAATGGCGGAGAGAGAGGGATTCGAACCCTCGGTACATCTTTTAGGACATACATTCGCTTAGCAGGCGAACGCCTTCGACCTACTCGGCCATCTCTCCTTGAAAATTAATCGGAATAATAAATAATATAATAATATAACATTATAGAGTTTTTTATTCAAGCGGTAATACGGCTATATAAGATTTAATAAAAGCTTAAAAGCGTTGAGGGCGGAGAGAGAGGGATGAGCTGCGCTGTACTTCGTTTCGAACCCTCGGTACATCTTTTAGGACATACATTCGCTTAGCAGGCGAACGCCTTCGACCTACTCGGCCATCTCTCCTTGAAAATGAAACAAAACTTTAATTAAATGATTATTAATGTATTAATAATATAACATTATAAAAATTTTTATTCAAGCAATAACTATCAGCAATATAACAACTGCCGTTATTCGGCTATACCATGTTTATTAATCCGCTCTCAGTTTAATTATTTTGATAAAATCTGTAGAACCCGGCTCGCCTATAGGAACGCCGCCGGTAAGCACGGCGTAATCGGGGCATTTATGTCCGGATTTTTTAATTTCATATTTAATTAAATCTATTACGTCCTGCAAGTCTATATTTTTATCGGCTATATTTTTCATAGTTATGCAGGAAACACCGTAGTTCAACGACAACCTTCTTTTTGCGGAATCATCCGGCACTACTGCTACAACGGGAACCGCAGGTTTAAATGACGATATTAAATTGGCGGTGTAACCCGACCTGGTTATTGCCGCTATAATGCAATTATTTAATAACTCCGATGCCGTCGATGCCGTTTCGGCGATTATATCGGAAATATCGCTTACGTTTCTTTTAATTTTAATCTTATCGTCGGACTCTATACTGCGGCGTTCTAAATATCCGATGCCTATGCCGCCGCCACACCCGTAAGCCGGACGGGATTTATAACCGCCTCCCGAAAACATCGGACTTTTCTCTGTAGCCTTTATAATCTTCGACATATAAGCAACCGCTTCGTCCGGATATTTTCCTATAGCCGTTTCTTCGGAAAGCATTACGGCATCCGTTCCGTCAAAAATAGCATTTGAAATATCGGTAACCTCGGCTCTCGTCGGCGATTCGTTTTCAACCATCGACAAAAGCATCTGCGTAGCCGTTATAACCGGTTTTTTATAGAGATTGGCAACGTATATAATCCTCTTTTGTTCTATAGGTATATTTTCTACGGGAGCTTCTACTCCAAGGTCTCCCCTCGCCACCATTAAAGCATCTGCGGCGGCCGCTATTTTCTCGATATTTTTAACGGCTTCTATTTTTTCTATCTTGGCTACTATTAAAAATTTCCTTGACGGATATTCGGCTTGAAGCAGATTTTTTACAGAGATTATATCTTCGGAGGTTCTTACGAAAGAGACGGCAAACATATCTGCGCCTTGTTCGGCTCCGAATTTTAAAAATTTTTTATCGTTTTCCGTAACGGACGGAATGCTAAGCCTCGAATCGGGAAAATTTATTCCCTTTTCCGCTTTTAGAACGCCTTTCGTAAGGATTTCGGCTTCAAGTTCGTTCCGATTTATCTTTTTTATAATTTTCAGCTTTATTTTGCCGTCGTCTATATACACCGAATTTTTCTGCTTTATATCCTCGCATAGATAAGGGTAATCTATATAAATTTTCCTTTCGTCGGAAACGGTATAGTTATTCGTTAAAATTACGGTTCCGCCTTTTTGCAGATAGATTGAATCTTTATTTAATTTTCCGGTTCTTATTTTAGGTCCGGGCAAATCTACTAAAATTGCGGTATTTTCGGATACCGACCTTATTTTTTTAATCGCTTCGGCAAAGTAATTTTCGTTTCCATGGGAAAAATTCAGCCTTATTACGTCCGCTCCGTTTTTTATGAGCTTTTCTATCATCTTCTTTCCGTCGCTGGCAGGTCCTAACGTAGCTACGATTTTAACTTTTTTACCGTATATATTTATCATCTTACTTTTTTAACAATTTTTAAATTTTACGTTTTAATTAAGTTAAGCATTGCTCAGAATGATTATATCAGATAAAAGAATGCCCCGCAAATTACGAAATTTTAATTTGCGACGGGGACAGAATTGAATTCTGTCCCTTTATTTATTTGGTTATCCGACGTCTTTTCCCTATCTTTACAAAAATAACATAAAAATATAAAATATTTACTATGATAAATCTTTATAATCCGCAAAATTTTACGTCTTTATTCTCTATTTTGCTTACCGCTTTTCTTCTTGGGATAGTACACGGATTTACCCCCGACGAGCATACATGGCCTATTACTTTCAGTTATTCGATAGGCAGTTACAGCACTAAAGGAGGATTCAAAACCGGGCTCCTTTTTTCGCTTGCATTTACGTTTCAGAGGGCAGTCGCGTCCGAACTTGCATATTTTGCGCTTGGAAAAATTTTAACCAAACCGGACGTAATTCCGGTCGTATATATATTTGTAGGAATAGTTATGTCGTTTGCCGGCGCATACGTAATCGGGCTCGGCGAAAATTTTGAGTTATTCGAAAAATTGGAAAAAATATTTATACGGTTTTTAAAAATTAAAACATTAAAAGAAGAACATTCCGATAGTCCCGACGGGAAATCAAAGCCCATCCCTATATATATGGTTCTTTTGCATGGATTTATCGCCGGATGGGGAACGGGAGCATTTGCGATAATAGTTTATACCGTTCTCGCTCCGAAAATGCCCAACGAATATACGGGTTTTCTGCCTGGACTTCTGTTCGGCCTCGGAACTATGGCGACGCAGATAATAATAGGCATGTTTGCGGGAAGGTTTATGGAAAAACTTAAAATCCCCAAAAAAGGCATTCAGTACATCGCGAGAAGAACGTCCGGCATGACTCTTTTTTGGGGCGGATTGGCATTCGTTCTTGCGGCGATAATGGAATTAACTTTTCCGAAACTTATACAGTGGGGTTTTATAACTCCGATAAAGGTTCACAACCTCCACAATCTCGGAGTAGGATTCTTTTTGGTTATTTTTATAATTTTATTTATACTTACGGTATCTTTTGTTAAATCATTGAAATACGTAAAAAATAACGGCTCTCAATTTATTTAATTAATCCTTTATATTTATTTTTTTGCTTTCAAAAATATCTTTATTATAAATAGCAAAATACTTCTTAACTCTTTTATAATACCCGTAATAGAAATCCGAAAACAGGCGGTTGGTGCTTTCATCGGCATTAAGTTTAAATTTAATTTTTCCGTTTTCGGTTTTCGTAAAACTTAAAGTCCGATAAGCTAAAGTAGGACCGACGTTGTAAGCAAAAAGGGCAAGCTTTAAATTTTTAAACTCGTATAGCAGGCTCAATAAATATCTTGCACCTATTTTAATATTTAAAGAAGGATTGTATAAATAATTTACCGGAAGATATTCTATATATTTAGTATTATAATTATACTTTTTAGATTTTATTCCGTATTTCTTGATTAAATAAAGTCCGGTTATCGGCTTAATCTGCATAAGTCCGACGGCGCCGACGTCTGAATAAGAAAAATTATTAAAAGAACTTTCGACCCTGATAACCGCCAAAATAAGAGCCGGATTTATTTTATATTTTTCCCCTAAGTTAAAAATAAGGTTCGAGACCTTCTTTTCTTCGGATACCGGCAGTCCGGAATTAAACGATTTAATAATCTTAAAAACCCTTATTTTTTCGTAATCAATGCGTATTTTTTGCTTAAGAAGCTTCACGTCCTGCCGTTCTTTCATGTAGCCGTAATACATTGGCATAACATAAAAATAAGATAAAAAAGCCGCGGAAATAAGAACCGAAAGAAGCAAAAAATAGGGCAAAAAATATTTAAATTTTATTTCGGCTATTAAATTTCTTAAGCTGTTTTTTAATTTCAAAAATAATTTTATAATTTTTTTCAAAATTTACTCCAAAATCAATAAAATTCATCTAAAAAATACATATTTTATACATAAATAAATAGTTTTAAACTATTTTATATTAAAAATATACCATAAATGAAATATAAAAGTCAAATTTCGCTATTTTTTCCTCTTTTTTAACTCTAAAACCCTCGTTTTTATTAAAATAAACCGTAAACAATTAAATTTTTTTTATGTTAACGTAAAAAAGATTTTCTTGCCATTTATTTTAAAAAATGGTAAATTTAAAAACATCGGCCTTTTTGTTTTATATATTCATGAACGCTCGTCGTATTTAATTTTTAATTATGGTTTAGAACTTAAAATCAATTTTAACGTTTAATTTAAGGAGAAAAAAAATGGCTGATCAAACAAAAATGGCTATCATTTCTATTCACGGAACGCTGGATATGGCATACCCTCCGCTGATTCTCGCGTCCACGGCGGCAACGCTTGATATCGAATCTGCAATATTTTTCACGTTTTACGGATTGCAGATACTCAAAAAAGATGCGGGAGATTCTTTAAAAGTCGCTCCGCTTGGAAATCCTGCTATGCCTATGCCGGTTCCTAATATTATTGGCGCGCTCCCGGGCATGACGGCAATGGCTACTTCTATGATGAAATCCATGATTAAGAAAAACGGCGTGGCATCGGTTCCCGAACTTATATCGTTATGCCAGGAAACAGGAGTAAGGCTTATTGCATGCCAGATGACTATGGATCTTTTCGGTTTCAAAAAGGAAGATATGATAGACGGATTAGAATATGCCGGCGCCGCTACTTTTATGGAATATGCGGCTAACTCGCAAATCCATCTTGCTTTTTAATTTTTTAAACCGCCGAAAGCACAAACGAAAGCCTAAAGGCAAACCGCCAAATTCTCTACGGCTCCCGAAATTATGCGGGAGCCTCTATTTGTCAATTTTTATTGACATAATCGGTAAAATTAATTATAATAAAAAAAGAATATTATATATATGTATATATAAATATTTCTATGCAATTAATTTTAAGGGTATCAGCGCAAAACTATTATGAATGAAATTAATATCGGGGAAGAATATAAAACCGAAGCCGAACTTCTAAAAACGCTCGGACACCCTATAAGACTTAAAATAATTGAGGTTCTGGTAAGCAATAAATCCTGCGTTAAAAATATATGGGAATCTTTGAGAATTTCTCAGGCTACGGTTTCTCAGCACCTTATATCCCTTAAAAACAAAGGCATAGTAAGCTGCAAGAGGGACGGCGTCATGATGTGCTACGAACTTAACGACAAAAGAATAGAAAAAATATTTAAAGACTTAAAAGAATTCGGCAATCACGACAAAAACATTCCAAAAAAAGAAAAATCTATATTATTAAATTTACCTAAATAAAATAAAAAATAAAACTAATATATACAATTCTTAATACGATAAATATATAATTATTAATATATATGAATATGAATAAAATATATAAAAGCAAAAAGGTTATTTTTACGGTATTTTTGTCGGCTGCACTGCTTCTGCCGTTAATGCCGTCAAAATTTTCAAAAAGCGCATTTGCTTTTAAAGCGGCTATTGAACCGAATATATCAATAAATCAGGCGTTTATATATGCGTTAAAATACAACAAAATGCTAAGATTGGAAAAAATTAAACTTAACGGCGCCGGATATGAGAAAAATGAAGCTATGAGCGGTTTTTTTCCAAAAATTAATTTCGACGAAATTTATATGAACACCGA
>JAJYPL010000052.1 GCA_021795355.1 bacterium | reverse complement strand
AATGAAAATATTTTTTGACGCAAGACTTATAAACTATGCCGGACTCGGAAGATACGAAAGGGAGCTTATAGCCGAGCTTTTAAAATTAAATCCGGATATAACGTTTTATGTCATAGGAGAAAAAAGCAAGATAACGTCTTATATAAACGATTTCTGCCTTAATCCTAAAAACTTCGTAATTATAGATTTAAAAATCAAGAAATATACTTTTAGCGAGCAGTTTAAACTTATTAACATAATACGCAATATAGAAGTAGAAAAAAAGGTCGATATTTTCCTTTTTCCTCATTTTAACATACCATTTTTATATATTCCCAAAAATTCGGCAGTAATAGTCCATGACTTAACATTTTTTCACTTTCCCCGATATTTTGGACGCATAAAAACAATGCTTGCTAAATTAGTCATTAAAAAAGTACTGATTAAGGCAAAAAAAATTATTACTGTTTCAAATTTTGTAAAAAACGATATTGTCAATATGTTCGGCTGCGAATCCGACAAACCTAAACATTTAAAACTTGACAAAAATACATTGCGGGATAAAATTACCGTTATATATTCGGGATATTCACCGAAATTCCAGCCTGCTTCCGAAGACGCAATTAAGGAATTTAAAATAAAAAATAATCTAGGCATGTTCCTTCTTTATTGCGGCAACCGTAAAAGACATAAAAACATTATAAATCTTATTAAAGCATTTCAAGAAGTAAAAAAAGAATTTGCAGATTTAAAACTTGTTTTAATAGGTAAAAGATTTGAAAAACCTAATAAGCCGGATTTTATAGACGATTTCATAAATAAAAACTGCGTTAAAGACGTAATATCGATAGAATATGCCAGCGACGACGATTTAAATCTTTATTATTCGGCTTCTAGCGCTTTCGTTTTTATATCGCTCAGCGAAGGGTTCGGATTTGCGCCACTTGAGGCTTTGGCATCCGGCGCAAGATTAATCCTTGCAGATAACAGCGCCCTGCCCGAAATATTCAAAAATGCGGCTGTTTACGTTAATCCGTATGATGTTGATAATATCGCCGAAGTTATTAAAAAAACGCTTGTGAATAACGATATCAAAGAAGGATTGGATAAAGATGAAAAATACAAATCCGCGAGAAAGGAAATTTTAAACAGCTATTCAAACGATTTGTGGGCAAAAAATATTTTAGAAGTTTTAAACGGTCTAATATTAGAAAATTAAATTGGTGAAAATAAAGAAATAGGCCAATGCAAATGCAAAATAATAAACGATTGGTTATAAGATTTATTTAATATAGTATCCAATAAAATATGCAATTAGAAAAAATAAAATCCTTAAGAAAATCAGAAATTGAAAAGCTTGCCATCTCGCCTGTTAAAAGAAAACTGAAGAAAATCGTCTATCTTTTAAAATACGGCATGCCTTTAGGCAAATTTATAACATATAGTTTTTCTTACTTATTTATAATTCCAATCGCAAAAATAAAGATAAGCTTGAAAAACAGAACTGTTAGAAAGGAATACTTCGGAAACGAAACACTCGAAAAATCAATGAACGAAGCCGCCGGAAGAAGGCTCGACGGCAAAATTGACGGCAAAAAAGCCGCCTGTAAAATCGATGCAAGTACTGCCGAAACCTGTTACATAGCCGTCAACATCGGCAACGCAGGCATAGGCGACGCTATAGTAGCGATAAGATTTTTAAGGGATTTTAGAAATTATGTAAATTACGATTATAAAGAACAAAAAGACGAAAAAAACGGCTCAAAGAGTTTAAGCAAGTTAACAACCAATGTAAACTTAAACGGCTCAAAGAGTCTAAGCAAGTTAACAACCAATTTAAGCTTAAACAGCCCGAACGGCAGCGGCAGAAACGTCTCCGCTTCTATAACATTCGACGTTTTCTACCGGTCTCCCGATTCTATTAAGTTTATTACAGCGGCTCTGCCTGACGTAAGGAGGGTTTTAAACCTTCCCGACTATACCCTTTTGCGCAAATTTTATGATATAGATTTAAAACTAAACACTTTTTTTATCAAAGAAGAAATTAAAGAATCAAGCCGCGACAAAATATCCAAAAAATTTCCATCCGTTTTAAAAATTATCGAAAACATAAAAACTAACCGGTCTTCTCTTGAAAAATACCTTAAAACCCGCCCTTTCAGTGAAGGCATATTGTCAGACGCAGTAACGGCTATGGGACTTTCGCGTGCGTTTTATTTAAACCGCATAGCCGGAATTAGCGATAATATCTATAACTCAAGAAATATAGAGATTGTAACTGCAAATAAAGATGCGATAAATAAAGTTCAAGAAATAAATTATAATCAAGTAAATACCGGCATTCTTCTTGACTTAGATATAGACTCTTCGGCAGTTTCAAAATTTAATTTGCAAGGAAAAAAGTTTATCACTATCCACGACGGATGGGACGAAAATACTAGAACAAAAAACGGCTCATCAACAAAGTCGTACCCGCCCCAAAAATGGTCTGAATTGGCAATCTTGCTGCAACAAGAATTCCCCGATTATACCGCCGTCCAGCTAGGAGGTCTCGGCAACGGCTCGGACATAAATGGCATCGGCTTAAATTTAAGAGGCAAAACGACCCTTAAAGAAGCCGCCTCTATTCTTGCCGCGTCTTCCCTGCATATAGATACGGACTCAGGACTCGTGCATATTGCCGTTTCGCTTGGAACTCCCTGCGCCGTCCTTTTCGGTCCGACTAACGCCGAATATTGTTCGTATTCGCATCTTTCAAATTATATCGCCGTAACCCCAAACTTGTGCGGAAACTGCTGGTGGAGCACAGACGACTGGATGGAAAAATGCCCGAGAGGGCTTGACGCCACTGAGTGTATGAATTCAATCGAACCTATAGATATAATAAATAAAATAAAAATAAAACTAAATGCAAAATTTAATGTAAAATTTAATGAAATGCAAAATATTAAGCAGCATCTTACGGCAGGACGGCGGTATGAAAACAAGTAAATCTCTCTCCTTTAAAATGAAGTTAAAAAGAATTATACCGACTGCAAAAAGACGCTCGTATAAATTATACAACAAGCTATTTATATATCTGCCTGTAGATATACTGATTTATTTAAACAATCTGTTATGCGGCGTTTTCCATTCCAAATTCACATTTTTAAAGCATTCCGCACCTGCGGAAACTCCAGAAAAACGGCTCTTGATATTCCGGCACGACGGCATAGGCGATTACATAATGTTTAGAAACTTTCTCGAAGTATTGAAAAAAAGCGATAGATTTGCAGGCTATAAAATAACATTGCTCGGCAATGCCGCATGGAAAGACCTTGCAGAATTTTTGGATAAAGATAACATAGACGAATTTATCTGGCTCGACAAAAAAAAGTTTACGGCATATTTCTTTTACAGATATAAAGAATTTAAAGAAATAACCTCAGTTAAATACGATATTCTAATTCATCCTTTCAGCAGGGAATTTTTTAACGCCGATAATGACTTGGCATGTCTTATAAAAGCAGACAAAAAAATAGGCAGTATAAGAATCCCCCGCTATACAAAGCCTTATAAAAGTAAAATCCT
>JAJYPL010000005.1 GCA_021795355.1 bacterium | reverse complement strand
ATATAGAAGAAGGGGGCAGTTTGACTATTATTGCAACGGCTTTAATAGACACCGGTTCGAGAATGGACGAAGTAATTTTTGAAGAATTCAAAGGAACCGGAAATCTTGAAGTTAATTTGGACAGAAAACTTTCAGAAAAAAGAATTTTCCCGGCAATAGATATAAATAAATCCGGCACGAGAAAAGAAGAGCTCCTTGTCGATAAAGACCATTTAAAAAAGGTATGGATATTAAGAAAACTCTTGTCCACTATGGACACTCCCGAAGCAATGGAGTTTTTGCTCGACAAAATAAAAAATACAAAATCCAACGCCGACTTTTTAAACTTAATGAATCAGTAATTGTCGGAAAAGTATGGTATATTATAGATATGCAGAATGAATATAACGATATGCCGATAAATGCTGCCGATATTTTAGATAATATAAGCGACGGCATTATCGTTATAGACGAAAATTATAAAATAATTTATGCAAATAAGCGTTTTATAGACGATTCCGGTATGTCGTCTTCCGAAATAATAGGAGGATACTGTTATAAGGTTAGTCATTTTAGGGACGAACCTTGCGATCCCCTGCTTGAATCCTGCTCCATCGAAGAGGTTATTAAAAAAGGCAAGACCGTAAAAGTTATACACGGTCATTACGGAAGGCACGGCAAGGAAATTGCCGTAGAGATAAATTCTGCACCTTATACGAACGAAAAAACCGGAAAAAGATATGCCGTAGAGGTTTTGAGATGCCTCGGAAACGGTTCTAACGCTCACTTAAAATTCAATCTATCCCAGCGTTTGTCTGAAGTCGGACTCCTTGCAGAAGGCGTCGCTCATGAGATAAACAATCCGCTCAACAATATCCTTGCATCTATAGACATGATAAAAATATGCGCCGGCAATTCCGCGCTTATTCAAAATACGGATATAACTCATATAATGAAAGAAGGCGGATGCGATATTAAGAAATATTTTGAATTAATGAAGGATGAAATTGAGAGATGCAAAGATATTACAAAAAAACTCCTTACTTTGTCCCGTCCGGTTTCCAATTCCAGCGATATAGTTAACGTAAACAATTCAATAGAAGAAACGCTTGCGCTTATTTCTTTCACCGCCGGGAAAAAGAATATTATGATAAAAAAGAACCTTGCCCGCGATATTTCCCTGATTAGCTTTTCTGAAGCCGGGCTCAGGCAGATTTTATTAAATATCGGCTTAAATGCGGTTCAGGCTGTCCGCGAAGAAACCGGAATAGTTTACTTTATAACAAAAAAAATAAAAGACTATATTTATATAATAATAGTCGACAACGGATGCGGTATCGCGCAGGAAGATATAAAAAAAATTTTCGACCCGTTTTTTTCTAAAAGAAAAAACTCTGCAAGCACCGGGCTCGGCTTGTCTATATCTATGAGTATTATCAAATCGCTCGGCGGGTCCATAGAGGTCAGGTCGAAACTTGATTACGGAACCAAATTTACTATAAAAATTCCGGTTAATAAAAATTTTTCGGAAGATAAAGAAATTTAATATAATTTAATACGGAATATAAAATAATTTTCTTAAATATGAAGACAGTTTAATATGGACAACCACTCAGTTTCTATACTTATAGTAGATGACGATATCAATTACAGGAAAATTCTCTCCGATTTTTTAAAAAACGAAGGTTACGACGTAGATTCGGTAAATTCGGCCGAAGAAGCTATAAGCAAATTAGAAAAAGATTTTTTTAATATTATTATATCTGATTTAAAACTTCCGGGAAAAACCGGAATAGAACTGTTAAAAACCGTAAAGTCAAGGTCGGAAGACATAGAGATGATAATTCTTACCGCATTCGGCAGCGTCGATTCGGCCGTATCGGCTTTAAAAATAGGGGCGTGCGATTATTTGGTGAAGCCTTTAAGCTTGGAAGAACTCAGTATAACCTTAAAAAAGCTGGTAGAAAAATTACAGCTTAAAAATTATGCCTCTTATTTTAAGAGAGAAATCTTTAAAAAATTTTTTATAGGAAAATCGAAAGCCGCCGCTAAGGTTATCGACGATATTACAGTAGCGGCAAAATCTAATTTAAACGTCTTGATATCCGGGGAATCCGGAACAGGTAAGGAACTTAGCGCAAACTTGCTCCACAGGCTTTCTTCGAGAAGAGATAATCCTTTTATAATAGTCGATTCCTGTAATTTATCCGAGAATCTTTTTGAATCGGAACTTTTCGGGCATGAAAGGGGTTCGTTTACCGGAGCGGACGCTCTTAAAAAAGGACTCCTTGAATATGCAGATAAAGGAACTCTTTTTATCGACGAGATAGGCGAAGTAAGCAGTATAATACAGGCAAAACTTTTAAGGATAATCGACACAAAAAGTTTCAGGAGGGTAGGTTCGTCCAAAAATATTTTTATAGATACCAGAATTATAACGGCAACGAATAAAAATTTAAAAAAAATGGTAGAAGACGGTAAATTCAGGGGAGATCTGTTTTACAGGATAAGCGGTTTCACTATAGAGCTTCCGCCCCTAAGGGAAAGAAAAGAAGATATTCCTTATTTAGCGCACTATTTTATGACCAAAGAAAATAAAGTTCAATATTCTAAACCTATTGCGCAGTCGGCATTAAATAAGCTAATGGATTACGCTTGGCCCGGAAACGTCAGGGAACTGAAAAACGTAATAGAAAGGTCTATAGTTTTATCGGAAGATAAAGAAGAAATTACCGACGACGCCATTCAGCTTGAGATTGCCGGAGGCAAAAATTTAAACTGCGGAGACGAGTTTGTAATGTTCGAAAAAAAAATACCCATTAAAGAAATAGAAGAAAAGTACATAAGCTATCTTCTTTCCAAAGGACATACGAGAGCCGAAATAGCCTATATTATAGGTGAAAGCGAAAGGTCGGTTTACAGAAAGATAGCAGGTATAAAAATTTAACTAATTAAGTTTATTTATTGTTTTAAAAAATAATTGTAACATATTTTTTTTTATTGGATTAAAATAAATAAAATAGCTGTTTTATTAAAATAATTTGTTATATCCGAAGGGGGCGTGCCTGTATGAATTTATCTATAATTAAGAAGACTTCTATTAAAACCAAACTTATTTCAATGATTATAATTGCTGCGATAGTGGTGCTTTTTGCGCTTACTTATTATGCATTGTATTTTCAAAATAAGATGTCGGTAAAAACTACGTCTTTTGACGCAGTAGTTACGGCAAAAACAATGCTTTCCAGTTTAAACGCCATGATGCTTAACGGCACTATTGCAAATAAATCCGACAGGCGCCAGTTATTCGGCATATACAGAAAAATCAAGGGAATCAAGTCTTTTAAATTAGTTAGAGGCAATTCCGTAAACAAAGAATTTGGACAGGGTTTAAAGCAGGAGAAGCCGGTTACGAATTTCGATAAAGAAATACTTTCGTCAAAGAAAGAGATAATAAGAGTTTACGAAAAAAACGGACAGAAATATTTGAAAGTGGGCGTTCCTTTTATTGCAAAAAAGATGTCAAGGGGCATAGACTGCCTAATGTGCCATACCGTCAAATCAGGAACAGTTCTTGGCGGAGTGGAACTAGTATATTCTCTTAAAAATACTGTTAAGGCTTCAAATATTTTTATGCGGAACGTCGTTATATTCTCTGTTATATTAATATTTATAGCCATATTATTGATGTATTTAATGCTAAAACAAACCTTTATAAAGCCTATTACTAATTTTTATAACAGGGTCAGGGATATATCTAAGGGCGAAGGCGATTTAAGCAAGCTGATACCTATGGATTGTTTCGACAAGCCTAAAATCATAGCAAAACGCCACAGACAATGCATGTTAAGCGAATCCGAACTCGAGTCGAGATGCTGGGATAAACAGATAGAAAAATTCGGCGGTAAAGGGGAACATATTTGCAGAAAGTGCAATGTCTATAAAAATTCCGTTTACGACGAAATTACTGCGGTAGTTAACGAATTTAATAAATTTATTATAGATATAAGGGAGATAGTAAAGTCTATTACCGAAGAAGCAATGACTATAGTCGACGTAAGCACTACTATAGAGGGGCACGTCGATGAAATAAGCGATAAAGCCCGGGAACAGGCGGAACTTGCGACCCATGTAGCCGCGGCTTCGGAAGAGATGTCGCAGACTATTAAAGAAATTGCTAAAAATACGCAGAACGTGAGTTCTGTCGCCAAAGAAGCATCGGACAGCGCAAAAAGCGGTTTCGACATTGTAGAAAAATCGATATCCGGCATTAAAAACGTTGCAGTGCTTACCCAGCAGCTTGGAGGATTAATAAACGGATTAGAGCAAAGTTCGTTTGAAATAGGGGAAATAATTTCCGTTATTAACGATATAGCCGATCAGACTAACCTGCTTGCTCTTAATGCCGCTATAGAAGCCGCACGAGCCGGAGAATCGGGCAGGGGGTTTGCCGTCGTCGCCGACGAGGTAAGAAAATTAGCGGAAAGAACCGTGAAAGCTACAAAAGAAATTGCGGCGAAAGTTCAGACTATGCAGCAAAGTACTCAAAATACCAAAACTTCTATGGATAAGACTTTAAGCGAAGTAGATTTATCTGTCGGCTATGCTTCAAAAGCCGGAGAATCGCTTGACAGCATTGAAAAAAATATAGTTGTTTTAACCGACCAGATAAGTTCTATAGCTGCCGCTTCGGAAGAGCAGACTGCGGCTACTAACGAGATTTCCCGGAATATCGAGACGGTCTCAACGCTCTCCGTGTCTAATTCCGAAAAATCTTCTAATACCGCACAGGAGGCGGCGTCTATTTACGGAGAACTCGAAAAATTAATAGGTATATTAAAGAAATTTAAATATTAATAATTTAATAAAAATTAATTTACTTTATTGGGGGATTTACTTTATGAGTACTTTTGACAGCCTGTCTCAGGAGAAGGATATCTTTCTCCCGTCTAAAGAAATTTTGAAAAACAGCTATGTTGAGGATTACGATAAATTACACGAATATTCCATAAAAGAAAACGAAAAATTCTGGGACGAAACGGCAAAACAGCTGTTGTGGTTCAGGCACTGGGACAAAGTTTTAGACCAGTCAAATCCTCCTTTTTATAAATGGTTTACGGGAGGTAAGACAAATATAGTTCATAATGCATTAGACAGGCATATAACGACGTTTAGAAAAAATAAGCTGGCGATAATATGGGAAGGCGAAGACGGCACGGAAAGGGTTTATACTTACTTCTCTTTATATAAAGAGGTAAATAAGTTTGCAAACGTTTTAAAAAGTTTTGGAATAAAAAAAGGCGATACCGTTACTATTTATCTTCCAAACATACCGGAAATCGCTATCAGCATGCTGGCTTGCGCAAAAATAGGAGCAATCCACAGCGTAGTTTACGCAGGTTTTTCGGCTTTAGCGCTTAAGGACAGAATAATAGACGCACAAAGTAAACTGCTTATTACCGCCGACGGAGCTTTAAGGGGCGGCAAGGTTATAGAGCTTAAAAAAATAGCCGACGAAGCGGTAACTAAAGCTCCGGTCATTCAAACCGTTATCGTAGTAAAAAGAACCTGCAAAGAAGTTTCTATGGATACTTCTAGGGATTTTTATTACGACGAACTTATGAAACTGCCCATAGCTAACCCTTATCTTAAAACTGAAGAGCTTGATGCCGAAGACCCCCTTTTTATACTTTATACGTCGGGAACTACAGGAAAACCTAAGGGTATATTGCATGTTCACGGCGGATATTCCGTAGGAACGTATATAACTTCAAAATATGTTTTCAATATAAACGATACCGATACATACTGGTGCGCCGCCGACCCGGGCTGGATAACCGGGCATTCCTATATAATTTACGGACCTTTGATCAACGGGGCTACGACGCTTATGGTGGAAGGCTCGCCTTATTATCCTTATCCCGACAGATGGTGGAGGATAGTCGAAAAACATGCCGTAAATATATTTTATACTTCCCCTACCGCTATAAGAGGCGTTATGAGATTCGGGGAAAACTGGCCGAACAGACATAATCTAAGCTCCCTCAAAATTCTCGGAAGCGTCGGCGAACCTATAAATCCCGAAGTTTGGCGCTGGTACTATAAGCATATAGGCAAAGAAAGATGTCCTATTATGGATACGTGGTGGCAGACGGAATCCGGCATGTTTCTTATAACGCCCGTACCTTCGCTGCCTTTAAAACCGGGCTCATGCGGAAAACCGTTTCTTGGAATAGACGCCGATATTTTCGACGAAAACGGCAAAAGCATAGAAGAGCCTAACAAAGGCGGATATCTGGTAGTTAAAAAGCCTTGGCCTTCAATGATGAGAACTATTTATAAAGACGAAAACAGATATAAAGAAACTTATTTTTCTAAATTTAACGGCGTATATCTTGCCGGAGATACCGCAAAAAGAGACGAAGACGGTTATTTTTACGTTATGGGCAGAATAGACGACGTAATCAAAGTTTCGGGATACAGGCTGGGGACCGCCGAGATAGAAAGCGCTTTAATTACCCATGAAGCGGTTGCAGAGTCTGCGGTAATAGGCAAGCCGCACGACATTAAGGGCAATTCGATAAAGGCATTCGTCGTGTTAAAGCCCGGTATAGATAAAACCGAAGCTCTTATGGACGATATTAAAGCTAACGTTGGGAAAACGCTTGGTCCTATTGCAAAACCGGACGAGATAGAGTTTGTAGATTCTCTTCCTAAAACAAGAAGCGGCAAAATTATGAGAAGAGTTTTAAAAGCAAGGGAAATGGGTATAAGCGAAGGAGATTTATCGACGATCGAGGAAGATTAGTCAAAGAGTTCTTGTTTAACTTGGAGAGATTGCTTCGCTATCGCTCGCAATGACTGCAAAAGAGGAAGATTAGTCAATTCAGTCATTGCGAGCATCAGAGGACGGAATCCAGCGAAGCTCACTAATCTCCGCTGAATCAATTTTGTGACGGGGACAGAATTGAATTCTGTCCCCGTAATATAAAAAAATAAAATTAGGAGGATTAAAACTTGAAATTCAAATTAGTAGATTCTATAGAAAAAAACTTATCTGAAAATAAAACAAATGAATTAAACCATATTTTTGTTTTCGGAGTTTTTCAAGGGGAAGAAAATAGTTTTTTAAAATCTGGAAATTTTAAGAAATTAGAATTTATTTATAAAAGGCTGAAACGTTTAGATTTTAAAGCAAAAAAAGGAAAGAGCGTTCTTATAGAATCCCCTGTTTATTCATTAGTTTACGGCTTAGACAAAAAAGATAAATTTAATTACGACTCTCTAAGAAGTTTTATTTCGGCGGCCGCTAAAACTGCCAAGACAAACAAGTCGAATGAAATAACGGTCGTCATTCCGGAATTAAGCGGCGAATATTATATAAAGAAAGGATTATTTTATTCGGCTGCGGCAATATCGGAGGGAGTGGAATTAGGCTTATACGAGTTTAAAAAATATATGTCTATCGCTTCAGGCAATAAGGTAAAGACAAAAATAGGCAAAGACGAAAAATATCCCGAAGTTATTAATATCTATTGCAGCGGATTAAAGGTTAATAAGGAAAACGCAAAAACGACTGATGAAGGTTTCGATTTCGGAAAAAAAACGGCTTCCGCGGCTAATTTTGCGCGCGATATAGTAAACGAACCCGGTAACGTCGTAACCCCCGAATATTTAGCCGATTTAGCAATGAAAATATCCAAAGAAAGCGGTATGAGCTGCGAAATATTTAACGAAAAAGAGATAGTAAAAAAAGGAATGAACGCCTTTTACGGCGTAGCGCGCGGATCGAAAAACCCGCCCAGGTTTATTCATTTAACGTATAAACCGAAAAATAAGCAGAAGAGTAAAAATATCAAAAAAATCGCCTTAATCGGAAAAGGTATTACTTTCGACAGCGGTGGACTTTCGTTGAAGCCGGCTGATTTTATGACTACCATGAAAAGCGATAAATCAGGAGCCTGCACCGTGCTCGGTATTATGAAGTATATTAAAGATTTCGATTTAGACTTAGAAGTTCACGGTATTATTGCGGCTTGCGAAAATATGCCCGACGGCGGAGCTCAGAGACCCGACGACATAGTTAAAGCTTTAAACGGCAAGACTATAGAAATAGAAAATACCGACGCTGAAGGCAGGCTGACTTTGGCGGATGCTTTAAGTTTCACGTCCGAGTTAGAGGTTGACGAAATTATAGACCTTGCGACTTTAACCGGCGCTTGCGTAATTGCGCTTGGAGAATACACTTCCGGAGTTATGGGAAACGATAAAGACCTCATTTCCAATATAATATCGGTAAGTCAAATTACAGGGGAAAGGATGTGGGAACTTCCTTTCGACGATAATATGAAGGAAAAACTTTCAAGTCCCGTAGCCGACTTAAAAAATGTAGGCAACAGATACGGCGGGGCTATTACGGCAGGAATGTTTCTGGAAGAATTTGTTCCTAATAAAGCTAAATGGTGTCATATAGATATAGCCGGACCCGCTTTTACCAAAACGGGATTTAATTATAATCCAAAAGGCGGTACCGGCGTCGGCGTCAGGACTTTACTTTATTATTTAGATCAACATAAATTATAATTATTTAAATTTTTTCTGAATTATGCACTTGACAAAGCAATGTTTGTTATTTACTATACAATAACTGCGATATTGCTTCGCTATCGCTCGCAATGACTGCCTATTACGCCATTGCGAGCGATAGCGGACAGAGTCCGGCGAAGCTAACCAATCTCGCTTTGTCAAGTGCATAATTCAGAATTTTTTTATAAAAATTATAATTTTTTAACTTGATTTTTGATAAAATCATATGATATAATCAAAAAGTTTAGATTAATAACATTAAACTATATGACCTTAACTATTAATTAAATGAATAATAGTATAAACAACAACGGTTTAATTTCATTTCTGCCCATATTTATAATGCTTGTTATAGCAATTATATTTGCGGTTTTTACCATTTTAATATCTAATTTTATCGGAAAAAAAACATACGAGCCAGGCAAACTAAAGGCATATGAATGCGGCGTCGAGCCGACCGGCGAACCCCACGTTAAATTTGACGTAAAGTTTTATTTAATAGCTATATTTTTTCTTCTTTTCGATATAGAAGCCATTTTTTTATTTCCTTGGGCGGTTATATTTTCGCATCTTGGAATACTCGGTTTTGTCGAAATGTTTTTATTTATAGTAATATTAGTTATAGGTCTGCTTTACGTATGGCTAAAAGGAGCGCTTAAATGGGAATAGAAGAGCATCTAGGCGATAATATAATAACCGCTTCATTGGATAAAATTGTTTCATGGGGCAGAAAGTGGTCTATATGGCCTGCAACTTTCGGATTGGCATGCTGCGCTATCGAAATGATGACGGTGGCATCCTCAAGATACGACTTTGACAGACTTGGTCTGATATTCAGGTCCAGCCCGCGCCAGTCGGATCTTATAATAGTATCCGGCAGGGTTTCATATAAAATGGCACCCATGGTTAAAAGAGTTTACGACCAGATGCCTAATCCGAAATGGGTTATCGCTATGGGCGACTGCGCATGTTCGGGAGGGCTTTTTAATGTTTACAGTATTGTCCAGGGGGTCGATACTATTATTCCGGTCGATGTATATATTCCCGGCTGTCCTCCGCGTCCTGAAGCCCTTATTTACGGCATAGTAAAACTTCAAGAAAAAATAGAAAAAGGCACTTTGAAACATGAAGAACCGCCTAAAATTGTAAGATAGCTATAAAATAATATTAATTAATATAAATAAATATTAATGAAAGCCGACGATATGGATATAATGTTCGCTTTAACCGTTATTAAAGAGTCAATGCCGCAATCTATTATATCTTCCGACGTTATTAACGGCGATACTCATATAAGAATTAAAAAAGACGATTTGTTAAAATTTGTTTTATTTCTAAAAAACGATGCAAGATTAGAATTCAATATGCTTTCGGATTTATTTGCGGTCGATTATCCTAAAAGAGCGGAAAGAATAGAGGTAATTTACAATTTTTATTCTATAAAAAATAATTTTAGAGTTTTTGTAAAAATTTGGAGCAAAATAGACGAATCCGAATATCCTAGTTTGACATCCGTTTATAATTCCGCAGGCTGGTTTGAAAGAGAAGTTTACGATATGTTCGGGCTAAAATTTAAAGGTCATCCCGATTTAAAAAGAATTTTAAATCCCGACGACTGGATCGGTCATCCGCTTCTTAAAGATTATCCCTTAAGGCAGAGACCGGAACCGGGAGATATTAAAATGGATGCCCCAGGTTATGTAGATTTAGAACAAATCAAATAATACTATAAATAATTTAATTAACTATGATTGCGCAGAAAGATTTTCTCATAGAAAATGATAAGTTCGTATTGAACATAGGGCCTTCGCATCCGGCTACTCACGGAGTTCTCAGGGTTTTAGTCCAGCTGGACGGAGAAACTATAGTTCATGCAGAGCCTATAATAGGTTATTTGCATACCAGCATGGAAAAGTATGCAGAATATAAAACTTATCATCAGGCTGAAACTATTACAGACAGAATGGATTACGTAGCCGGAGCATCAAACAACCTCGGTTATATATTAGCCGTAGAAAAGCTTTGCGGAGTAAAAGCTCCTAAGAGGGCTGAATATGTCCGCGTAATTTTAGCCGAATTTACCAGAATAAGTTCGCATCTTGTCTGGCTTGCTACGCATGCCGTAGATTTAGGCGCATTAACCGAGTTTTTATACTGTTTCCGCGAAAGAGAATTAATATTAGATATAATAGAAGGCGTTACAGGTCAAAGGATGACCCCTTCTTTTTTCCGCGTCGGCGGTCTTGCAATGGATATACATAATGATTTTATCGATAAAACCAGGAGTTTTATAAATATTTTTCCGGATAAAATAAATGAATACGAAGCTCTTCTTACTAAAAATAAAATATGGCTGGAAAGAACAAAAAATTTAGGAATAATTTCAGCCGAAAGCGCAATAAATTTTGCGTTGACCGGGCCGTCTTTAAGAGGCAGCGGAGTTAAATACGACGTACGGAAAGTAAATCCGTATTCAGGATACGAAGATTTCGACTTTGAAGTGCCTATCGGCGACAACGGCGATACGTACGACAGGTACGTAATCAGGATAGAAGAGATGCGGCAGAGCCTTAAGATAATAGCGCAAGCGGTAGAAAATATTCCCGAAGGCGAATATTTAAGTTATGACGAATATCCGTCATACGTTATACCGCCGAAGAAAAGGGCTTTAACTACAATGGAAGGTATGATTTTCCTTTTTAAATACGGAATGGAAGGCATTAAGCCTCCGAAAGGCGAAGCGTATGTTTCTATAGAAAATCCCAGAGGAGAATTAGGTTTTTATCTGGTTTCAGACGGTTCCGGTTTTCCGTACAGGATGAGAGTAAGACCGCCGTCGTTTTGCAATATAAGCGCTCTTAACGAAATGGTTAAAGGGCATATGATAGCGGATTTAATTGCAATAATGGGAAGCGTCGATATATTGCTCGGCGAAGTTGACAGGTGAAATTATGAAAATCATCGACAGATTAAGCGACAGATTAGACCTGAATTTTTTTGAACGTTCAGGCCATAAAAAAATATCGTCGGTATTAAACTGGACGGGCGTTGCCTTATTGGATGAAAACGATAATAAGGTTGATCTTGCCAGATGTTACATGCAGGAACTGCAGAAGATATCTTGCGGAGTTTGCACTCCCTGCGCGCATGGAACTGCCGTAGCGTCGGAAATTTTAGAGAATATTTGTAACGGAAAAGCCATAATAGAAGATCTGGATAGATTAAGAAACCAGTGCGACTGGATTATGTCTTCGTCCAAGTGCACCGTAGGAACCATAGGACCTTCCTCCGTAGTAGAACTTATCGATAATTACAGAGAAGACTTTGAAAAAGTTATAAAAAATAAAGAAATAGTAAAAAGAGGGGATTATATCGCTCATATCACCGCTCCCTGCATTAACGGATGCCCTTCAAAGTTAGACATACCTAACTGGATAGAAAGAGTCAGGGACGGCAGATATGAAGACGCTTTACAATCTGCAAGAAGAAATACCCCGCTTGCCGGAATTCTCGGCAGAACATGTTTTCATCCATGCCAGGATAACTGCCGCAGGGCTAATATAGACGAATCCATAAATATTTGTCTTATCAGAAGATTTGCAGCAGACGAAGTTTTTTATTCCAATCACAAACCTGATTTTAAAATAAAAGATAATAATATTAAAGTTGCTATAGTCGGTTCGGGACCGGCAGGTTTAAGCTGCGCCTATTACTTAAGATTAATGGGGTATAAGCCGATTATATTTGAAGCCCTTCCGGTTTTGGGCGGCATGATGAACGTCGGAATTCCTAAGTTCAGGCTGCCAAAATATTTTTTAGACGCTGAAATAGGTTATATACTTTCTACCGGAATAGAATATAAATTAAACAGTAAACTAGGAAGAGATTTTACTATAAAAGAGTTGTTTGAGCAAGGATTTAAAGCCGTATTTCTTGGAATAGGAGCGCATTTAGGACAGAATATTAATCTGCCGGGCGAAAACGATAATTTAAAAGGTTTTTTTGACGGGGTCGAATTTTTAAGAAAAGTAGCTCTCGGGCAAAAAATTGACATAGGCAAAAAAGTAATTATAGAAGGCGGCGGAAACGTTGCGATAGATTGCTGCAGAACCGCGGTTAGATTAGGTTATAAAGACGTTAACGTGGTTTACAGGAGAAGCAAAGAAGAGATGCCTGCGGCATACGACGAACTTGAAACGGCAATAAAAGAGGGGGTTAAGTTTGAATTTTTGACAAATCCGGTAGCTATTCTTCATGAAAACGGCAGAGTTACCGGCGTCAGATGCAGAAGAATGAAACTTGGAGAAAAAGATACAAGCGGAAGGAGGAGTCCGGTGGAAATATCCGATTCGGATTTCGATATAGAAACCGACGATTTTATTATGGCTATAGGGCAGGTGCCGGATTTCGACTGCTTTAAAGGCGAACCTGAAATAAAAATAGTCAAAGGAAAGACTATATCTGCCGACAAGTTTACTTTTATGACGGATATGCCCGGCGTTTTTGCCGGAGGCGACGCTTTAACGGGTCCCATAAGCATAGTAGATTCAAACAGAGACGGAAAAAATGCCGCCAGAAGAATAGACCAGTATATAAGAACAGGAACGTTTACTCCTACGGACGACTGCCTGTTCGAAAATTTGTTTGAAACGATAGGCGTCTATGACAAAAACGAAGTAATTAAAAGTGCCGATATGCCGCCCGGGAATTTTGCGCCCAAACAGATAATTAAGCCTGTTAAAGAACGCATAAAAAGCTTTGAAGAAGTCGATAAAGGTTTTACGAGCGACGACGCGGCTTATGAAGCTACAAGATGTATGAGATGTTACTATCTTATGCTCGTTAAGTTTGAGGATTAGGACATAATTATGGATATAGAAATTACTATAAACGGAAAAAAAATTATAACGCAGTCAGGGTTGACCATCTTAGAAGCCGCCTCTCAGGCGGGAATTAAAATACCCGTTTTATGCTATCTAAAAAGAATCAAGCCGATAGGTTCATGCAGGGTTTGCGTCGTTGAGGTGAAAGACGTAAAAAATCCGCTGCCTTCTTGCGTTGCCAAGGTTAAAGAAGGATACGAAATATATACCGAAACCGAAAAATTATGGGAAATAAGAAAGGAAGTTATTTCGCAACTGCTATTAGATCATCCGCTGGATTGTCCGGTTTGCGACAAATCCGGAGACTGTCTTTTGCAGGATTTAACATTTGAGTTTAGTGTAACTACTCAAAAAGACAAAAAAATTTATCCCGATAGGACTAAAATTTTTAAAAGCGATTTAATAGAATACAACGCTACAAGGTGTGTTTTATGCTCGAGATGTATAAGGGTTTGCGGCGATATGTACGGCAATCCCTTCCTTCAGATGAAAGACAAAGGTAATAACGGTTATATAGGACTTAAAACCGACACTAAAACTCAGCTTGGCTCTCAGCCGGCGGAAGGGTGTTCTTTTGAAGAAATTGCCGTCGAACCTGATCGTTTAGACTGCTATTACTGCGGCAACTGCGCTGAAGTATGTCCCGTCGGCGCTTTAGTTTCAAAACCTTCAAAATTTAAAGAAAGATACTGGCAGGAAACGCCTTTTTCGTCAATTTGCGATAAATGTTCCGCCGCCTGCAGAACTGAATATTACAGATACGGACACGATGAATCTTTAGTGAGAACTGCTGCTCCTTTCGGAGGATACCTTTGCAAGTCCGGTTTTTTCTATTCCGCAATTAACGGCGATTGCGAAAGCTATTATATTGCTAATCCTTATATCAAAAAAAAGGCGGTCGCGGAAGAAGTTACGTTAGATAAAGCCGTAGAAGAGTTTTGTTTGAGAATGAACGGTATTAAAGAAAATAATGCGGAGGGCGCTACGGCGGTTTTAATTTCGCCTAATATTTCAATTAACGGCGGTAAGGCTTCTTTAGAATTTGCTAAGAATACTTTGAAACTTATACATTTTGATATTGCCGCTTCAGAACTTTATAGGAAAAATTTATTAAATTTTAAAAGATTATTCCCTTCCGGAGAATATTTCGACATAAACGATATTAAAAATTCTGAAGTCATGTTATATTTCGGCAGTATAGAAGACGAGATTCCGTTTGCGGCGTATAACATTTTAAAAACGCGCAGAGAACACGGAGGAAGGCTTTTTATAGTAAATCCGAAAACAGGGAAGGCCGGCAGGATTCGTTCTTTTTCAAGGTTTGAAGATATTGCCTGCTCTAAGAAAGATATCGACGGAGCATTTTTAAAAACTTATTTAAATAAAATGCGAATGAGTCTGTATAATGAGCAAACCGATTTAGACGATGAATGCAAATCAATTATAGAAGTAATAGCGGATGCAGGTTGTATTTCTTTTATAATAGGCGATTCCGTTATGTCTTCTATAGATATGGATAATGATTTTTTAATATTCCAGGAAATTATTAAATTTTTGCGCGAGCAGGAAAAATCGGTGTATTTGTTCCCTCTCGTGAAGCCGTCGAATTATAGAGGATTGCTGCATGCGGGTATTTACCCTTCCGGAAATGCGTATAGTTTTAAAGAAATAATTGCCGGTCTCGACACAGGCAGAATTAAAAATCTTGTATATATAGGAGATATACAAGACGACGATTACGGAAAAGAAATAATACGCTACAGTTCAAATTTAGAATTTTTAGCCGTTTTTTCTTCTAAAACAAGCCTTTTGTCGGCTATGGCGGATGTTGTTATACCCGTTAAAGATTTTTTGGAGGAAAAAAATACATACTATGAAAATTTTGAGGGTAAAACCATAAACATAAATAACGAATTTAATTTTGGAATTTACAGATATAATTTAATAGACGTATTTGCCGAAATTTCCGGTAAAATGAATAATGCATATAATTTGGACGATACCGAAGATTTTTTTAATTCAATTAAAAGCGGAAACGTGATATATTACAATAAAATTAAAGGCAGAAGCAAATTTTACTATAACGATAGAACAAAATTATATTATTAAAAGGTATTATAAAAATGCTCTTTTGGCTTATCGCTGAAGTTATTAAAATATTAATAGTGTTTGTCGGACTGCTGTTGTCCGCCGCTTATTTAACCCTCTTAGAACGCAAAATTGCGGCAAGGATACAAAACAGAATGGGTCCGATGGAAGCCGGATTTCACGGGTTGCTGCAGCCGATAGCCGACGGCATTAAACTATTTTTTAAAGAAGATATTATACCGAGCGACGCCAATAAGTTTTTATTTATTTTGGCTCCAATATTAGTAGTTATACCGGCTTTAACTACTTTTGCCGTTATCCCGTTCGGCGCGCCGTTAAAAATTATGGGGCATATCGTTCCTCTTCAAGTAACGGATGTAAACGTCGGGGTTCTTTTTATTCTTGCACTGACCTCGCTCGGCGTTTACGGAGTCGTTATAGGCGGTTGGGCATCTAACAGCAAATACTCTCTTCTTGGAGGGATAAGGACAGCCGCTCAGATGGTAAGCTACGAAATCGCTCTCGTACTTTCTATAATAGGCATAATAATGATTGCGGGAGACTTAAGCTTATCTAAAATAGTTTCCGAACAGTCGCATATATGGTTTATAGTTTATCAGCCTGTAGGATTTCTGCTTTATTTAATCGCTTCAACCGCCGAAATGAACAGGGTTCCTTTTGATATAGGAGAGGCTGAAGGAGAAATAGTAGCCGGTTTTCACACTGAATACTCCAGTATGGAATTTGCTTTCTACTTTATCGGCGAATATGCTCAGATGGTGGTAAACAGTGCAGTAATTGTGACTTTGTTTCTGGGCGGCTGGCAGGGTCCTTTTTTGCCGCCGGTTGTATGGTTTTTGATAAAAGTGTTTTTTATAATACTTATTTATTTATGGCTGAGATGGACGTATCCAAGGCTTAGATACGACGAACTTATGGATTTCGGATGGAAGTTTCTGCTTCCTGTAGCTCTTGCAAATATAATAGTAACAGGATTCGTAATGGTTTTGCTTAAAGGATAATAAATGAATACCCAAAAACAAGAAAAGTCGATTTTGGAGATTTCTAAAAATTTTTTAATCGGCCTTAAAACGACTATTAAAACTTTTTTTCAAAAACCTGTAACTTTTCAGTACCCAAGGGAACGTCTTACGATAGCCGAAAGATTTAGGGCTTTTCCTCATCTAAACGTTAACGGGGACGGTTCTTTAAGATGTGTAGCTTGTATTTTATGCCAGACCGTCTGTCCGTCGGAAGCTATAAAGATAAAAGCCGGTTACGTTGACTACGGAATAGAACACGAACTTACGGAAAGGCAAAAACATAACCACAGCTTAGATAATTTAAAAAAAGGAATTTACAACGACGGAAGGCGACATCCTGCTTCATTCGAAATTGATTTATTGAGATGCATATGCTGCGGCTACTGCGAAGAAATATGTCCCGAGGAAGCTATCAGCTTGGGAACGGATTACGAGGTTGCTTTTTATACCAGAGACGAAGGCATTTACGGTATAGATAAACTAATTAAATCTAGATAAAATTTGAGGTAATTAATAGTGGAAGCACTTTTCTACATATTTGCTTTTATAGCTATTTTTTCTGCGTTGATGGTTATATCTATGAAAAATCCATTGACTTCGGCGCTTTATTTAGTACTTTGTTTTTTTGCGCTTGCAGGTTTTTACGTGCTTTTAGATATGCAGTTTCTTGCCGTTATGCAGATACTGGTTTATGCCGGAGCGATAATGGTTCTTGTAGTATTGGTTATAATGCTGTTAAATATTTCAAGATTAAACGCCGTAAAGACGGATTTTCATCAGAAAATTATCGGAATCGTAATTGCAGTAGTTTTGTTTGCGGAAATAGTTATATATACGGTAGGCGGAAAGACCAAAAAGCCTACCGGCATATTTACCCACGCCGTAATAAATAAGATAGGCAATACGCAGGTCATAGGGCAATTTTTATTTACTAAATATACTCTGTCTTTTGAAATTGCTTCTATACTTCTTTTTGTAGCAATTATAGGGGCATATTTATTTGCTAAGAAAAAACTTTAAACGACGGCTGTAAGTCGGGTGATAAATATATGAATAATTATTTGATAGTGGCTGGAATTATTTTTTGTATAGGCGCATTGGGCGTTCTTATGCGGAAAAATTTAATAATTGTTTTTATGAGCTTAGAGCTGATGTTTAATGCCGCAAATCTCGGTTTTGTGGCGGTATCGAACCGTTTAAATCTTATTTCCGGCGACGTATTCGTTATTTTCGTAATGGTGGTAGCGGCTGCCGAAGCCGCGGTAGCTCTTGGCATTATAGTCGCTTTTTACAGGGAAAAAGGAACTGTGGATATGGATAAAGCAAACGAGTTAAAAAATTAATTTAAAAGGTAGTTAATAAAATGGATTTCAAAACATCTATTACGTGGCTCATTCCGTTATTTCCGCTTGCCGGATGGCTGTTATGGGGTTTATTCGGAAGATATTTTAAAGGATTTTCCGGATATTTGGCCAGTGCTTTCATAGGAATATCCTTTATTCTGTCCGTTATTCTGTTTTTTATAGTCGCATATTCCCACGGTTTTACCGATACTCTTTATCCATGGGTGCATGCAGGAACTTTAAAAGTAGGAGTTTCTGCCGTTATCGACAGGCTTTCCGTAATTATGCTCGTTATGGTTACGGGGGTGAGCACCTTAGTTCATATATACTCTATAGGATACATGCAGGACGATAAGGGGTTTTCAAGATATTTTTCGTTTTTAAACCTGTTCGTGTTTTCAATGATTATGCTCGTTATGTCTAATAACGTGCTATTGCTCTACGTATTTTGGGAAGCGGTCGGATTTTGTTCATACATACTCATCGGTTTCTGGTATGAAAAAAAATCTGCTTCCGATGCCGGCAAAAAAGCTTTTATAGTAAACAGAGTCGGCGATTTTGGTTTTGCTACGGGAATATTTCTTTTATTTATGTCGACTAAAACACTTAATTACGAAAAAATATTTGCCATGGTTCCGACTATGCCGACGTTGACCGTAACCGTTATAGCGCTGTTGTTGTTTGCAGGCGCCGTAGGAAAATCAGCCCAATTTCCTTTACATGTATGGCTTCCCGATGCAATGGAGGGACCTACTCCGGTCAGCGCATTAATACATGCCGCCACTATGGTCACCGCCGGCGTATATATGATAGCAAGATTTCACGTGTTGTTTTCATATTCTCATACAGCTTCGGAAGTAGTTCTTATAGTAGGAACGTTCACCGCATTTTTTGCCGCGTTTATCGCTCTTACTCAATACGATATAAAAAGGATAGTTGCATATTCCACGGTTAGCCAGTTAGGTTATATGTTTATGGCGGTAGGTATAGGTTCATATACGGCAGGCATGTTTCATCTTATATCCCACGCTATTTTTAAAGGACTGCTTTTTTTAACTGCCGGCAGCGTAATGCACGGACTTTCCGGAGAATTGGATTTAAGAAAAATGGGCGGATTATACTCAAAAATGAAAACTACCGCAATTACTTTCATAGTAGGCGGTCTCGCTCTATCGGGGATTCCCCCTTTTTCCGGATTTTTCTCTAAAGATGCTATATTAGCGGATGTTTATAATAAGGGTTTTTACTTTGCATGGGTTATTGGGGAGATAACTGCGTTAATGACGGCTTTTTATATTTTCAGGCTGATATTTTTAGCTTTCTTTTCAGAGTCCAAAGTGGACAAAAACTTGCATGTCCATGAATCTCCTAAAATTATGACGGTACCTATGATTATAATGGCTTTTTTTGCGTTAACAATAGGATTTCTGGGAATACCCCCTTTTAATCATTCCGTATTTTACAATTTTTTAAACGTCGATTTTCAGAATGCAAAAAATTTTGCTCCTGCAGTTAACGGTATGCCTTGGTATGTTCTTAGTTCAATTTCCGTAGCTGCGGGTTTAATCGGAATATATATAGCTTATTTATTGTATATTAAAAAGGCTGTAGATCCTGAAAAAATAAAGACTATATTCAAGCCTGTGTATGCGCTTTCATACAATAAAGTTTATATAGACGAAATATATAATTTTTTGATAGTTAAACCTCTTCTTGTTTTTTTCGATTTTCTCTGGAAAGTAGTGGATATTAAGATAATAGACGGCGCCGTTAACGGAATTGCCGGAGCATTTGGAAGTTTTTCGGTTAAAGCGAGAAAGATTCAAAACGGTATGCTGATGAGTTATCTCTTGACGATTTCAATAGGCGTAGCGGCGGTTCTTTTTTATTATTTTATCAGGTAATTACAATATAAAAATTAACGCGGTAAGGATAACATATAAACTATAAAGGATATAAAAAATGGCTTTTTTTATGAAATACATTTTAACTATACTGATTTTTTTCCCAGCCGTCGCCGTATTGATATTACTGCCTATAAATAAGAAAAATGAAGGGCTTTTAAGAAACCTTGCGACTTTGTTGTCGCTCGTTGAGTTTATCGCTTCTTATTATTTATTTATTTATTTTAAGCCGGATACGTATAAGTTTCAATTCATAGAAAAATTTAACTGGATTCCGTCGTTCGGCGCGTCTTATTTTTTGGGTATTGACGGCGTAAGTCTTTTTTTAATTCTTTTGACCACTTTATTGACGTTCGTATCCTTGCTGTCAAGTTACAGATATATAAAAGACCACGTTAAAGAATTCGTTATCTTAATGCTTCTGTTAGAGACTTTCATGATAGGTACTTTTGCGGCGTTAGATGTTCTGTTGTTTTATGTTTTTTGGGAATTCATGCTAATACCTATGTATTTTATTATAGGAATGTGGGGTACCGGAAAAAGAATATATTCTGCGGTAAAGTTTTTTCTTTATACCCTTGCAGGCTCTTTGATCATGCTGTTCGGCATAATTTATATATTTATAATACATTATGAACAGACCGGCAATTTTACGTTCAATTTAATGAGGCTGTATAATACCCATATTCCCGTCGGTTTGCAGATATTGCTGTTTATAGCGTTATTTCTTGGATTCGCAATTAAAGTTCCCATTTTCCCGTTTCATACTTGGCTTCCTGACGCGCATACCGAAGCGCCGACAGCCGGAAGCGTTATACTTGCCGGCGTTTTATTGAAGTTCGGAATTTATGGATTTTTTAGGTTTGCCATACCTTTACTGCCGAATGCAGCGCTAATTTTAGCTCCATATATCGTAGTAATCGGTGTTATAGGCATTTTATACGGGGCGTTTGTTTCTATAGTTCAGAAAGACCTTAAAAGATTGGTCGCATTTTCCAGCGTTTCGCATATGGGTTTTATAATGGTAGGATTGTTTGCTTTGACCGCGGTAAGTATAAACGGAGCTGTTTATCAGCTTTTAAACCACGGGATTGATACCGGAGCGTTATTTCTTTTTGTAGGTATGATTTATGAAAGAATGCATACTCGGCAGATTAAAGATTTAGGAGGCATAGCTAAAAAAGCTCCTATTTTAACGGTTTTATTTTTAACTTCCGTTCTGGCTTCCGTCGGGTTGCCGGGTTTAAACGGTTTTATCGGCGAATTTTTAATTTTAATAGGTTCGTTCCGCTCTTATCCTGTTTTGACGATTATAGCAACCAGCGGCATTATTTTTGCGGCGGTTTACTTATTGTGGATGTTTCAGAGAGTTATGTTTCAGGATCCGCACGATCAAACTGCTCCATACGATCATCATCTCGAGTTTTTCGACGATATGAACCTTAGGGAAATTATAACCGTCTTGCCTTTAATAATATTAATGTTTTTAATGGGATTTTATCCATCTCCTTTTTTAGACAGAATAGGTCCTTCGGTTTTACATTTTTTAACGATGCTGAATCATCACAAGATTTTATATAATGCCATAAAAATAAAGACGGGGTTATCCAATGCATAATATTATGCCTGCAATATACGGGTTAAATTCTTTGGAAAAAAGCATGATAAGCATTATACCGGAAGCGGTAATAATACTATTTGCCTTTATCGTGCTATTTTTAACGTTTTTTGAGAAAATAGCAAAAGGTAAAAATTCGTATTATCTGTCTTTAATCGGCATAGCGTTTTCTATTTTATACGTCGTTATGCTGTCGGGAAAAAATTTGACGGGATTTTACGGGTCGGTAGTATTTAACGGCTACGACGTATTTTTATTTATCGCCATTTTGTTGTCCGGTTTTTTGACCGTCCTTGTTTCTAAGGATTATATAGAAAATTTCGATGTGCCTTACCCCGAATATTATAGTATTATTCTTTTCGGAATATCGGCGATGATGTTTTTGGTGTCGTCCAATAATTTAATAATGGTCTTTATATCTTTAGAATTTATGTCTATTTGCGCATATATACTTACCGGATATATAAGGGGAAACACGCGTAGTACCGAAGCGGCGCTTAAATATCTTATACTGGGAACTTTCGCATCCGCATTTTTAATTTTCGGCTCTGTTTTTATTTACGCCGCAGTCGGACACCTGAACTTAAATTCCATACATACATATTTGGAAAACATTTCTTACGTTAAACACGGCAGTGCGTCTATTTTAAACGGTATGGGCGAATATCTTACTATAGGGCTTTTATTGTTTACGGTAGGATTAGCCTTTAAAATGTCTTTATTTCCTTTTCATGCATGGACTCCTGATGCTTACGACGGAGCGCCTACTCCGATAACCTCTTTTATGGCAACCGGAATAAAAGTTGCAGCTTTTGCAATATTTTTAAGAATTTATCTGCTTATTTATAATTTCAACGTTATCAATTTCAACGATATTCTCTGGATACTTGCCGTTTTGTCGATGACTTTCGGAAATATAGCGGCTATTTTATCTTCGAACATTAAAAGGCTTTTAGCCTATTCTTCGATAGCTCAAGCCGGTTACATACTTGTAGGAATAATAGGCGGCGGTTTTTACGGTTATTCCGGAACCCTTTTTTATCTTTTTGCATATATTTTTATGACGGCAGGAGCTTTTGCCGTAGTTATAATATTTGAAAATTCCGATATAGTTTCTTTAGACGTAAAAAAATATTCAGGCGTAGGGTATAAATATCCGTTTATTTCTGCAGCCATGGCTTTTTTTATGCTGTCTCTTGCGGGAATACCCGTAACCGGAGGATTTATGGGAAAATTTTACGTATTTTCGGCTGCCGTAAAATCCGGCTATTACTGGTTAGTTTTTATCGCTTTGCTTAACAGCGCATTTGCGGCATATTACTATATTAAGATAATAGTTAAAATGTATATGCCGGATAAGGAAGATTCTTCCGTTTCATGCATAGCGGCCGAAGGTAAAAATTACGGTATAGTTAACGGAAATATAAGTGAAGGAATAATGCTGGCAATAATAATATGCCTGTTTTTTACCCTTATAATGGGCGTTTATCCTCAATTATTTATTAATTTTGCCAATTATTCCGCAGCTTCTTTATGCAAGATATAGTTTATTACGCTCCCGCCAAGGTTAACTTTTCTTTAAATATCGGTAAAAAAGAATCATGCGGACTGCATCAAATTATTTCTCTTATGAGAAAAATTAACGTTAAAGATGAGATAACGTTTAATTTAACCGATGGATCGTATAAAATTATAACAGTTGCAGGTGCAAATTTAAAAAACAAAATATCGGAACTAGAACTTCAATCGCTCTCCAATGAAGATAACATAACGATAAAAACTGCAAAGCTTTTTTTTAATACCTTAAATATAAAAAATAAAGGCGTAGACATATTAATAAAAAAAAATATTCCTTTTAACGCCGGCTTAGGCGGCGGTTCAAGCGACGGAGCCGGACTTTTATTAAAATTAAACGAAATTTACGGCAATCCTTTCGCTAAATCCGAATTGACGGAAATAGCCTTGAAAATCGGATCGGACGTCCCTTTTTTTTTGACCGGGAAAGATGCCGTAGTATCCGGATTCGGCGAAAAAGTAGAAGAAATTGAAACGGACGTCCTTGCTAAATATTATATAGTTTTAGTTATTCCTGATTTTGGGATAAGCACAAAAAAAGCATATGACGATTACGACGATTTTTTGTTGACAAATAAGTCAAATTATTATAATATTCAATACTTAGGCTTTAAAGATTTAAAATTAAAAAACGATTTCGAAAACGTTATATTCGTAAATTATAAGGTTATCGAAGAAATTAAAGAATCTATGATTTTAAACGGAGCGGAATTTTCTCTTTTGTCCGGCAGCGGCTCTGCGGTTTTTGGGGCGTTTACTTCGGAGCATAGCGCTAAAGATTACATAAGTAAAATAAAATCGTTTAATTTCTATAACAGAGTGCGCATGATTTTTTTGACGGAAACTTTATAAACTATTACTCAACCGATTTCATTTTTGGAGGGATTTTTATGCAAGTTACAGAAGTTAATGTTTTTCCTGTTAATGAAGAAAAATTAAAAGCCTATGTTACGATTACGTTCGATAATTGTTTCGTGGTAAGAGATCTTAAAATTATTAACGGAAAGGACGGTTTATTTGTCGCTATGCCAAGCAAAAAAAGAAAAGACGGCACATTCAAAGACACGGCGCATCCTCTTAACAACGAAACAAGAGATATGATAGAGACGGCAGTGCTTGCGTCGTATGAAACCGCAGTGAGCAATCAGGAATAGTTCGTAATTTTCGGTTCATAACTTATAAGTTATGAAAAAGTTATAAGTTATGAATATTTTTATATTTTAATTTGGGGTGTCGACAAGCGGCAAGTCACAGGATTTTGATTCCTGCATTCGGAGGTTCGAATCCTCCCGCCCCAGCCAGCAGAATGATTATAGAATAGATAAAAGTAATATAGATTATATGGTTGGTTAGGCGATCACGACCGAAGGGAGTCATCCTCCCGCCCCAGCCGGCAGAATGAAAATAGATAAGATAAAAGTTAAATAAAAAATGACAAATAAATTAAGATTGTTTTCAGGAAATTCAAACAAGGAGCTTGCCGAAAAAATGGCGGGTTATCTGGGTATATCTCTTGGGGATGCGGAAGTTTATAAATTCAGCGACGGCGAAACGTTTATAAATATCAACGAAAACGTTAGGGGATGCGATATTTTTCTTGTCCAGCCCACGTCTAATCCGGTTGACCGAAATTTGATGGAACTGCTGATTATGATCGACGCAATGAAAAGGGCTTCGGCGTATAGGATAACAGCCGTGGTTCCATATTACGGTTATGCAAGGCAGGATAGGAAAACTGCTTCAAGGGTTCCGATTACTGCAAAATTAGTAGCCGATATTATAACGACCGCCGGGGCGGACAGAGTTTTATCCATGGATCTGCATGCAGGACAGATACAGGGATTTTTTAATATCCCCGTGGACCATTTATATGCGGCGCCGGTTCTTCTGGACTATATAAAGACTAAGAATTACGATTCTTCGGATATAGTAGTAGTTTCTCCTGATGCCGGAGCCGTCGAAAGGGCAAGATCTTTTGCTAAACACTTGGGAGCAAATCTTGCCATAATCGACAAAAGAAGAATAAAGGCAAACGTCGCCGAAATAATGAACGTAATAGGAGACGTAAAAAATAAAACCGCAATTATGCTCGACGATATGATAGATACGGCAGGCACTATTGCGCAAGGCGCCTCGGCTTTAGCAGACAACGGCGCAAAAGAAATAATTGCGATGGCTACCCATGGCGTTTTATCAGGCAATGCCGTAGAAAAGATAAATAATTCTCCCATAAAAGAACTTATAATAACCGATACTATAGATCAAAAAAATAGAAACGATTTATCGGGCAAATTTAAAATATTAAGTACGGCTAATATTCTCGCAGAAGCCGTTAAGAGGATTCACGAAGAAGATTCCGTGAGTTCGCTGTTTATATAAATAAAAAATAAAATTAACTAAATGTAAAAGGAGATTTTAATTGGACATCATTAATTTAAATATTGAAAACAGGAAAAAAGAAAACAATCTTAAAACATTAAGAAAAAACGGCTTGATACCGGCGGTACTATATGGAAAAAAAACAGGATCCCGTATCATTCTCATTAACTACAAAGAATTTCTTAAAGCTTTTGCAAAACATTCGATATCTTCGTTCATAAATATATTGAGCAGCGAAGCCGACGTTAACGGTAAGATGGCGGTCATAAAAGAAATTCAGAAGGATCCGGTAACAGACGGCATTATCCATATTGATTTGCATGAAATATCTATGGATGAAAAAATAGAAATAGAAGCCGTTGTTCATTTTAACGGAAAGCCGGAAGGAGTTAAGCTCGGGGGTATTCTTGAGCCGTTAATGAGACATATAGCCATAAAAGGTTATCCGAAAGATATTATAGACACGATAAATATAGATGTTTCCGGATTAAACATAGGCGATATTATCCATGTCGGAGATTTAAATTTGGGCGACAAAATTGAAATCATAACCGAAAAAGATGCGGCCATAGTTACTGTTGCAGAACCTACGGTTGAAGAAGTTTCCGCTTCTGCGGGAGGCGCTGAAGGCGAAACTGCGGCGCAGGCGGCGGCTCCTTCTGCGGCGTCGGCGCAGCAAGATTCTAAAAAGTCTTAAAGATTTTATAATAATAAAAATATGCCGGGAAATATATTTATTTTTGGACTTGGAAATCCTGGTCGCGAGTATCAATTTTCAAGGCACAATTTTGGTTTTACGGCGGTAGATTTTTTTTCTGAAGAAAATAATTTCCCCGGTTTTATTAATAAAAAAAACTATTTAATTTCAGATAAAATTATTTCCGAGAAAAAAGTTTTTTTGATAAAACCGCTTACTTTTATGAATTTAAGCGGAAAAGCCGTAAAAGAAGTTTTAAACAAAAACGGCGTTTTTAAATTGCCGGAAAATTCCGATACTCAGGATTTAAATATAATATTGATTCACGACGATTTAGATCTGGCTTTCGGAACTTACAAAATAAAGCTCGGCGGCAGCGGCGGGTCGCATAACGGCGTTAATTCGGTTATAAATTCCCTGCAAAGCAAAAATTTCGTCCGGCTGAAACTGGGCATTAATTCGCCAGAAAGATTTAAATTCGGCAGCGGGGCGGATTATGTTCTGGCTAATTTTTCCAAGGAAGAGCAGAAAATATTGCCTGAAATTCTTAGAGATATAAACGAAATCCTGATGTCATTAGTAACGGACGGTCTTGTTAAAACAATGAATCTTTACAATCGTAAATAAACTTTAAGTAAAAGAAGTAAAAGCCCCCCTCCTTTTAAAAAAGGAGGGGCGGCAGGCTTGCCTGCCGGGGTGGTTTTAAATTTAAACATTTAATATTCGCTATTAACAAAAATAACTAAGTTATATAATATAAGGTATATAATCTAATGGGACTTAAATGCGGTATAGTCGGGCTTCCAAATGTCGGTAAATCGACTATATTTAACGCTATTACCGCCGGAGGCGCGGAAGCTAGCAACTATCCGTTTTGCACAATAGAGCCTAACGTAGGGATAAAACCGGTAAAAGACCTCAGATTAGAAAAACTGCGCGATATATTTAATCCTGAAAAATTTACACCTACATACGTCGAATTTGTCGATATTGCTGGATTAGTAAAAGGAGCTTCGTCCGGCGAAGGTCTTGGGAATAAATTTTTATCCCACATAAGAAACGTCGATTTAATTATTCAGGTAATAAGAGTTTTTAAAGAAAGCACCGTAGTCCATGTCGAGGGGGGAGTAAATCCGGCAAGAGACCTAGATATTATAAATACGGAGCTTGCGCTCAGCGATATAGAAATTCTTTCCAAACATATACAAAAGCTTGAAAAAATAGCAAGAAGCGGAGACAAAACGGCGGCATCTAATCTTGAGTTTTTAAAAAAGATTAATGATAACCTTTCCGAAACCGGCTATATCGATATCTCTGCATTAGAAGACGACGGGAAAATTTTGCTTAAATCACTCGGAATAATATCCGCAAAACCGTCTTTATATATTCTTAACGTTGATGAGGATATGCTTGCCAATGATTTTTTAAATAAAGATATAGAAGATATTATTAATATAGCAAATCCCAAAAATATACCGGTTATAAGATTATGCGCAAAATTAGAAGAAGAACTTGCTTCTTTGAACGAAGAAGACAGGCAAGTTTTTCTTAAAGATTACGGCATAGAATCTTCCGCCTTAGATACCGTCGCTTCCGTCAGTTTTAACCTTCTGGGTTTAATATCGTTTTTCACTGCAGGCAAGCAGGAAGTAAGGGCGTGGGAAATAAAAAACGGATGGAAAGCGCCGCAGGCTGCCGGAACTATTCATACAGATTTTGAAAAAGGTTTTATAAGAGCCGAAGTTATTTCTTACGAAGATTTTATAAAAGCAGGTTCTGAAGCAAATGCCGCAAAAATGGGACTTTTAAGGCTTGAAGGAAAAGATTACGTCGTTAAAGACGGCGATATAATGCATTTCAGGTTTAACGTATAAAATAAATATAGGGACAGAATTAAATTCTGTCCCTATAACAACTTGTAATTTGCGGCAGTGCCTTTTACGAATGGGAATGCAGGCTCTTCATGTAAGTAATTATCGTGTTTATTACTCCTACCCTTATCATCATTACTGCATATGCGGCAAGCAGCAGCGCTGCAAGTTTCCCTGCGGCGTTTGAACCGTTTTTTCCGAGATATCTTAAAAAAAGCCTTGTATTTTTTAAAACTATGTAAACAATTAAAAGATTTACGATAAACGCAATAGTGACTATTATATATCCGTATATTCCGGTAATTATCAGCAGCGTAGTTAAAACCCCCGGACCTACTATTAAAGGCACGCCTATCGGTACTACTCCCAAATCCGCTTTGTCTGCCGACGAATAGATTTTGCGTTTTTCCGCAAGAAGATTATTTATGGATATTATAAATAAAAGTATGCCCCCTGCCATTTCAAAATCGTATATCGAAATACCCATAACGGCAAAAAGAGATTTGCCAAGCAGAAGAAAACCTATGCCAACGCTGAAAGCGGTTATCAACGAATTTTTCCTGATATTTTTTTCTTCATCGGTATCGGTGTCTTTAACAAAATCTAAATAAATCGGAAGAATTCCGAAAACGTCTATTGCGACGAATATAGGAATTAAAGCGAGAAATATGTCCTTGAAAAAAATTAAAATAATATTCTGCATAAATTAAAAGTAAAATTGTTTTAAATGAATATAATATATATAATATAGCATTATAATAACATACAATATTATGAATAACAAAAAAAATAAAAAAGGCAAATTTAACATACTTCATATAGACGCTTTTAAAAATTTCGGCGGAGCGCAAAATGACATAGTAATTTTGCTTAAATTTATGAAACTGTACCGCAGCGAAGAATTCAATATATTCGTTATCCATAATAACAACGAAAGGTTAAGAGATGAATTGGATAAATGCGGCATTTGTAATTTTTCCGTAAGAATGACGAATTTTATGGATATTTTTGCTTTATTGAAAATAAGGCGCTTTTTGAAGCGGTACGATATCGACCTTATAAATTTTCATTCGTCATTAGACCAATTTTTAGGCGGTATTGCAGCAGTTTCTATTTTTAAAAAAAAGATAATAAAAGTTTTAACGCGGCATGTTGCATACAAAGTGGATTTTTTAAAAGGATTTCTAATATACAGATTTTTAACCGACAGATTTATCGTTATATCGGATTTTATTAAAAAAAGATTGATTAACGACATAGGAATAGACGAAAGTTTAATCAAGACTATTTACAGCCCAAGGATCTACGCCGATGAAGATAAAACGTCTTCTTTCTATGAATCCGAAAAAACCGAAATAAGAAAAGAATTCGGCATTAAACCAGACGAAAAAATGATTTCCCTTATAGGAAGATTATCCGGCGAAAAAGGCCATGAAGTATTTATAAAGGCGGCAGAATTAATAATAAAAAAAAGGCAGGATTTAAAATTTGTTATAATAGGCGAAGGAGAATTGCACGATTATATCGTCGATTTAATTAAAACAAAAGGACTTAAAGACTATTTCGCCGTAAGCGGTTTTAAAGAAAATATCGAAAAGTTTATATATGCGTCGGATTTGATTGCAGTTCCGTCGGGACTTGAAGGAATGGGAAGCATTATAATAGAATCCTGCGCTTTAAAAAAAGCAGTAATAGCTTCCGACGTAGGCGGAATTCCGGAGATAATTAAAAATAACGAAACGGGGATGTTGTTTAAAAACGGCGATTTTATAGAGCTTGCCGAAAAAATAATGTATTTAATAGATAAATATGATTTAATTGAAAATTTTGCTATTAACTGCTATAATGAAGTCGTAAAAAAATTCGACGCCAAAGCGGTAACGTCCCAAACCGCCGAATTTTATCTTGAGATGCTTAACGAAGTAAATAAAATAAATAAGTAATATATAAAATATCTAAAAATGAGCATAGGTATCAATAAATTTTTAAAAGTTGCAGCAATTTTTTTAATAATGCTATTTTTAGCCTATTCTATTCTATTTTCTTTTAATATAGTGGTTTTTTCCAAAAGCCGTTTAAAATTGAAATTAGTTTCGTTCTTAAGATATTCGTCAGTGAAACCTGAATTTTTAAAATTTATAGATTTTAATTTTAATACGCTGGCTTCTGATTACTTCTGGACGCTTTTCGTTCAGGAGGCTTCGTCTTTCAGTCTGGCGAAGGCGCATTACCCTTATATGTATAAAATTTCGTTCATAACGGTTTCTTTAAACCCGAATTTCAATTACGCTTATCAGGCGGGCGGTACGCTTCTCGGTTTGGCGGGCAAACCTAAAAGAGCCATAAAACTTTTAAAGCTCGGCATGAATCATTTAAAGGGAAATTGGAATATACCGTTTCTTATAGCTTTTAACTATTTTTACAATATAGGGAATTATAAAAAAGCCGCATATTATCTAAAATATGCCGTTGATATGAACGGCAGCCCGAAATATTTAGAATTTTTATACATCAAGCTCCTTAATAAATCCGGAAGCCTTAAAAAAACTTTAAGTTTTCTTGAAGATATGTATAAAAATAATAAAAATCCCTATATTAAGCAGGTAATAAAGTATAGGATAGATGCGGTTAAAAAAGAGATAACGCTTAAAAATGAGCATAAAAACTATAAAATCCCATATTCTTTAAAACTGTTTATGCCTCAAAAAAGAAGGTGAATTATGATTGAAATAAAAAATGTTACAAAATATTTCAGGGTTGGTTTTTTCGGGACGCGGAAAAATGCGGTAGAAGACCTTTCTTTAGACATAGACGGAGGAAAAGTTACCGGTTTTTTCGGTCCTAACGGAGCAGGCAAATCTACTACTATTAAGATGATAGTAGGGCTAATTAAAGCGTCGAAAGGAAGCATTAAAATTAACGGATACGACTCGTTCGATTACAGGGCAAGGCTAAAATTAGGATATCTGCCCGAAAATCCGAGTTTTCCGCGCGGATTAAAAGGCATAGAAATTATTAATTACTATGCAAAACTTTTAAATAAAAAAATAAATAAAAACGAAATTTATGATGCTTTAAAATTAGCAGGCATTTTTTATGCAAAAAATACTCAGGCTCATAAATATTCTAAGGGAATGACGCAGAGGCTGGCATTGGCGGTTTCTATTATAGGAGATCCGGAAATTTTAATATTCGACGAACCTCTGTCCGGACTTGACCCTATAGGGCGCAAGGAGTTTAAAGATATAATATTTAAACTTAAAGAAAGGAAGAAAACTATATTTTTTTCGTCGCACGTGCTTGCCGACAGCAAAGAGCTGTGCGACAGGATAGCCGTTTTAGTAAACGGCAGATTAATAAAAAACGAAAACCTCGAAAATATAGAAAAAGAAGCGGCTGTATATGCCGAAGAAAAAAAAGAAGACCGTTTAAGCGGCGAATATAATACGCCTTTAGAGGTTTATCTTTACGATTTAATGCTTAAAAACAGGAAAAATTAGCGGGGTATTTTTAATGAAAAATATTTTATACGGAATAATGTATTCATTTAAAGAAATAAAGAATTCAAAAATTTTTTATTCTTTTTTAATCTTTGCTTTAATACTTATATCCGGCAGTTATTTCGTTTCCCAGACCAGCTTTATAAACCAGGGAAGAATTATGGTGGATTTTTCTATATTTGCCATATCGATTTTCAATATTTTTATAGGAATTTTTATCGGAGCTTCCGTGGTTTACGACGACGTCGAAAAGAAAAGCATTTTTATCGGCATTACAAGACCGGTTAAAAGAACCGAATATTTAACGGGACGTTTTTTGGGGCTTGCCGCGGCTATAATTTTTTCGACCGTTATAATGATGTTTATTTTTTATTTTGTACTGCTGATTATGCATAAATTTATCGTACCGGTAGTACCTAACGCCGGAGCCGTCGTTTCGGGGGCAAAGTCCGCTCATAATAACTTTAATTTACAAAATCGTTCAGCCGCTTATGCCGCTCCTAATCATCCGTTTACTTTTTATATGCTTCCCCAGCCGTTAATAATTCAAGGGCTGTTTATAATAATCGAATCGATATTTATTTCCGCCGCCGCCCTGCTGTTTTCTTTAGTAACTTCGAAAGCTTTAGCATCTATTTTTGCGATACTTATTTTTTTTATAGGCAACGTTTCGAGCCGCATGAACGATTTAGTCAAACCCGTAAAAAAGATTATTAAAGGCAAAGTCGTAATAGTTAATCAGGCAAATCATATATTGACTTCCATAGTCCACTTTATTTATACCGTCCTGCCCAATTTTTCAATATTCAATATAAGTTCCGAAGCGGCATATAAATTAGATATTTCTTCAGGGATTATATTTTACCGCCTTATATACGGAATTTCTTATACCGTTCTTCTGTTTATAATATCCTCGCTGTTATTTGCAAGGAAAGATATAAGTTAAATTGAATTAAACGGCTGTATAGGAAATGGCGTTTATATATGGCGGAGAGAGAGGGATGAGCGCCCTTCGGGCGCTAAAAGCGGCGAACCCCCTAACGCGCTTCGCGCTCCGGGTGTTCGAATCCTATGACATGTATTGAATTAAACGGCTGTATAGGAAATGGCGTTTATATATGGCGGAGAGAGAGGGATGAGCGCCCTTCGGGCGCTAAAAGCGGCGAACCCCCTAACGCGCTTCGCGCTCCGGGTGTTCGAATCCTATGACATGTATTGAATTAAACGGCTGTATAGGAAATGGCGTTTATATATGGCGGAGAGAGAGGGATTCGAACCCCCGGATGTTTTGAGCATCAACGGTTTTCAAGACCGCCGCCTTAAACCGCTCGGCCATCTCTCCTTATAGAGTTTATTATTATAGTAATATTATATTATAAATATTGATTTCTATTATTGCAATATAAAAATGTTCCCTTTAAATACAGGGACAGAATTCAATTCCGACCCTGTAACAAATTAATTATGCTATATCATAATGCGTGCGAATATTTCCGAGGATAAAAGCATACCTTTTAAAGTAAGAGAAATATTGCCTTTAAAATTTTCCATAAGCCCTTCTTTAATTAATTTATCGATTATTTCTGCGCCGGCTAATTCCCTAAGTCTTTTTTCGTTAATTCCTGAAGACGTTCTCAGCGACAGAAATATCTCCTCGTTTATTTTATCGTTTTCCGTAAGGATTTCTACAAAGTCTCCGCCGTTTTTATTTCGTATGCTGTTCCGCTTTTTAATAGGGCAGTTTTTTTCTTCATAATTATAATTGTCTTTTGAAATATTCCGGATATATCTTTCTAAATCCGGAATATTCGTTTTTCTGATTTCTTTGCCGTCTTCAAGTTTAAAAAAAGAGGAAGCCGATGGTCCCAATCCCAAGTATTTGCCTCTGTTCCAATAGTTTATATTATGTCTGCTTCTATATCCGTTTTTAGCAAAGTTAGATATTTCATAATGTTCGTAAAATTGCCCGTTTAATATTTCGCACAATATTATATAATAATCCGCTATTTTTTCTTCGCCTATGAATTCTGGCGGTTTATTAACGGGGAAATGGTTTTTATCGTTATGAATTTTATAAAATAAGCTTCCTTCTTCAATGGACAGCATATAGGCGGAGATATGTTGAGGCGCAATATCCGTAATATTATTAATATCGTCTAAAAATATTTCTTTCGTCTGTCCGGGAAGTCCTATTATTAAATCGAGCGATATATTGGCGAATCCTGCTTTTTTGGCGTTACTAACGGTGCGGTATATGTCGTTTTTATTATGAATTCTGCCTGCTGTTTTCAGTACGCCGCCGTCGAAACTCTGCACTCCGATAGACAGCCTGTTAAATCCAAGCGCTTTTAGGCAGTATAATTTTTCTAAATCGCAGCTTTCGGGATTTACTTCTGCGGTTATTTCGGCATCGGCTGCAATTTTGAAATTTTTTCCGATAAATTCCATTAAGCTTTTGAAAAAATCGACAGTCATAACAGAAGGAGTGCCTCCGCCGAAATATATAGTGTTTATACTAGCATTTTCCAAATGATATTTTTCGGTATTTATCCCTATTTCTTTTATTAAAAATCCAGGATAAAGTTCCGCGAGGTTGGAGTTATAAGTTTTTTTTAATTTAGTTAAAGGTATTGAATAAAAATTGCAATAATTGCATTTGCTCTTGCAGAACGGTACATGAATATATAAGCTCAATTCCTTCATTGGTTTACGCCCGTATGATGCGTTAGTTTTATCGTTAAATTTGCCCGCATATCCTTAAAATTTATTATTATATATGATATAATATTTAAAACGTAATTTGTAAATATTAAATTGAATTTATATAGACCGGATAAGCCCATGGCCATATAAATCCATTAACATTTAAACTGGAGGTTTAAATATATGGATAATAATGTTAAAAACAATATTTTATCTCAAAAAGCGGTCAAAATAAAGGACGGAGTATATTATACGGGGGCATTCGATCCGGATCTCAGGGTATTCGACATAGTCGTACCTACCGCTAACGGAACAAGCTATAATTCTTATTTTATTCAGGGAAGCGAAAAATCCGCCCTAATAGATACCGTAAAATTGAATACTAAAGACCAGCTTATAAATAAATTAAATTCGGTTGCCGATATTTCTAAAATAGATTATATAATTATTAATCATACCGAACCCGACCATTCCGGCGCGCTTCACATAATTAAAGAAATTGCCAAAGACGCTACGCTTGTTTATTCAAAAAATGCCCACCATTTCGTACAGCATATTATTAAAAAAGATTACAATAATATTACCGTAGGCGACGGCGATTCCCTAGATTTGGGCGGCAAAACCCTGCAGTTTGTCAGCGCTCCGTTTCTACACTGGCCGGATACTATGTTTACCTATCTAAAAGAAGATAAAATACTATTCCCCTGCGATTTTTTCGGAGCGCATTATTGCGACGCCAATATTTTTAACGATTTAATAACAAATAAGGAAGAGGCATTCGAGGATTTTAAATTTTATTTTACCCATATAATGAGACCGTTTAAAAATTATTCTTTGAGCGCGATAGAAAAACTTAAAAACTTAGATATAGACGTTATTGCGCCGTCGCACGGTCCGGTATTGAGGGAAAATTTAAAAAAATATATAGACTGGTATATTGAAGCAAGCAAGCCGACCAATGCAGATTCTACCCTGAAGAAGATAGTAATAGTTTATGCTTCGGCTTACGGAAATACCGAAGAAATGGCAAAGCACATTGCTAAGGGAGCGGCAATAGACGGACTTACGGACGTTGCCTTAATAAATTTAGTGGACCGCGACGCGGATTACGTAGTCGATGAAATTGAAAGAGCGGATGCCGTAATAGTGGGTTCTCCTACGCTTAACGCTAAACCGCCCAAACCTATATTCGATATGATATCGTCTTTAGTTATGCTTAACGTTAAAAATAAAAAAGCTGCGGTATTCGGCTGTTACGGATGGAGCGGCGAAGCCGTCCAGATGATTCAGGATATTTTGAAAAGCTTGCGGTTTGTTATTGCGCAGGAAGGATTAAAAATTCAGATGACCCCTTTTGATGAAGATCTGGTTAAATGCGAAAAATTCGGAATGGATTTTGCATACAAAATAACGCAGGATTCATAGTATTTTTATAACATTTTTATAGCATTATCTATTATAGACATATTAATTGTTTATATATCAATAAAAAATAATGAATAAAATAGGCCGAATAAGGTAAAACAGGTTATTTATAATGGATTATCATAAAGAGTCGGATAAAGATTTATCGTTAACGGGCGGCAAAAACGGCGGATCTGCCGAAGGCGCCGGCAAGTCTTCGATATGGGAAGATAACGATTTTAACTTTTATACAAAAATAAACGGAGAAGATGTTTTTATAGGCAGAGGGATGAATGTTCCGTTTCCTTTCGAGGAGGGCGACTGCTGGTCTCTTCCGGACGGCAAAACTTTTGTTTACAGGAACGGAATTATAAGCAAGGTCGAATCGTTTAATAACGGCGGAAACAGTCTTAAATTAAAAGAATGCCTTGAAGATTTGTACTGCAAGTTCGAGGAGTCTTATCTTTATTCCGACCCTCTCGGATTCGTACATAAATTCAGCGACCCTAAAGATATAGAAATAGCAGGTTTTATAGCGGCAGGATTTGCTTTCGGAGGCGTCCCGCAGATTCTTAAAACATTGGATAAAATAGATAGTATAACAGGGCATAAATTTTACGAATTTACTTTTAATTTTAATGCGGAAGAAGGATTAAAATTATTTAAAGGCTTTTATTACCGATTCATAAAAGAAAAAGATATTGCCGCATTGTTTCTGATTTTAAGCGAAATACTAAAACAATACGGTTCTATAGAAAATTTTTTCCTTGAAGGATATAATCCGTCCGATATAAATTTAAAAAAAGCTATCGAAAGTTTTTGCGAAAGAGCTTTGCATATTGCCGATTTTTCCCAAATATACGGAACAAAAAATATCCCTGAACGGTCTATGGTTCGATTTTTCTTTACGTCGCCGAAAGATAACAGCCCGTGTAAAAGGATAAATTTATATTTAAGGTGGATGGTCAGAAATTCGGACAATCTCGATTTCGGTATATGGAATAACGGCATTCAGACTTATCAGCTTATTATGCCGGTAGATACGCATATAGGAAGGATAAGCCGGTACATAGGTTTGACTAATCGGAAAAATCCGTCTTTTAAAATGGCGGAAGAAATAACGGGAAATCTTAAAAAATTGGATTATTCCGACCCTATAAAATACGATTTCGCTATTACCAGGCTAGGAATACTGGATATATGCAAAAAAGGCGGAAATCATTCGGATTGCGATAAGTGCGGTATTTATGCAATTTGTAATTTTAAAGGCTGATTTTCTATTTATATAATTTGTATGTTTATAAACTTAATTAAATTTTTAAATTAAAAGGATTCTAATTGATGAAAAATAAGAAATTAAAACCTGTTTTGTTTTTTATGTTTATTACGGCATTTTTTACGGCATTTTTAAATATAGTAAATACGCACCCTGCTTTTTCTTATAAAACTTTAAATAAGAAGTCCGTTGCAGTCAAAAAAATTAAAGGAAGAAACATTGAAAAAGCATACAAAAAATACGGAGCGTATATAATAAAAAAAGACGTCGTATTAAAACTCAATAAAAAATACGGATTGCGTGAATATGTCGCAGAGTCTTTAAAAATACTTTCCCAAAGAGGTATAAACAAGTATTCGGAAGTCGTTATACCTTTTTCGACGAAATATCAAAAAATTAAATTTTTATACGCCTATACCCTTCTTAAGGGAATGTTTAAAATTCCCGTAGGAAAACATGCGGTCAATATAGTATCTCCTAGTTTTGCGGTTAATTACCCGGCTTACTCCGATATAAAATATCTGACTCTTTCTATGCCGGCGGCAGAAGACGGCTCAATAATAAACTTTTCTTATGAAATTAATAATTTTAAGCCCCTTATTAAAAACGGCGTTTTTTACACGGACTATTTTTCTTACGGCATTCCCGTTCAAAAAATTAATTTTTCGCTCGTTTATCCTGCGGGGGTTAAGCTTAATCTATATCTTCATAATTTAAAAAAATCTTATTTATTAAAAAAAACCGTTTTGCTAAAGAATAAAAAATTTACGAAATTAAGCATTTCCGCAAATAATGTTCCCGCTATAAAAAAAGAATCCGATATGCCTCCGGAAAAAAATTTAAGAAAATATATATCCGTATCGACTTATACTTCATGGCGGACTCTTTTGAACAGAATAAACGCAATGTTTGAAAAAGCCGAAAAGCCGGATAAAAAAATAGAAAAGTTCGTTAAATCCGCAATTAAAAAATATAAAAACAAAGATAACGGCGGTATTATATTAGAAAAAAAAGATGCGGCATCTATATACGATAAGTTTGTCAAAACTTTCAGGTACGCGGGGATCGGCTACGGAATAAACGGTTACATACCGGCTGATGCTCAGGTTGTTTTTAACGACGGTTACGGCGATTCCAAATCTTTGGCGGCTCTGCTTATAGCTATGCTGAAAACGGCAAAAATAAACGCTTACCCGGTATTAATCGCGTCTTTAAACACGGCGGATTTTAATAAGAAAACAATTTCGCCTAAGCAGTTTGATTCGGTTTTAGTAGGTTTGACTTTAAAAGAAAACGGACGGTATGTCCGCCGTTACCTGTATCCGGATTCATCCTCCTACAAAGCTTTCGATATTCCTTTCGAGTTGTCCGGCAGAAAAGGCGCTGCTATTTTAGGCCGTAATAAATTTAAATTTATTAAAACTCCTTCCGAAAAACCGAACCAAAACGAAAAAATATTTTCGTTTAAAGGAGAAATAAACAAAAACGGGACGCTTAGCGGAACGGTTTCAGTCGAGTATAAAGGGGTTTATTCTAATTATGAAAGGTCTTCTCTGAAAAATACAAATAAATACGAAAAAACAATTAAAGTTTATAATTCTTTATATAATTTTTTACCGGGTGCGCAAATTAAAGATTTTAATTTTAAGAATTTAAGCAATATAAATAAAAATTTAAAATTAATAATCAAAATTAAAGATAAGAACTACGGAACGAAAAATGGAGACAAGCTGCTGTTTCATTCCGTATTGCCGGTCGATTCCGGATTGCTCGGGCTTGTTTTAAAGGGAAAAAGGCGGTATAATTTAATCATAGGTTATCCTTTTGAACACAAAGGCTTAATTACAATTAAGCTTCCGGCGAAGTCTTCCGTGTATTATATGCCGAAGGAGCTAAAGATTAGAGGAAGTTTAAGTTCTGCATATTCGGAATGTAAATTTTTAAATAATAAAGCGGAATTAATTTGCTCATATAAATTTGAATCCAAAAAACCGTCCGTTGCGGCGGAAGAATATAAAAGATATAGAAAAATTATCAGGGCGTATCTGCAGTATATGAAAAATTACTTTATCGCAGTTTCAAACGTTTATTTTTATTAATTATAATTAATTATATATAAACGAAACGATAAAAATTTAATTTAATTTAATTTTAAGAATTTTACATACTTTAAGGAGATTTAATTATGAGAAGCATGACTGAAGAAGATTTGAAAGCGGCTTTTGCCGGAGAAAGCCAGGCGCACGTTAAATATATGATTTTTTCGGAAGAAGCGGAGAAAGAGGGAAAACCAAGATTGGCCAACATATTCAGGGCGATAGCCAGAGCGGAACTTATACATGCAAAAAATCATCTGAGGGCTCTCGGAGGTATTAAAAAAAGCGGTGAAAATATCTTAGCCGCATATAACGGCGAGAATTATGAAATAGAAGAGATGTATCCCGTTTTCAACGAAACCGCTAAGTTTCAGAATGAGAAGGAAGCCCAGCTCTCAACGCACTATGCTTTAGAGGCGGAAAAAATTCACAGGGATATTTATAAAAAAGCTAAAGAACTTTTTGACGCCGGTAAAGATTTTGACGGGGAAACAGTTTATATATGCCCGGTATGCGGACATACGCACGTGGGACCGGAAGCTCCCGACAAATGTCCTGTTTGCGGATGCCGTAAAGATAAATATATTAAATTCAGCGCGTAAAATAATAAAAATGGGAATATTACAGAAATAAACCGCATAGTAAATTATATACAATATTGAATTAAAGACGCAGCTAATTTTATCGGCAAAAGCTTCGGTCAAAACTGGTCAAAATTTGACAATTTAATTTTTTGTGATATTATTGAATATAGATATTATTTATGTATCAATTAAGTAAATATTCTAAAAATGGGGGTAGTTAAAATGGTTCAGGGAATTAATTCAAATCCCACGGCATCCCAGCTATACCAAAGCAACCAGGCAAATGCCAATAAGGGACAATATCAGAATATTTCCGGTCCTAACGACGTTGCGGATAAAACCGCCGCATTAACTCTAAACACGGTCAGCACTTTGAATCAAGGTTTGGTAAATGCGCTTAATCAAACAACGGCGAACCTTAATCAAAATATCCAGAGTCTTCAATCTGCGGGTAACGGCAACACGGCAAATCAGAATCAGTATAATAACAACGGACAGGCTGTTACTATCGGAACGAATCAAACCGGAAACGTATTGAGTAAAATCGTTTAGAACGATATTTTAAATGCAAAAAAAATTAGACGATTTAATAATATCGGCGAAATCGTTTAAAGCCAAAAGAGCGGCAGTAGTAGTTGCCGAAGACGATTTCGTCATCGAAGGGATAGTTTTAGCTTATAAAAAGGGTATTATAATCCCAAAACTTATAGGCAGCAAAAATAAAATAATTTCCATCCTTAAAAAAAAAGAAAAAAGTATTTCTGCGAATGATTTTGAAATAATCGGCGCGGACAACGATGCCGATGCATCTATTATTGCCGTTAAATTAGCCTGCGATAAAAAAGCAGACGTAATAATAAAAGGACATATCCATACGGATATATTAATGCATCAGCTCATCCGCATGGAAAGCGGATTAAGGACTAACAGGTTTATTTCCCATATATTTTGCATGGAAATAAAAACTTACAAGAAATTAATCTTCATAACTGACGCGGCTATAAATATTAATCCGGATATCGTTCAAAAAGCGCAGATACTTCAAAATGCCATTGATATCTGCAAAATTCTCGGCGTTAAAAATCCTAAAGCGGCAATACTTTCGGCGGTGGAAACCGTCAATCCCAAGATAGCCTCTACTATGGATGCAGCAATTATTTCCAAAATGGCACAGAGGGGTCAAATTACAGGAGGCATAGTTGACGGACCGCTCGCTTTCGATAACGTTATTTCAAAAAAAGCGGCGGAAGAAAAAGGAATCAAAAGCGAGGTATCAGGCGATGCCGATATAATATTGGTTCCTAATATAGAATCGGGCAATATACTTTTTAAAGATTTGGAATATCTTGCAGGCGCTAAAGTGGCGGGAATCGTAGTCGGGCTTAAAGTGCCGGTCGTGCTTACTTCCAGGTCTGATAACGCAGAGGCGAGACTTTACTCGGCGGCGTTTGCTTCTATAGTCTCCGAAAATTATTCTAAATTTTTAGAATATAAAGCATGGGTATAAGAATATAAAATGCAAAAAGGAATCGAAGATTTTGTTAAAATGAAATTAAACGGCGAAAAAATCGTCATGATAACTGCTTACGATTTCGTTCAAGCCGGTATTGCGGAAGAGGCGGGAGTCGATATAGTATTGGTAGGCGATTCGCTTGCAACCACCGTTCAGGGAAAAGATAACACTATAAGCGTGACATTGGAAGATATGATTTATCACACTAAAATAGTTCGAACAGGTTTAAAAAATACTTTTTTGGCATGCGATATGCCTTTTATGTCTTACCAGGTAAGCACGGAGCAGGCTTTGACGAATGCCGGCAGAATACTTAAAGAAGGCGGGGCAAACGCCGTTAAAATGGAAGGCGGCCCTAATATAGCCGGCACCGTTAAAAAACTTACCGAAAGCGGTATTCCCGTAATAGGGCATATAGGTCTTATGCCGCAGTTTATTAATGTTATGGGCGGCTATAAAGTTCAAGGCAAAATAAGTTCGCAAATCGAGAAACTTGTCGAAGACGCTAAGGCTCTCGAAGATGCAGGCGCATTTATGATAGTGCTGGAGGCAATGCCCGAAGAAGCCGCCGTAATCGTGAAAAAAAGCATAAATATTCCCACGATAGGAATAGGAGCCGGAAAATATACCGACGGACAGGTGCTTGTATTTTATGATGCGGTAGGAATGTTAGCTCAAAAACCTCCTAAATTCGTTAAAAAATTTGCAGAATCCCGCCCTATAATAGTCGAAGCCTTAAAAGCGTACGGCAGGGAAGTTAAAGACGGCTCTTTTCCGGCGGAAGAAAATATTTATAAACACAAATAAAAAAATAAAAATTAATACAGTTACTTTTGAAATGAGGAGGATATATTTATGAATTACGTCGCTTACTTTAAATTCAGGGGCACTTTAAATAACGACTCAAAATACCCCGCGCTTTCTCTTATTGCTTTTATATTAAAAATAGCAGCCCTTGTTTATTTGGCAGTCGGATTAATAGGTACTTTTATAATGTCTTTTGTATGGGCCGACCAGGCTGGAAAAATGTCGGAAATGTTCGGAGGGGGCGGATTTAATGTAGGTTCGGCTTTATCGTCGTTCTTTTTCTCATTGATCGGCGGCATAATAGTAACGATAGTTATATTTTTATTGTTATGGGCTTATGCGGAGTTAATTTTGGTACTAATGGATATTGAGCACAATACTTCTAAAAGAAACGAAAATTAATTTTTCGCTTTTTAAATATTAATTAATGATTTCAGTCTATTTAATGAATTAATTTCTATTAAGAAATTACACTTTTATTTTTTCCGCTATTTTTGGCTTTATAAAGTGCATTATCGGCTCTTTTGATAAGGGGCGTTTCGTTTTCGTTTTCCATAAGTTCCGCAATGCCGAAACTTAAAGTTATTCTTATGCCTTTAGCCGAAAAATAGTTTAATTCTGCCTGAACCCTCAATTTTTCGGCTAGCAAATAGGCATTGTTTAAAGAAGCGTATGGGGGGGCTATTATTAAAAATTCCTCCCCGCCCCATCGTATTAAATAATCGCCGCTTCTTATGTTTTTCATTATAAGAGAAACGATGTCTTTTAATACCTCGTCGCCGGTTGCATGTCCGTATTTATCGTTTATTTTTTTAAAAAAATCTGCATCTATCATTATGAGGGAAAGAGGATACCCGTATCTTTTAGACCTATCGATTTCTTTTCTAATAATCTCTTTGTATTTATTTCTATTATAAGCTCCGGTTAAAGGATCTACTTCTGATAGTTTTTTAAGTTCTTTTTCCAGTTTAACTCTGTCCGTTATATCTCTTGCAATACATACGCCTATAGGGTGTTGATTTTTATTTTTATAAATGCGGCTGGTAACTTCAAAAGGAATTATCTTTCCGTCTTTTGTTTTAATTTCCGTTGTATAAGTCATCGTGCCTTTTTCAAACAAAAGTTTCATCATATTTAATATATCTTCATTGGCTGCATTAATAATATTTAGATGGCTTAATTTTAAAAATTCATTTTTAGAATAGCCAAGTTTTTTTAAAGCCATGTCATTTACCTCTGTAAAGTGTTTTGGAACGGCATCATCGGTAAATTCTGTTACATAAGCAAGATCGTATATATTATCGAATATTAAATTGAATTTTGCATAAAGATTTTCTATTTCCTTAGTTTTTCTTTTTGAATAAAAGATAAAAAAAAGTATAGATGCAAATATCAACAGCGAACCTGTCAAATAAATCAGATTAACATAGTTTCGTATGATTCTTTCACGCTTTATTGTTTTATCGACTGCTTTTATTGCAAACGGCGAAAAAACGGGGGAATCTTTATATAGGGCAAGTTCTATCGGCGTGAGAAATATTTTTTTTGAAATTAAGCTGTGATATTTTATAATCCTCTTTATTATCGGCCTTATAAGGTTTGTGTAATTAAAATATGATTTATTTATGTAAGGTAAAATAGTTTTTGTTCCAATTCGTGAAGTTTTTATATAATGTCTTACAGTTTTAAAATCTTTATCCGTTGAGGTTATTAAGGCTCTAGCTTTAATTAAGGATGTTTTGAGCTTATTTTTATCGTTTAACTTAGAATATTTTATAATTGAAGCAGACTCGATAATCAGATCATTTAAATCGGTAGAAAGTTTAGTAGTATAAAGCGCAAGATCGGTAGATTTTTTAACGTAAAGGTCGATTTCGTTTTGTAAAATTACGTAAACGAATGAGGCGATAATTGAATATAAAATCAGAATAAATAAACCGGTAAATATGATTTTAGAGACACGGGATAAAGGCTTTATATTTAATATACCCATAATATCTCGATAATTATTACATTTTGCAATACTTATAAGCGGTCTTAGCTGTCTATTTATGCATAAAGAAATGTCGTAATATATTTATCTGCTGTAGTTTTAAGTGGTGAGCCGCGCGGGAGTCGAACCCACGACCACCTGATTAAAAGTCAGGTTATTACATACAATAACTTATTAATATTATTAAGTTATTTTCTTTATAAAAAATGCTATGGGACAAATTTGGGACAAAAGCAATTTTTTAATGTTTAAAAAACAGACTTAAGATAGCCACTAATACGCCTATCTGTCCTACCCAGAATATAAACATCCATTTAATAATATCGGTTTTTGTTTCTGAAATTCTTGTATTAACTTTAGATATTTCTTCCGTTAAGCGTCTTTCAAACTTTTCTTCTACGGTCAAAATAGTTGCTTCGCTTGCCGATTTACTAATTCCGTTAAAAAACTCGGCAAGTTCCTTCTGCTCTTCTTTATTTGTATTTTTAATCAAAGCTTCCGGCAAAACAATAACTGACGCCATAGACTTTTACCCCCTAATTAAATTAATTAACAATGTTATTATACCAAAGTTTTTTAAAAAGAAAAATCAAAAAAGGTTTTTACCCCATTCCCGATTTCTTGGGGGTCTAAGGGGGGATAGCTTTGTCGGCAAAGCGAGCCCCCTTAATAATGCACTTAAAAGTTTTTGCGCCGTAGTCTGCGCTCTTTTTTCGCCGGAGTTTTTGCCGTCAGGCAAAAAACGGAGCAAGAAAAAACAGCGGACGAAGCAAGCAAAAACCACAACATTATGACACTCTCTCCGACACTATTACAAATTTTATTTTAATTCTGAAATGTCCGTAAACGTAGGCTCTGTTTGTATTTAAGAGCGAAGCGAATTAAATACAAACAGAGCCGTAAGCGATAAAAAACAATAAAGCTACAAAAAATACTTGACAAGATATTTTTATATGCTATAATAAAATTATTAATAGCGTGCGGTGTATTTTTTTAGATTATTTTTTCAGGCGAATGCTTGAGATAATTTAAAAAATATACGACTTGCATATCCAATCACAAAACAACTCGTGATTAGAACAAATTCAGGGGTAAAACTTACATTTTCCCTGTCTTATGAGCGTGTGTAAGCACATAATTTTGTTTCATTCGAGATATTCGCACTCTCGTCTTACCTTAACTACCTGAACGGAAGCGACCGTTGATTCCTTATGGCAGTCTTGTCTAAAAATCCAATTACTTAAAAAAATCCTTTAAAATTTAAACTTATATTCGTTTATGCCTTAGGTATAGGAATATCTTTATCTTTTTTTGGGAAATTATCTTTTGGCGGTTCGTATTTTTCCTATACATGCCGCCCTGCGCAAATCTCAACTCCGGACATATTCCCACAACCCCGATAAAACGGGGGGAAAGAAAGATTTGCATCCTATAACGCCCGTGCTTTATTCGGGAAACTTCTTATTCAAAAAATATATTATAAAAACTGCATACTCCGTTGTTGCGGTTCATTTCTGCAATAACAATCACAAATTTTAGGCTTTTAAAAGATTTAAGCCGCCAAACAATTTCAGCTCGTCAGAGCTTTATCTGATTTTTCAAAGTAAAATCTTAGCGCGTTGTTTATGCGATTTTCTTATTTTTAAGAAAAAATAAACACAACGACAAACACGTTGTAAAAAAAAGTTTCTGTTCTTAACTTTAAATGGACAGTCTTGTCTAAAACATCGTTATTTTAATAAAAAATAGGAGATTTATATTATGAAAGGTTCAGTAAAATGGCAGGTTACGGAAGTTTTCAAAGAGATAAAAGCAATCGGAAATTCTAAATACGAAGCTAAAAATAATGCCCGGCAAGCCGGAGCAGTCGGGTCGGCTGGTATAGCTAAAGAAACGGGTATTTATAGTTACAGGACTGCCGATTCATATAGGGAAAGCGTCGTTAAATTTGCAAACTGGGCAAAAGAAAATGCAGGATTAAAAGATTTGACTAAAACTACGGCCGAAGCGGTTAAATCTTATTTGCAAAGCAGGATTGACGAAAATATCGCGCATAAAACTTTCCAGCTTGAAAAATCGGCATTAAATAAACTCGAAACCGCCTTAAACCGCTATTCCGAACATCATAACTTAAATAGAAACTATGATTTTAAGCTGAACGAAAATTTCAACAGGCAGGTTCAAAAAGATATGCAGCACGCCGATGTCCGCGCATATTCTAAAAACGATGTTGATAAACTTTTAAAAATTCATGATAAAGCAGTCAATCTCGCCGTCCGTTGTGCTTTATCGGCTGGACTGCGCAAATCCGAAATTCTTAAATTATCTATTAGTAATTTAAAAGAAAATAAGATTGAGATAATCGGCGCAAAAGGCGGGAAAGATAGAATTGTATCGGAAATTTCGGACAAGTCTTTAATTTCAGATATTAAAACATTTTTGAAAGAGAATAATATCGAAAAATTAGGCGATGTCGTTACGGGAGCTAAGATAAACAATGAAATCAGGGCGGTTTTGGGCGATAGCGGGTCAATTCATTCTTTAAGGCATAATTACGCAATCGAAACAGTTAAACAATTTGAAAGTCAAGGCTATTCGCACGTCGAAGCCGTGCATATGACGTCGGCAGAACTTGGTCATAACAGGAACGAAATCATAACGGGAGTGTATTCAAAATGATAAATACGGAAAAATTAGAAAAAATCTTAAAAAAGAAAAAAGATAAAATCCCCGCGCTTTTGGAAGTCCTGCGCCTTACCGGCAAGCTCTGCATTATCGATGACGTAGTCTTAGATAATGCCGTCAATACGGCTTTATCTAAAGTAGAAAATCTATTATCCCTGCAATCGCAATCCAAAAAGACTACCGGGCAGATTTTAACCGACGGCGATTATAAATCGGTCGGGATATACGAGAGCCATATCAAGAAACTACGCCGGAAATCAAAAGAATCGCCTAAATTAAACCGTTTAATGCGCCTAATGCCTAAGCTTTACAAGATAAAAGAAGAACGGAATTTAAATTATGCAGAACTTCAGCAATACGTTCAGCAAAAATATTCAATAAATATGAGCAGAACTTATTTTATTAAAATTTTTAAAAAAATTAATTTTTAAAATAATTTTATGCCGGAAACAGCGGCAGGGGAGATAAAATATGTCGGTAATTACGAATGACGGGTTGGAAACCTACAAAGCTTTGAAGAATAATAATGTAATTAAAAAGGATAACGATTTAATATTTACCCGGTGCGATTTGTCTGCGGATCAGATAAAAACTTTAGGCGTCGTATTGAGCCAAATCTATAAGGACGACGATGAACTAAAGCCTTTTATAATGCCCGCCCGGCAATTCTTAAAAATTATCGGTCTGGGCGATGAAAACTATTCATATCTCAATATTTTATTGAAAAGTTTTATTAAAAAACCTATCGAATCGTTTAGAGATAATAAAAATTGGAAAATTTACAGCTGGTTCACCGATGCCGGCTGCTCCGGCGGAATTGTCGAAATAAATCTGAATCCGAAGCTTGCGCCGTATTTGTTAAATTTAAAACAAAAGTTTACGACATACCCGCTGAATATTATTCTAAATTTAAGAAGTAAATACGATATGAAACTCTATGAAGTTTTCGTATCTGTTCTTGGCGGTAAGCAAGGCTTTATTTACATAATTAAAATAGATGACTTCAAAAAACTGCTCAATATCGAAAAAATGCCGTTTTCAAAAATCAAACAATCTATTTTAGATAAAATTAATCTTAAAAACGCGGATATTTCGGCAGAATATAAAACAATAAAATCCGGCAATAAAGTCGTGAAACTGTCTTTTCTTATAAAAAGAACGTCAAAGAAGATACTATCAAGAAAAATAACTTTTAATCCCGCGACCTTAAAATTTGACGGAATCGAATTCGGCGATATAGTATGGTATTCAACAGAATTCGACGGACTTGACGTCGAAAAAGAAATTGAAAAAATGCAGGATTGGGTAGTCAGAAAAACTGATTTTAATAATCTTAAGGAAAAAGATTGGAGTATCGATATTTTTGAATGGCTGCAAAGGGCATGGGACAGATACGCGTGGAACGACTACGACGGAACAGGACAAGTCTGCACCTCATCGCCTTATGATATTTTCTATTAACGTTACGTTACTGTTACGTTATTCTAACGTTACAACTATAATCTCAAAAACGATTGCTATTGTTACGTTACGCTAACGTTACATATTAGTCATATGATCATCATATGATATCATAAAAGCATTTTTTGGCATTAGAAAAGGTATCGATTGGCATTAGAAAAGGTATCGATTGGCATTAGAAAAGGTATATTTCTCTCATTTTTGGCATTAGAAAAGGTATCGATTGGCATTAGAAAAGGTATATTTGCACCCCGCAAGTTCAATATTTACGATACTTTGCGGATGTCTATAAAGTATATAGAAAGTATATATATATAAAAGAAAAGAGAAAGCATAAGTGAGAATATTATGTAGGTTCGTATTTTAAAAAAACAAAATCCGAACCTACAGCTGCTGCTAAAATATTTTTTTATAATATCGAACTGCCTAAAAGACATATTGACACACCCCCCGCTACGCTGGGAGAAAAAAAACTTGAAATCGGTTGTAGTGCTTATATCCGAAAGGTTTATTCGAGTGCCGGTAAAGACTGCGATTTATCGGCTTTGGATTTTAAGGCGGCAAAATATGCTTTATTAAAAGGGTTTAAATCTGACGATATCGCAAAAGCTATATTGTCTTTTAGTCCCGGCATTCAAACAAGAAAAAAGGGTCATATTGACGATTATATCGCAAGAACAGTAAAAAATGCTTCTATGGAACGATAAAAAACTTCGTATAATGCGTTTTAAAGGCTTTAATTTTTCAATCAGGTATAAAACCATTAACCGTTTTTATTATCTCTGCCCCACACATCGTCAACCGCCTTCTTAAGCGTCTCCGGCACTAAATGACTATAACGTTTAGTCATCTGCGTCGTCCTATGTCCTAACAGCTCGCCGGTTATAAATAGCGACGTGCCGTTCTTAACCATTTTACTTGCGAAGACGTGCCTTAAATCGTGAATGTGCATATCCTTAATTCCGGCATTACGGCAGGCTGTATGAAAAGAACGCTTAAAATCGCCTAATTTTCGTCCGTCATCGTTAAATACATATAAACAGTCGTCTTTCTTTTCTATCCCGTTTAAAAGCTCTTTTAATGGCTTGCTGACAGGAATATAGCGGTCATATTTAGTTTTAGTCGCCTTAATAGCTATGACGTCGTTCTGTAAATCCACGTCGTCCCATTTAAGATTTAGCGCTTCGCCTTTCCGGCAACCGGTATAGATTAAAAAGGCTATTAAATCTATTGTAAGCTTATTCGTAGCTCCGGCGATTAGTTTATCGATGTCCGAGTCGGATAAATTTTTATTCCGGGAGAGTTCGTTAAGTTTTTTAATGCCGGAAGCTGGGTTCTTTTCGATATATCCTTTTTTAATACAGTAATTAAAAAAATAATTTAATTCGGATATTTCAATATTTACAGACCTAAAGGATATTTCTTGCACTCTTTTATTGCTTTTTGCCGTAATTTCCGATTTTCTTTTTAGTTGGTAGCTTTCGATTTGCTCCGATGTTATACTCAATATCTCTTTATCTTTAAAAATCGGTAAAAAATGCTTTGCCGAATTTATTTTAGACTCTTGAGTTTTAAAACACAAAGATTGAGATGATATATAATTATCCCAAACATCTTTAAACCGGTAATTTATAAGGTTTGGCAAGCTATGTTTTTTGCGGAGTATATCTACTTTTATAGTATCGGCTATATGTTCGGCGAGTTTTTTGTCGGCGGTCTTGGTTGTTCCTTTATACCGGACGCCGTCTATCATCATATCGTAGTAGTAATATTTACTATTCTTTCTTTTTCTGATATTTTCCGACATTTTTAATATCCTTTATGGGACAATTTTGGGACAATTTTACATAAAAAATGATACATTTTATACAAAATATACATTATTTAGAATTTATTGTCAAGGTCTGGAAGGGCTTATTTACTGCGGTTTTGAATGGTGAGCCGCGCGGGAGTCGAACCCACGACCACCTGATTAAAAGTCAGGTGCTCTACCTGCTGAGCTAGCGGCTCTTTAATGGTAAAAAATTTTATAGCGGGAGAATGCTGTTCATGTTAGGAAAAGTATAGTTTAGTCCGCTTGCCGCAAAAATGCCGAGGCCGATTATAACTATAACGCTAATGGTGACTACTATCCACATTACTTTAGTAAAATGTTTGTTATTGTCTTCCATGTTAATTAATCCCCCCCTTAATTAAATTATCTGCAATTTAAAAAAAATAGAATATTAATTTCAATATAAAACTTAATTATATTAGCAAAAAAAAATATTAATTGCAAGAAATAAATTGCGCAGTTTAAATTGCGCCTTCATAACCGATTTGAAATATTAAAAAAATTAAATGACTTTAATCACATATTTTCAAATCATATTTCCTTATAATTAAATCTATCGATTTTCTAAATAACAAATTAAAACAAATTAAAAAGGAGAGTGTGTATGTTTTGTAACCAGTGCGAAGAAACTTTAAGCCAAACGGGATGCGTCAAAAGCGGTGTTTGCGGAAAAACCTCGGAGGTGTCAGACCTGCAGGATCTATTAATATTTAATCTAAAAGGAATTGCAATGCTGATAGATAAAATTGAAATAAGCGACGTCGATTACGAAAAAGATTATTTTTTTATTTTGCAGGGATTATTTACGACCGTAACGAACGTTAATTTCGACGAGCAAAGAATGTTTGATTTAATCAATAAATCGATAGATATAAAAAACAAATACGTTAAAATATTAAAGCAACCGTCGCAGAACAAATATGAGGGTATTAATGAATTTTATTTATGGGTTCCTGAAAATAAAAGCCTTAAAACATATTTAGATAAAGCTAAAGAAATAGTGTTGCCGAATAAGCTGAGCGATACGGAGTCGTTAAGCGAACTTATTCTTTACGGATTAAAAGGCATGGCTGCATATGCGTATCATGCATATATATTAAATTATTCAAGCCATGAAGTTAAAAAATTTATCATTAAAACCTTAAGCTGCGTGACTAATGAAGATAAAGATTTCGGCGTTTTATTAAATTTAGTAACCGAATGCGGTAAAATAGGCGTTAATGTTATGGAGACCCTTGATAAAGCAAATACGGAACATTACGGAGAACCTGAGCCGACTAAAGTATTAAACGGAACTAAGCAGGGGAAATCGATTTTAATCAGCGGGCACGATTTATACGAGCTTGAAAAATTATTGGCTCAGACGGAAAATAAAAATATTAACATATATACGCACGGCGAAATGCTGCCGGCGCACGCCTATCCGTTCTTTAAAAAATTCAGCCATTTTATAGGCAATTACGGCGGGGCATGGTGGGAGCAGGAAAAGGAATTTGCGGAGTTTAAAGGACCTGTAATAATGACGACTAACTGCATTAAAAAGCCGTTGAAAAGTTATAAGAGCAGGATTTTTACTACGGATACGGTTGCAATGCCGGGAGTTAAACACATAGCAAATCATGATTTTTCGGAAGTTGTTAATATGGCGTTAAATTCGGAGGAGATGCCGGAAAATATAAAAGGTAGTATCGACGCCGGTTTCGCTAAGCAAACTTTAGTTAATTCAGCGGACGCTATAATTAAAATGGTAGGAGAAGGGAAAATAAAGAAATTCGTCGTTATGGCCGGCTGCGATTCTAACGATAAAGAAAGAGTATATTATTCCGAACTTGCAAGCGGCCTGTCGAATGATTCGGTAATATTGACGGCGGGCTGCGCTAAATATAGATATAACAGGTTGGATTTAGGGGATATAGACGGTCTGCCGAGAGTTATAGACGCGGGTCAGTGCAACGATTCGTATTCTCTTGCAGTCGCGGCGCTTAAATTAAAAGAAAAATTAAATTTAAGCGACATAAATGACCTGCCTATTTATTACGAAATTGCATGGTATGAGCAAAAAGCGGTTATAGTCCTGCTCGCGCTTCTGTATTTAGGAGTTAAAAATATAAGGCTTGGCTATAAACTGCCCGCATTTTTATCTGAGAACGTGGCTGATTTTCTTGTTAAAAACTTCAATATAATGGCTGTTTCTAATGTAGAGGAGAGTTTGAAATATATAAACGGGAATCGATAAAATAAAAAAAATAAAACTTACGGAAGAAAGTGCGCAAAATATTCAGCGTTCTTTCTTCCGTAAAAAATTAAATATTTTTTGAAATAATTAACCCCATTTCTGTTTGTTTATGTGGACGACTATTTCGGCTTTAGACATCTGTCTTACTTCCCATGCGGCTTTCTTAGCTTTTTGGAATACGTTAAGACATCCCGGGTCAAGATTATCTTCAATGCCGGCTTCGGCGACTTCTAAAACCTTAGTGAGTAAATGAGTAAGATCCATATGCAGCTGGTTGGTTTTTCTCGAGCGGTCTATTAATTGCTCAATATCTGCGGCAATTTTTTCAAATTTTTCTTTTGGCGCCCCGCATCTCGGACAAAAATCAGGAGCGGAATCTCCGTCGTGAATGTAGCCGCATACCGAACATTTCCATTTCATAGTTTACCTCCGTTAGTATTAAAATTAATTAATTTAAAATTTTTACAACCTTATTTGTTTTAATTTTATCATAAAAAGAATAAATTGCAAGAAAAATTTAGGACTAATTATTGAATAGTAAAAAATATTTATATTCATAAAGCGAGAAAACTCAAATAGGAGTAAGATACGGAGGCGGGTGTTTATAAAAGCGAAGCTTTCATGTCCGCCGGAGTGAAATAAATCTGTTAAAGGTTTTTCCGGTTGACAAAACGGTTAGAGTTGTAATAAAATATAAAACTCAGTTTAAATAAATTTATATATTATATATAATAGATACAAGATATATTTAAGGTTTTTATAAGAATAAGGAGAATATTAAAATGTCAAGAGTTTGCAGTATTTGCGGTAAAGGCATCCAGTTCGGAAATAACGTTTCGCATGCCAATAATAAAACAAAGAAAGTATCTTTCCCTAATTTGCATATGGTTAAGGCCGTTACTGCTAACGGCGGCAATAAAAGAATAAAAGTCTGCGCAAAATGTCTTAAAGCCGGAAAAGTAGTCAGGGCGGTTAAGGTCGGCAAGTAATAGGAATATAAAAGCTGTCAGTTGCCTGCATGCCTGCCTACGCGGTTTTTCTTAAGAATGCAATCTGTTCCAAGTGATATGTTCTTGGAAACATGTCGAACAGATCTATTTTTTCTATTTCGTAGCCGGTTTCCGCAAATTGCTTTAAATCCCTTAGGAACGTCATTGTATCGCAAGATACGTATATTATATATGACGGATTTAAAGCCGTTATTTTCCCCGTCAGACCTTTAATGCCGGATCTCGGCGGGTCTAAAATTATTAAATCGAATTTTTTATCTTTTTCAATTTTATCAAGAAATTTAGACACGTCCGATTTAATGAATTTAATATTGCTTATATTGTTCAGTAAGGCGTTTTTCTTTCCAAGTTCGACGGCAAAATCGCCGGATTCGACTCCCGTAATCTTATCTGCATAAGACGTTAAAAAAAGCGTAATATTTCCAAAGCCGCAGTATAAATCGAGGGCGTTCGAAAATTTTTTTGCCCCTCTTTCCGTGACGGTTTCGGTATAATCGGATATTGCGTTTATTATGTTTTCGTTCTGTTCTTTATTTATCTGTATAAATGACGGTAAATCGTATAAAAATTTTTTATCTTTTATAGTCAGAAATTTACTATTATTATTTTTATCGGTATCTCCGGCTGCGTATTTAATGATTTTTTTACCGGCTGATTCCAGAAAAATATTGTCGCATTTTGCGCCGGCAAATATATCTCTAACAAACTGCTCCGGTAATTTAAAGTTATTTTTAACGCCGAAAATTATATTCTTTAATCCTGCTTCGCTTATCGTTAACAGCGAAATGTTTTTAGTGACCGTCCGGTAATACTTTTCGCTTAGCAATACGTCCCCGGCTTTTTTTAATAATTCGTTTAAGCCGTCTTTTGCAAGGCGGCAGTTCCTGATGTTTACTACGTCGTGGGAATATTTTTTATAAAATCCTATATCTTTTCCGTGTATTTTTAATCCTATTTTCTGCCTGTAATTAAGATTTTCTTTTGAAGGATTAAATTTTATATCGACGTCCTGCGGAAAATAATCTGAGCCGAAAGTTTTTTTAAATTCTTTTTTGAAAATTTCTGTTTTCCAGTAAATTTCCGTATCATAAGATATATTTAGATAATCGCATCCGCCGCAAATGCCGAAATATTTGCATACCGGCTCTATTCTGTCCTTTGAAGGTTCTATGATTTTATTTATTGCGGCAAAGTCGTAATTTTTATGCTCTTCTAATATTTCTATTTTTAAGGTGTCGCCCGGAACGGCATAGCCTACGAACACGACTTTGGAGTCGGTTCTTCCCACGCCCCACCCGCCGTAAGATAAAGAATCGATGTCGATCATTTTAAATTTATCCGGCAATATAGCTTTTAGCCCCCTTGTTTTTTAAACTATTATATTATATTATTTATAAGATTTAATAAATATATAAAGTTAAAACGATACATAAAGAATAAAAAAAATAAATAAATACGGTAAAAAATAATCATGAAAGGCATTATTCTTGCAGGAGGCAGCGGAACGAGACTTTATCCGATAACCCTGAGCGTCTGCAAACAGCTTTTGCCGGTTTACGATAAGCCGATGATATATTATCCCCTGTCGAGTCTTATGCTGGCAGGAATAAGAGATATTCTTATAATAACGACCCCTGCGGATTTAGAAAAATTCAGGGTTATATTCGGCGGCGGCAAAGACTTAGGGCTTAATATAGCCTATAAGGAACAGGCTTCTCCCGGCGGACTTGCGGAGGCTTTTATATTAGGCAAAGAATTTATAGGCGCCGAAGACGTTTGCTTGATTCTCGGCGACAATATTTTTTACGGACACGGCATTCCCGAAAAGTTTAATTATGCCAAAAATATAATAAAGCAAAAAGGCGGAGGGGTAATTTTTACTTATTACGTCGAAGACCCTCAGAGATACGGCGTTATAGAAACGGGCGGCGACGGAAAAGTATTGTCTATAGAAGAAAAACCGAAAGTTCCAAAATCTAACTATGCCGTTACCGGAGTTTATTTTTACGACAACGCAGTCGTTAATATTGCAGGCTCTTTAAAGCCCTCGGAGAGGGGAGAGCTTGAGATAACCGACGTAAATAACGAATATTTAAAACGCGGCAAACTTAACGCAGTTACGCTGGGCAGAGGTTATGCATGGCTTGACACCGGAACGCCGGAAAGCCTGCTCGATGCTTCAAAATTTATCGAAATGATGGAAAAAAGACAGGGGCTTAAAGTCGGATGTATAGAGGAAATAGCTTATAAAATGAACTATATTTCCGAGGAAGAACTTATGAATCTGTCTAAAAAATATATAAAAAGCGGTTACGGCAATTATATTTTAAAAATAATAAATGAAAATAAAAATAAAATAAATAAAATTTAAAAAATATATGCAATATGAAAAAAGGTAAAAAAATATGAAATTAAAAAAAATTATTACTGCGGCTTTACTGACCTGCGTTCTTGGACTAACGGCAGGACTGATGCTTTCCGGATGTTCGGGAACTAATCAGGCGTTAGAAAAAGACCATATTATGAACGACGGCTGTTTCATAACGTGCTATAATAATG
>JAJYPL010000051.1 GCA_021795355.1 bacterium | reverse complement strand
CGCAAAATGCGACCGTGCCGAAACTGTTGCCTCTCGGCATTTCCATAATACCGGCGGCAAACTGTGCCATGCCGCCGAAAGCAAAAGCGCATGCAAGAACCATAGGCATGTTTGCGCCTGAAAACCAACCGATGTTAATCATGCTCAGCAAAAACGTAGTAAGAGCAAACCCCGAAAGTCCGAGCGGAGCCGGATTGGCTAATTTTGTTTCCATAAAATTTCCTCCCTTAATTAATTAAAAGTTAATTCACAAAAATACGGTAAAATTTTTATATTTATTTACATATTTTTAATTTTATAATTATATGCCGTAACCTACCCTTATCCCGCCCCAGTGCCTGCCGTCTATGAAAACGGGGACGCCGACGTCGCTTATTACTTCGCCTGTGTCTCTCGGATAAGTCTGGACTATTAGGTTATCGGTATTTTTTGCTACCGCAAGGCCGACCGGGTCGTTAAATATCCTCATAGACCTGTTGCCTGCGATATCTTTTGCGTAATCGCCGGTAAGCGGCTTGTCGAATATCGAATTATGCGCCGCGGCATAACCGTTTTCGTCAACCAGCAGAAAATATTTGAAACTTGGGTCCATTGCAAGATATTTATCTTCTATAGGCTGAATCCGCCTCTTTACGAAATCGGTAAATTTTGTTTTATATTTCTGCGGATTTGTATCCGTTAACGGAATATAATTTCTGTCCCATATATCGGATGAGGAAATCTCTCCGCTTTTAATAGATTTTTCTATTATTCCGGTTATTTCCCTGATTCCTTCTTCCGCAAACTCCGCAATTTTTTCGATATGCGCTCCTACTTTGACTTTTTTAAGTATATTTTCGGATTTTTCCGAAATTTTGCTTATTTCTACGCTTTTGGAACTTAAAACGTTTAATTTTTCGGAAATATCTTTTACTGATTGCGACATATGCAGAACCGTCTGGGAAACTTCTTCCACCGAACTGGACTGCTGTTCCGTTGCCGCGGTAATATTTATTATCATATCGTTAGCCTGAGATATTTTACCCGCGAGTTCTGAAAAAGAATTAAGCATTTCCTCTACCGACCCCGTGTTCGTTTTTATTATTTCGATGATAGAATTGTTTTTTTGAACCAGTATATCGAAGTTGCCTGCAACTATTCCGGTCGTCTTTTCTATCTCTTTAGACTGCTTCTGGGTCTGCTCCGCAAGTTTTTTTACTTCGTCGGCTACTACGGCAAAACCTCTTCCGTGTTCTCCCGCCCTTGCCGCTTCAATCGCGGCGTTAAGCGCCAGAAGATTAGTCTGGCTTGCTATATCGTCTATTATGTTGACTATGGATAAAATATTGTTCATCTGGCCGTGCAGGCCTTCCAGCGATTCTTTATTGGCGTTTATCGCCGATATGGTGCCGGACGAACTCCTGTTAATTTCTTCGGCGGTCTGAATAGTATTATTGCTTATTTTATAAAGCCCCTCTATAAAATCCTTAAAATCTTCCATATTTGCGGCAATGCCGCTTACCGATTTGGCGGAATCGTTCATAACGTTTCCTATCACTTCGAAATTGTTCCTTATTTCTTTCATTTCCTTAGTCGTAATGCCTATCTCGTAGTTAAAGCTGGCATTAGATACGGAAGATTTGGAGGCGTTCGATACGAGTTCGTGTATGGCGTCCTTTGAAAAACCTATAAGATTTGTCAGGAAGGTTTCAAAAGATATGAATAGTCTAGGAAGAGTATATGTTTTGGTGAAATCATATTTATCGGTAGCCGATATATTCTTAAATTCGTTATCGAATTCTTTAACCTGCCTAAACAGGTTAAAATAAAAATAAACCGAATTTACTGCGGCAAAACAGAACGAAAATAGGGCAAACATCGCCAAAAAGTGACTCACGGTAAAACCTTTCAAGAAATGGTACAGTAAAATAAATCCGAAAAAATAGACTAAAAAAGTCATCCCCGTAAAATACATTAATTTTTTAACCATTTTAATATTCTCCGTTTTTAATAAATAATATTAATTATATATATGCAAATATTTAAATTGATTATAATTTAGACATATCGATATGCGGAAAAGCTTTTATAAAAGCGTCAACTATTTTTCTGTCGAACTGCGTTCCTGAACATTTTATAAGTTCGTCTATTGCGATTTTTGGGTCAAGTCCTTTCCTGTAAGGGCGGTCGGAAGTCATAGCGTCGAAAGTATCGGCGACTGATATTATCTTTGCGTTTAATTCGATTTCGTCTTCTTTTAATCCGTCGGGATAGCCCCTTCCGTCATGTCTTTCGTGGTGGTGCTTGACACCCGGTATAATATGCTCCAAGCCTTTTATTTTCTTTAAAATATCTTCGCCGAACACGGGATGCTTTTTCATTAACGCAAACTCTTCGTCGGTCAATTTTCCGGGTTTCAAAAGAACGTCGTCCCTGACGCCTATTTTTCCGATATCGTGCAGTATAGCGGAAAGCCTTAATGCTTCGAGCTGGTCCTTTTCCATTCCCAAAACTTCTCCTATGGCGTAGCTGTATTCCATTACTCTTTTCGTATGGTTTCCGGTATAATCATCCCTCATTTCTATGGTTTCCGCCAGCGTATATACCGTAGAAATAAATATTTCCTTCAAATCTTTATACAGCTTGACGTTTTCGACGAAAATCCCCACGTTGTGGCTTAACGTCGTAAATAATTTTAAATCGGAGGAGGAAAACTCGGTATGATTTTCGGTAGCGATATTTAATGCCCCTATAACTTTATCTTTTATTTTAAGCGGAGCGCACATCATAGAGCCCGTTTTGCCGCCGCCGGGAGCAGTCCAGCCGTCTAAAGATATATCGTTAATTATCTCCGCATTGCCCGAAAGCATAACAAACTCGGCTATGCTTTCCCCGTTAAACGGCACGATGGAATTTTTTACGGTATTTTCATCGTAATCGTAAGCGGAAATAACGTCTATCCAATTTGTTTCGTCGTTTTTCAGCATTATCGATACCGTATCCGCCTTAATAAAATTCTTAACCAAAGATAAAGTCAACAGCGCAATATCCTTGAGACTGTCGCATCCTAGTATTTTTTCGGTAAAATCGTAAAAAAGATTAATTTCCTTATATCTGCCCGAAACCTCGTCTATTAAGTCTCTTTTATCGTATTCCGCCGCAAGCATATAAGTTAAAATAGAAACGATAACCGCCGCTTTTTCGTTTCCTTTGACGTAACCCGCCTGCTCGCCTTTAATATTTACAGGGAAAGAGACTGCTTCGCTTTCCGAACCGGATTCCCCTATATCCGCAAGCATATTGCCGTTAATATCGAATATTAAGACAGCCGTATCTAAACCGTTTGCGGTATCGTTCAATATTCTGATGAATTCCTTATTGGACAGCATCTTTTTTAATATGCTTCTGGCGTCTTTCATAATTTATATTTCCTTTTATATTTTATTCAAAAGCCCCTCGACCTCGTTCAATAACTGCGGGTATTCCACCACTTTAATTAGATACCTTTCCACGCCTATTTTAAATCCCGTTTCTTTGTCTTCGACTACTGATAAAATTATGATTGGAATATCCATGGTATCGGGATTGTTTTTTAAAACCCTTGCTACGTCGAATCC
>JAJYPL010000050.1 GCA_021795355.1 bacterium | reverse complement strand
GAAAGACGGATATTATAGTTTTAATTTATTATTTTTTAAAGAAATTCGCCGATTTTCAAAACAGTTCCGTTTACGGCATTTCGGAAGACGCTTTCGATATACTTTTAAATTACGGCTGGGCTGGAAATGTAAGAGAGCTTGAGAATATTATGGAGATGCTGGTCGTCTTGAACGAAAGCGGACTTATTACCGCAAAAGATATACCTGAAAAATATAAGCATCCGTACGCCTCCGAACACGCAGCCGAGCAAAAAACCGGCGCGGAATTCAAAACAAATCCCGCCATAGATATCGATATCGACGGCGATAAAATTAAGGATTTCGGAATAAACCTTAAAAAAGAAATGGAAAAAGCAGAGATGGATATTATAAACAGGGCAATGAAAATTTCCGGCGGCGTCAAAGAAAAAGCCGCCAAAATGTTGGGGCTTAACAGAACGACCTTAATAGAAAAGTTAAAAAGATATGAAAAAAATAAAAAATAATCCGCCTGCGCTTATGCTTGCGTTTGCGCTTTTTTTAATAATAAGCGCAGGCTCTATTTTAATATTTCCGCGGTACGCCGCCTTTTGCGCCGAAGCCGCCGGAACAACCGGAACATCCTCGGTATCGCCCGAAGCCACCCATATGTACGAAAAGGCGTTAAAAGACTATAAAGCCGGCCGATTTGCCCCGGCATACCGGCGCCTTAAATTTATACTTAATAATTACGAAACCGGAAAAACCTTATCCTCGGACGTTTATTTCCTTTGCGGCAAAATTTTATACAAGCAGGGAAATTTTTATATGGCAAAACCTTATTTCCAAAGAATTATATATAAAAATCCCGATTATAAAAAAATTTATAACGTTATATTTTATATGGCAAGAACGGATTTCAACCTAAAAAATTACAGGCGCTCTATAAGGGATTTCGATTTTCTTTTAAGCAAAAGTCGGAAAGGCGGCAGGCTTTACGACAGGTCGCTTATTTATCTCACTTTATCCTACGCTTCCTGCGGCAGGACAAAATCTGCGGATAGCATGTATGAAAAAGACGACGTTAAAAGAATTTTAAAAAAAATAATATACCTTAAGAAAAGAAACAATTATTTCAAATCGGTTTATCTGGATTACCTGATAAACCATAGAGGCGATTTATCCGGCGCCCTTCTGATTTTAAACAATAACGATTTATTTACCCCGAAAAAGAAAGACCGCTGTTATAAGGCATATTACGAAGGGCTCATCGCTTTTAAAGAAAAAAAATATCCCGTCGCGCTGGATTATTTCGTAAGGTCTTCGAAGTATTGCTCCGGATATTACTACAAGAGCGGATTAGTATATTACGGCATGGCGCTGGCCGGACAAAAAAACCCCGCCGGCATCAAATATATAGAAAGAGGGACTTCCGAAATAGGCTACCCCGGAATTAAACTAAAATCGTTAAAATTTATAGCCGATTATTACGGCAAAGAAAATAGGCCTGAAAAAGAATTAAAATACCTGAAAAGAATCCTTTTCGATTTTCCTTATATGCCGGAAAAGGAAAAGATAGAAATAGAAAAAAGAGCTTCCGGATTAATTTATAACATTATAAAAAAAGACTATAAAAACAAAAGTTTCGACGATGCATTTGCGTCTTTAAGCAGAATAGAATTTTTAATTACGCCTGAATACATAAACCCGAAAACCGAACTTTATCTCTCTAAGATAAAACTTAAACAAAAAGACCGGAAAGCCGCCTTAATTTATGCGAAAAAGTATAATGCCTTAGACAAAAGCCCCCGTTCCGAATATTTTCTTGCCGATATTTATTTTAGATCGGCGGAATACGAACAATCGTTTTCGTTAATAAAAAATATCAATTTAAAAAATATAAAAAGCCTGAAATTGAGAAATAAAATTATAATTTTAAAACTGAAATTGTATAAAAAATTAAATAACAGGAACGGTTATATCGGTTTATTGAAAACAAGCGTCGATATGCTCCCGCCGGAAGACAGGATTAAAAATCTTTATTTTCTGGGGCGGGAGGAATTCGGCAAAAACGATTTAAAAGCTGCTGCCGCATATTTTAACGAAGCCGTTAAAAATAATTACGCCAAGGAAAAAAACAACGCTGACATTCTATGCGAAATCTATTATTATCTCGGTTTAATAAGTTATTCAAACAAAAATTACAAACTGTCTTTGGAATATTTTAAGAAAAGTTACGAGCTTAACCCGTCGGGAACGCACTTTCAATACGAACTGTCGCAGATAGCCTATATTTATATGAAATATTTAAAAAACAAGGCTCTTGCGTTAAAATATTATACTCTATTAGAGAAAAACGCCGCTTCGCCCACTTACAAAAGCCTTGCCGCGTCGATGATTTCCGCAATAAATATAAAATAAAGTCAGAAAAACCGTTATTTCAGGTTTAATATAAACGGATTGACGTATTTCGTATAAATAAATACTGAGTTGCGGTCCATATTTTTTAATTCGTCCGGCGAAATTAATGGATACAAACCTGAAGCTACCGGGGTTTCGCCGTAACCCGCGGACGCATCGGCTGGAAAAACGGCAGATATAAGGCCGTTATGTTTTCTAACGGGTTCTTTATGAAACACGTATTTCTCGCCCGACATTTCCGAATAATATTTGCATGTTTCCCATCCGGCATGCCCCATAACTATATGAGTCCCGATATTGGAAGTTATTAAAGAAATATCGCCCCAGCGGTCTTTTAAAAAAGCGGTATCCTGAACGGTCAGGCACACTCCGGCGTTTGTCTTTCTAAGGTTCGCAAGTTCCGTATCGAAGTCGTTCAGCGTTAAAACCGGAAATTCGTCGAGATAAATAAAAAAACTGCGGCTATCAGGATTTTCTTCCCTCAATGCCTTTCTTCTGTTTTCATATATTCCGTCTATAAAAATTTGCGTAATGAAAGATATTAGCCTGCCCCCGCCGGAATTTATCTTTTCTTTAGGTATTCCGGCTATAAAAAGCATGTCTTTAGCAAAAAAATCTTCCGTAAAAAAGCAGTCTTCGCCTTCCTTATATTTAAACCGGCTTGCGGCTTGCGGGTCGTTTAAAAAGTCTAAATTATTCAGTATATCCGTAACTACTTTAGCCCTTTCGTAAACCGGAAGCTCTAAGAAGTTATTAAATAAATTTTTTATATTTTTTACGTTTTCGCCGTTAAATTTTAAGATTTCGCCTTCTATGAATTTAACCCCTCTTTCAAAAAAAGATTTTACCGTCGGCAGGTCGAAATATTTTGCCGCATATTTATATTTCAGATATACAAGACAGGCGTAAAAGAGGTCGGAAGACCTTTTCGAATAGTATTTATGGGCGTGGACGTCTCCGCCTTTTAAATCGCTTCTGTCTAAATGAAAAAGCATCGAAGAAAGTCCGAGGAGCTTTTCGTCCGGTAAAGGTTTTTTATCTTTACCTAACAGCGGGTTGAAGCAGACCCTTTTTCTTCCGTTACCGTTATATTTCTGCCGTCCTTCCGATTTTGCGCCGTCCGTGCCGCCGCCTTCGCGGGCTCCGTCGCCTTCATAGATTTCATAATCGTAAGGGTCGAAATGGACGACGTTTTTACCCTGAGCGAGCCAGGCATTGTTAACGGATTCGAACAAATAAGGACTGTCTATGTCTATAGCGAAAACCGAGACGTTGGAATACCGCGCATCTGCGGCAATCCCCGGAACTATATACCGCGACGTTTTACCGCCGCCCGTAGGCGAAACTACAAGCGTATGTTCGAATCTCTTTTTTTCGTCTAATCCGATTAAAACGTCGGGA
>JAJYPL010000049.1 GCA_021795355.1 bacterium | reverse complement strand
AGCCGCAAACCGGAGGCGCATGTTTTACTGCCGGCACTATTCCGCTTGTACTATAATATCTTTTACATTGAGCTAAAGAAACGGGATTGAGACCCAAATACTGCACCCTTACTAATGCCGTCCCCGGACCTACCATATCTAAAGCTCTTGCCGCCGCATACGAAAGATCCATAATCCTGCCGTCGGCATAAGGACCTCTGTCGTTAACCAAAACTTCTACGCTCCTGTGGTTTTCCATATCCGTTACATAAGCATAGCTGTTTAAAGGAAGAGTCAGCGAAGCTGCGGTTAAATCGTACATGTTGTAAATTTGCCCGCTTGCCGTCGGTCTGCCCTGAAATCCCGGACCGTACCACGAAGCTACTCCTATTTCCACGTCGTTAGATATGCGTTTAGGGGGATAATATCCCGGAGGAGGAGCATATCCTCCGCTGTTTTGTCCGGAATAATTTCCTCCGATTATATAAGGAACGCAGCCGGAGAGAAAAATTGCAGGCATAAAAACAAAAAATAATATTAATATTAAGGTTATTTTTTTATTTGACATTTTTAATATTTATACTATATAATAAAAAATAAATGTATATTTAGGCGAAAGCGAAAGCCGAAGTAAATTTAATTAACTATATTATACATATCGAATTTTTATTACAATTATATAATTAAATAGACTGATAGACAAGTCTATATTTAATGTTCTTATCAAGAGCGGTAGAGGGACGGGCCCTTTGAAACCGCAGCAACCGTTTAGATTATAATAAAATCGGTGCTAATTCCCGCAGGTTCATTCCTGGAAGATAAGAAGAAACGAGTCTAAAAACCTCTTCTTCCTAATTTTCGGGAAGCAGAGGTTTTTTTTGTTATGGGCTTTACTTTAATAAATTAAAAATAAGGAGACAAAATGTTCGTAAAAGGTTTAAAATGCAGGGAATGCGGCAAGGAGTATCCTGACAGTCCGCTTTATGTTTGCGATTATTGTTTCGGTCCGCTTGAAGTGGACTACGATTACGATAAAATAAAAAAAGAGATAACGAAAGAAAAAATAAAATCGCGTGATGCCAATATGTGGCGTTATCAGGAACTTCTTCCCATAAAAGGAGAAATAAAAATAGGCAAAAACGTGGGATATACGCCGCTCGTAAAAGCCGATAACCTTGCAAAAGCGCTCGGCGTTAAAGAAATGTACGTTAAAAACGATGCCGTAAACTTTCCTACTCTGTCTTTTAAAGACAGAGTCGTTTCGGTAGCTATTGCAAAGGCAAGAGAATTTGGTTTTAAAACCGTCGCCTGCGCATCTACGGGCAACCTGGCAAATTCCGTTGCTGCATTAGCGGCTTCTTCAGGTTACGAAAGTTTCGTATTCATACCGTCAAACCTTGAAACCGGCAAAGTACTGGGGACTCTTATATACGACACCAATCTCGTTAAAATTAACGGCAGTTATGATAAAGTCAACAGACTCTGCACCGAAATAGCCGGCAAACATAACTGGGCATTCGTAAACATAAATTTAAGGCCTTATTATGCCGAAGGTTCGAAATCCCTTACTTTCGAAATGTTAGAACAGTTAGGATTTAAAGCTCCGGATAACGTCGTAGTTCCAATGGCCGGCGGCTCTTTGATAACAAAAGTCGGAAAAGCCATAGACGAATTCGATTACTGCGGACTGCTTAACGAAAAACCGCATACGCGAATTTTCGGGGCGCAGGCTACCGGATGCAACCCTATAACCTCAACCGTCAAAGAAAAAAGAGAATTTATAAAGCCGGTAAGAACTCCGGATACTATCGCAAAATCCCTTGCAATAGGAAACCCGGCGGACGGCTACTATGCATCCGACCTTATGAATAAAACCGGCGGGTACGGCGAAGACGCTACCGACGAAGAAATAGTCGAAGGCATGAAACTTCTTGCCGCTACCGAAGGCATATTTACCGAAACTGCCGGAGGCGTTACCGTCGCCGTAGCAAAAAAACTTATAGAAAAAGGTTATATAAACAAAAACGAAACGACGGTTCTTGCCATTACGGGCAACGGGCTTAAAACTCTCGAAGCATTAAACGGAAAATTAAAAGAAGCGCCGGTTATCGAAGCAAACTTGGAAGAATTTGAAGGCGTTCTATCTAAAATTAAAAGAAAAAAGTAAAAACGAAAAAATATAATATAATAAGGAAAGGAGGATTTTAAAATGCCTATAAAAGTAAGAATACCTACGCCGCTTAGAACTTTAACCGGCGGAAAAGCGGAAGTAGAGTCTAACGGTTCAAATATCATCGAAATAATTAACGATTTAGAGAAAAATTTTTCGGGAATTAAAGAAAGAATATGCGAACAGAACGACCAGGTCAGAAGATTCGTAAACGTGTATCTCAACGATGAAGACATAAGATTTATAGACAACATAAATTCAAAGGTCAAAGACGGAGATACCATCTCCATAATTCCGGCAATAGCCGGCGGCGCACCCGAAAAAAAAAAGTTTTATCTTAACTATCCGCAGGAAGTAATTAAAGAACCTTTAATTTATCTTGTCGGAAAAAACTACAATGTTATTACTAATATCAGAAGCGCCAGCATATCTAACGATATAGGAATAATAGCGATAGAGCTTGAAGGCGAAACCGCGGCTATAGAAAAAGCGGTTAAATTTTTGGAATCCAAAGGCGTAACGGTAGAGCCTATCGTTCTCGACGTCGTAGAATAAAATAATAAATATCGGTTTTTAAAGCGAGGAAATAAAATTGAATTTTACCGAAGAACAGATTAAAAGATACGCAAGGCATATTATACTTCCCGAAGTCGGAGGCGAAGGACAGGAAAAACTGCTTTCGGCTAAAGTCCTGCTTATAGGAGCGGGAGGATTGGGGGCTCCCTGCGGATATTACCTTGGAGCGGCGGGAATAGGCACTCTCGGCATAGTCGATTACGATACCGTCGATTTATCGAATCTTCAAAGACAGATTTGGCACGGAACCGCAGACGTAGGAAGATACAAAGTCGATTCCGCCAAAGATTCCATAGAACGCATTAACCCCGACGTAAAAGTTATTACCTACAAAGAAGGCATAAATATAAACAATATTAAAGACTTAATAAAAGAATACGACGTAATAATTGACGCGACCGATAATTTTCCAACGAGATATTTAATCAACGACGCCTGCCATTTTATGAAAAAACCTTTGGTTTACGGTTCTATTTTCAGGTTCGACGGACAGGCTACGGTTTTTTTACCGGATGAAGGACCATGCTACAGGTGTCTTTTTCCAACTCCTCCGCCGGCAGGACTTGTACCGAGCTGTCAGGAAGCCGGAGTTCTCGGAGTTCTTCCGGGCGTAATAGGCGCTATTCAGGCAAACGAGGCAATTAAAATAATACTCGGTATCGGTCAAACCCTTAACGGAAGGCTTCTCATTTACGACGCTTTGGATATGAAATTTACCGAAATGAAGCTCAGGCAGGATAAGACCTGTCCGCTTTGCGGAGAAAATCCTACCGTTTTTGAGTTAATAGAATACGGCGACCTGTGCGAATTTAAAAATTAATGGAGAAAAACGATGTCGGAATATAAACAAAATGAAGAACTAAACATAAAAGGCGAAATATGTCCTTTTACTTTCGTCAGATCCAAACTTGTCTTAGAAAAAATGAAAAAGGGTGAAATTTTAAGGGTAATAGTGGATTACGAACCGGCAATAAGAAACGTCCCTCGTTCAATGGAAGAACAGGGGCATAAGGTATTATCCGTAAATAAAATTAACGATACCGATTACGAAATTATCGTGGAAAAAGATGGAAAAAAATAAATCGCCTTTTAATATTTACGATATTTTTAATTCAGCTTCAAATATAGGCGGCACGGGAATAGTCCTATTAAATAAAATAATTAAAAC
>JAJYPL010000048.1 GCA_021795355.1 bacterium | reverse complement strand
GTTAAAAATGCTTCGGCTCAAAATTCAAAGGGTATTTTTATTTCTACGCTTTCAAAGATACCAGGGCATAAAATTATTAAAGATTATGGACTCATAGCAATAGTTAGAGATAATAAAAGTAATTTCTTAATGGTTAACATTGATGGTATTTACTACGGAAATTCAATATTTAACAATGAAGTTCTTGCAGTAGATACTTTCAAGATTATAAATCAGAATAAACCTGCCGGAGCTAATGCCTGCATTAATTTAAAATTTCAGTACGGACATTACGCTTCCTGCGAATATGTAAAACTTTCTTCCGGTGAATAAAACCATGCAAGAATCAGTCGTATTTTACGAAGAAATTAAAAAAGGCAAAAAGTCGGTATTAAAAGAAACGTCTCTAAAAAAGCCCAACGAAACCGTTAAATTTTTCTATAAGGAAGAATTTAAATCCTTAATAGAAAATATAAACAGTAATTTCCATAAGCTATTGTTTCTTTTTATATACGAAACCGGCTCCAGAGTTTCCGAAGCACTGTCGGTTACTTACGCCGATATAGACGATGCGTCTTTAAGGGTTAGAATTCCGGTTCTTAAACAGAAAAGGAAAATATACAAATTCATTAAGATTTCCGACAGGCTTTTGTCGATGATTTTATCGAGAAGAATCAGCGGCAATTTTGATAAAAGCGATTTTCTTTTTGCAAGGTTTAAGAATAAAAGGCATATTTCAAGACAGGCGGCCGACAGAATTTTCGCAAAATACGTGAAAGATATTTTAGGAGAACGTTATTTGGACAGAGCGCATCTTCACGCTATAAGACACTCAAGAGCCGTGCATTTGTTAGACTCAGGTATGAACATAATGCTTTTAAAAAACTTTCTGGGACACAGTAATATATCTAATACTTTGATTTATTTAAAATACAGTTCAAAAGATTTGGATAATGCGATAGATCAGGCAAACTTGAGTTTTTTTGACTAAAGAAAAATATTTTAATTAACCATGTAAATTTAATTTTAAAAAGGAGATTTAATTATGAAAAAAATCATTTCGTCGTTATTAATTTTAATTACATTAATTGCATTTCCAGGTATGGCTATAGCTGGAGGAACTCCGAAAAAAATAAATTCACAAGATTTTCATATGCGAAAAGAAGGAAAACAAATGATAACCACATCATATACTGACTATTATATTTATCGTTATTATGATCCGCAGACTTCGGCTATCTGCTATGTTATTTTAAATCCTATAACCTCATTAAGAGATCAATTCTCTATATCTTGTGTAAAGATCAAAAAAAAATAAAAATTTTGCTTAAATAATTATATATTTTTTTAAATCCTTTATTTTCTTGACTTAAAATAAACGATATTGTATAAAAAAAATAAGAAGGCTTAATTGCTGATTTTATTTTAATCTTATTTTAGGAGGAATTATGACAAAAAAGAGTTAGTGGAATCAATCGCAAAATCTACAAAACTAACCAAGGTAGATTGCGAAAAGGCCTTGTCGGCTATGGTAAGCGCAGTAACTAATGCTGTAAAAAAAGGAGACGCTGTAAGGCTCGTAGGTTTCGGCACTTTCGAATCCGTTTCGAGAAAAGCCAGAATCGGCAGAAATCCCCAGACCGGAAAAGAAATAAAAATTAAGGCGTCAAAAGCCCCGAAATTCAGGGCAGGCTTGGCGTTAAAACATGCGGTAAACGGAAAGTAATAATTTTAAATAGAGCAGGCTAATCTAAGCTTGTTTGCGAAATTATATGAATTGAGCGTAAATTTTTCGCTCAATTCATATAATTGTTTCTGATAGCGATAATTTCGTCTGTAGCTTTTATGAAGGCGTTGAAAATTACGGGATCAAAATATTTTCCTATACCCATTTCGTTTTTTATTATATTCAAACTATTCTCAACCGAATATGCGGGCTTATAGACCCTTTTGCTATTCAAAGCGTCAAAAATGTCGCATATTATGCATATTCTGCCGGATAAAGGTATATCGTCGCCTTTAAGTCCGTATGGATAACCCGAACCGTCGTATCTTTCGTGATGCGACAGCGCTATTTCGGCGCCGAGCTTCATTATTGGGGAATCGGAATTGCTGAGTATGTCGTACCCTTTCGTAGTGTGCGTTTTCATAATTTCGAATTCATCGTCCGTCAGTTTCCCTGGTTTAAGCAAAATGTAATCGGGAATTGATATTTTGCCTATATCGTGCATAGGGGAGGCTTCCAAAATATCCATCTGAAAATCGTAATTGTAACCTAAGTATTTAGCGGTGGTCATGCAGTAAAGAGACATGCGCTCGATATGGGCGCCGGTGTTTTCGTCCCTGAATTCCGCTATTTTGGACAGTCGTCTTATAAAATCGTTGCTTAATCTTTCTTTTTCGTTAATCTCTTTGCTGTAATACGCTCTCATAACAAGGGTCATATCAAGATTGGCTATCTTTTGCATCGAATTAATTATATTTAAAATTTCGGAATTGGAAAAACTATGTCCGGGGAGTTCTTTTTTGATGAAATCTATCAGTAAAGACAGGAAGTAAGAATAGCTGTTCATAAAAAAGTTTATTGGTATATTAACGCTAAGATGCGTAAGCCCCAGATTTAATCTTCCGGCAAGATAGTTTTCGTCGTATTTTAAGGAAAAAAGTTCTTCGAAGTATATTTTCTGAATATATTTTAAACGCTCTATACGGCCGGGTTCTGCCTGCAGTATATCCTTAGTTTCTTTAAATTCCATTAGATGTTCATGCAGTCTGTCTATCAGAAAATCTATGTTTTGGCTTATAAGGTGGTTTATTTTTAAAAGATTTTCTTTGTCCTCGTCCGTTAATTCCAAAAATCTCTGATTGAAATCGATGGAACCGGAAGAAAATATATTTTTAATTTTATTCTGAATATTAGGTTTTAAATTTGCGTTTTCGATTGTTTGACTAAGATTCATAATTATCTCCTCTAATATTTATTAACATATTAACGCTGCCGAAATTAAAAAGTATTTTTAAAAAGATAATTAAGCCGTCTTTGTCATGAGATAGCAGTTATAAAATTATGTTTAATAGTTATTAATGTAAAACGGCTTTTCTTTAAATTTTACGTCCCGTCAAAGAACAAACATATAAGCAAATAGATTTATTTTCAAGAAGACGAAAGTTGTTTGTATGATTTTGGTTAAAAAACTTAGATGTTTTTATAACTTCGTGCCAAATTTATTGTGGCGGCACGTCCGCAAATAATCTATCGCAAATTTTTTATTATTAATTTACCGCAGTATATCATTAAAGTCAAATTACGACAATAATTTAATCCCCGGTTAAAAATTAGTTTATATATTTTTAGTAATATATTTTTGCAACTATCTTGTTAACTTTAATAAATATATGGGCACAACGCGGAAACGTAACATATTTGTAACATAAATTTAACCGTTTTGTAACAATACCGTCATAATTCCGTAACATTTCTTTGATATAATCGTCTTTATATTAATTTATAGGGGGTTATGTTGTAATGTTTATTATAGAATTATTTTTTGCGGCGTCGGAAATATTATTTTTGATTTATCTGGTCAGGAAAGGAAGGGCAGTAGCAAAAGAAATGCATAAATTAAAATCAGAAAGACGGTCGGTTATTAATTTGAAAAAGGCATTGGAAGAAGATTTTATTCCGGAAATTGAAGCGGCAAAAAACAAAATTATTGACGAGTTTAGAAATAGATTATATTCTTTTCATTTACGATAGTATTAATTAAATTATTAGGCACAATATTAGGCACAGTCAAAAAAACCAACTATTTTAAACCTACCGAAAAACCTTTATTTTACTGGTGGAGCTGATCGGGGTCGAACCGACGACCTCTTGCATGCCATGCAAGCGCTCTGCCAACTGAGCTACAGCCCCATTATATAAATTTCGGTTTAATTAATTTATTTATAATACT
>JAJYPL010000027.1 GCA_021795355.1 bacterium | reverse complement strand
TTTGCCGGGTATAGAAAGTCCGCTAAGCTTAACGTTAATTTTATAAGTTTTAAAATGCATAATCCAGAAATTCTTAGAATCAGGCTCCTGATTCTGTATAGTGCCGTTTTTCAAATAAAAAGACAGGGTATTGCGTTTTCTGTCGTACTTAATATTGCCGCTTTTTGCAATTAAAGTTTCAGGATTATTCCGAACTTTATTTAATATAAAAATCCCCTTAAGCGTAGATTTTTGCGTATTTACGCTTTTAACGAAAATATTAAGCCCGCCGAACCTGTTTGTGAATGAATTTTTTTTCAATGCGGAAAGGGCAGCTTTTTTAACTTCTTTAACCGCAAGGACCCTAAAAAAAAAATTAAACCTCGGGGCTATATAAAACGAAAAAAGTATAGAAAAAACAAGCGGTATAAGGGAAAATAAAATTGCCGGCTTAGTAAGTCTGAAAATGCTGACTCCGGAAGCCCTTAACGCGGTAATTTCGTTATCCTGCGTCATCTTGCCGAAAACAGCAAGCAATGCAAGCAAAAAAGATACGGGCAAGGTTATTATCATAAAATCGGGTATCGTCAAGCTTGCAAGTTTTAAAACGGCAGATATGCTAATGCCTTTATTTAAAACCATCTGCGTCAACAAAAGAATGCGGTTTATCGTAACGCTGAAAGTGAAAATAACCAGACCGAAAATAAACGGAAAAATCATCTGCTTAAAAATATATTTATCTATAGTTGACATATTATCTTATATATCTTATTATTTTAAAAATTGCTTTAAAATTATTGACTATATTATTTAAAAATATTAAAATTAATCTAATGCCGTATTTGATATAGTAATTTTATATTGTATCAAAAATTATAAATATTTTAAAGATGACGGAGGTTGTTATGTCGTATAATTTAATTTTTATAGACGAAAGCGAATCGATGCAAAGAGCTATAACTGCGATATTCCAGGACAATCCTGAATTCAACCTCAATCTTATTAAAGAACCTTCCTCTATTTACAAAGCGGCAAAAAATTTTAAGCCTGATGTTATAGTACTTAGCTATAATACTATCGACACCGATCTAAAGAAAAGCATAACGGAACTTAAAACAAGCAGGGAGTTTTCCGAAACCCCCCTTCTTCTGTTAGTTCCTTCAGATCTGTCCGATAAGGAAAGAGACATACTTATTAAATTAAAAACGGACGGCTTTATATACAGGCCGTTCGACAAAGATACGTTTATTTTAAAAGTAAAAAAAACTCTGTCTATTCCCAACGAAGATAAATCCGGAAAAATTTCGGAAGATATCGCTTCTGAAAACAAAAAAAACGACTTAAACGAAATTAAGTACGCGACTGAAAATAGTGCTATTAAAAGCGATAAAATATTCGACATTTCATATTTTGAAACTAAAAAAAATAACGAAAATTTATATTTTCAAAACATATCAAACGCCGTATCGCCGAAAGAAGATAATAATAATCCGGACAACGATGAAAACACGGCATCTGATAGCGGAAATTCAGATATCGAATCCGCAGAACTCAGCCAGGCGTTTGAAAATTTATTTAAAGACGATGCCATATTCAAAGAATTCCAAGAATTAAACAAGAAAGACGGCCGGCTTCCGGCTGCGGAAGATTCTGAAAATATTAGAGCCGAGGCAGAGGCTGAAACGGCAGCCGACGCAACTCGGATGCAGGAAATAGAAACAAACTCAGCCTATGATATAACGCAAGCCGGCGAAGAAAAAAACGAACCGCCTATATCGATTACGGAAACCCAAAATAAATTAGAAACGGAACCGGCTTCCGATATTAAAAAAACAGAAGAACCGACCGATATTGCTGAAATAAAAATTTCGGAACCGTTTTCATACGAAAAGTTTCAGGAAACCCCAACGGAACCGCAAACTCAAACGATTCAGCATATTAAGGAAGAAAATAAGCAGGAACCCGAAGAAATTGAAAAATCTGCCGATCCTTTATGGAGTATCGAATCTTCCGATTCTTTCGAGTCCAATCCGCTTAATGAATTAATGTCTGCTCTAAACGTAAATCAAACATCCCGGAACGTTAATAATGCAGACGATATAAATACGGGTATTTTTGACCTTAGCGCTCCGGAAAGCGGACTTGAAATTAACGGCGATTCTTTAAAAGGAACCGGAGAAACGCCTGAACTGCACTCGGCGGCTTATGAGAAACAACCGCCGAAAAATCAGGATTTCAATGAACCTTTTGCCGGATTCAATATAGCTTTGAGCGAAGAAAAAACTTCAAAAGAAGAAAAAGGAGAATCAAAATTGAAAATTTTAAACGAACAGAATCTTGACGATATGGATTCTTATCTTAAAAATGCTATAGAATCCGCCGTTAGCGAAATTAAACCCGACATCGCCGAAGCAGTGAAAAATATGCTTCCGGACATAATTGAAAAGATCGTCAAAGACGAAATAGAAAAAATTAAACAGTCTTGAATAAATGCAGATATTCGACTTCCAAATAAACCCCCTTATATATAGCGCCTTAAACGAAGATATAAAAGGAGGGGATATAACGACCGACGCCGTCGTGTCGGAAAAAAATAATCCGGTTATGAACTGCGAGGTTACCGCAAAAAGAGCATGTACGGTATGCGGGCTTAATATATTTTCAAAAGTATTTGAAATTGTTACAAAAAACGATTATATTATAGATTTTTATTGCAGCGAAGGAGAAAAAGTCGATGCAATGCAGAAAGTTTTACATCTTAAAGCGAAGGCAGGCGATATTCTCTACGGCGAAAGAACGGCGCTTAATTTTCTTCAGCATATGTCGGGAATTGCAACTGCATCAAGCATTGCTTCCGGAGAATTGCGCGGTTTAAAAACTAAAATTTTAGATACCAGAAAAACTATACCGGGTTTAAGATTGCTGCAAAAATATGCCGTTAAAATCGGCGGAGGAGAAAATCACAGATTCGATTTGTCTTCCGGAATACTTATCAAGGACAACCATATTAAACTTGCCGGCGGCGTGAAGGAAGCAATAGGCGCGGTAAAAAAATATTATTCAGGTTTTAATTTTAAAATCGAGATAGAAACCTCTTGTCTTGCGGAGGTAAGAGAAGCGGTTGCAGCCGAGGCAGACATAATAATGCTTGATAATATGAATATAGATACGATGAAAAAAGCGGTTAAAATTATAAATAACGCCACTCTCACAGAAGCCTCCGGCAATATGACCGTCGAAAAATTGCGCGATATAGCCGTTAAAACGGGCGTAGATTATATTTCTATGGGATCCCTTACTAATTCCGTTATGCCGGCCGATTTTTCGCTAAATTTCGTCCTGTAAATTTATCTTAATTTTTTAATAGAAATATTATAAAATATATATTATATATTACAGGGACAGAATTCAATTCTGTCCCTGTCACAAATTAGCAGAAATTTTATTTAAAACGAGGGGTTTTTAATGGAAGAAATAAATTATATCGATATTTTTGAAATCAAAAAAAAATTAAAAGGTTCTTTTATAGGCAAAAATTTATACTACGAACAAAAGGTCGATTCCACCAATACATTAGCAAGAGATCTTGCTTCTAAGGGCGTAAAAAACGGCAGCGTCGTAATAGCAGATTTTCAAGAAAAAGGCAGGGGCAGAAACGGAAAATTCTGGACGTCTCCATGTGCTTGCAATATATATATGTCTATAATATTAAAACCTAAAATAACTCCCGAAAATGCTCAGGGCATGACGATATTGGCAGCGGTATCGGCAGCCGACGCTATAGCAGAAACCGCTTCATTAAACCCTCAGATTAAATGGCCTAACGATTTGCTTATAGATTCAAAAAAAGTATGCGGTATTTTAACGGAAATGGCTACTCAAAATATGACTATAGAATATATAATAGTTGGAATTGGAATGAATGTAAATATTGCGGAAAGTGATATGGACGACAATATTAAAGATATTGCTACGTCTCTTTTGATAGAATCAAAAAAAAATAACAAATCGACCGCACTAATAGATAGAAATGCTCTTATAGCTTCTATACTTAACAAGTTCGATAAATATTATGAAATGTTTTTATCTACCGGATTGTCTCCTATTTTAACAAGCTATCAAAAATATTTCGGCATGATGGGTAAGACGGTAGAAATAAACGTTAAAGATAAAAAAGTATCCGGACAGGTTGTCGGAATAGATTCTAAAGGAGCTCTTCTGTTAAAAACCGGAGAAAACGAATTGGAAAAAGTAGTATCGGGCGAAATATATATATAATTTTTATTTTATGATATTATCTTGTGATATAGGCAACTCGTCATCGTCATTCGGAATATTCGAAGATGCAAAATATAATCCCGTAGAAACATTCAGAGTAGACACGAAAAAAATTTCTACGGAGCAGGATTTAAAAAAGTTTTTGTCGAAAAATACCGCCGTAAAAAAATTGTCGGGGATATGCGTTTCATCGGTAGTGCCTTCTGCAAACCCTATTTACGATAATTTTTTTAACAAAATAAAGTTAAAACCTTTTTTTATCTTGCCCGAAATAAAGTTAAATATAACTCTTTGCATTGAAAACTTTGCTAAACTGGGTTCGGACAGGATAGCAAACGCTTGCTGGTCTCATTTTTATAATAAAAATTCACCGGAGAAAAAATTTCAGATAATAATAGATATCGGCACCGCCGTAACCATAGATTCGTTAAATAAAAGCGGGGATTTCCTAGGCGGTATCATATATCCGGGCATAAATTCACTTGCAAACTGCCTGTATGAATCTACGGAGAAACTTCCATTAATTAAAATAAATAAACCTAAAAATTTAATCGGCACAAATACCGAATCTGCAATTCAATCCGGCATTTATAACGGAATCCTATATTTAATAAAAGGATTCGTAAGCGATATATGTGATTTTTACGGCGTTTGCGGCGATAAAAATATCCGGCTTATCTTTACCGGCGGACAATCTTCGTTGATTTTTAACGACTTAAATATCGATGCCGAAAATATAATCGATGAATTTTGTACGCTTAAAGGAATAAAATATCTGTACGATATAAATAAATAACTTATGTTCCTTCCTGCCATGATTTAAGATATTTTATCTGTTCTTTCGTCAGTTTATCAATCTCTATATCCATAGACTTAAGTTTTAATGAGGCTATTCTTTCGTCGATTTCTTTAGGAACATCGTAAACGCCCGGAAGCATTGTTTTTCCCAGAACCGCAAATTCCGCGGAGAGAGCCTGCACGGAAAAACTCATATCCATAACGCTTGCCGGATGTCCATGGGCGCTTGCAAGATTTATCAGCCTTCCTTCCGCAAGCAAATATATTCTCTTGCCGTCTTTCAGGGTATATTCTTCGACAAAATCTTTTACGGTTTTTACCGATTTAGCTGCTTTCTTTAATCCTTTAATATTGATTTCTACGTCGAAATGACCTGAGTTGCAGACTATAGCGCCGTCTTTCATGTTTTGAAAATGCTCGACGTCTATAACGTTTATATCGCCTGTAACGGTACAAAAAATATCGCCTATTTTTGCCGCCTCGACTCCTTTCATCACTCTGAAACCGTCCATTACCGCTTCCAGCGCTTTAACCGGATCTACTTCCGTAACTATTACGTTAGAACCTATTCCTCTGGCTCTAAGCGCAAGCCCCTTGCCGCACCAGCCGTAACCCAAAACTACAAAGTTTTTACCTGCAAGCAGTTTATCCGTTGCCCTTATTATACCGTCTATGGTTGACTGTCCGGTACCGTATCTGTTGTCAAAAAGATGCTTCGCATCGGCATCGTTTACGGCAATAACGGGTATTTTAAGCTCTCCGGCTTCCTGCATCGAACGCAGCCTGATTACGCCCGTAGTAGTTTCTTCCATAGAGGCTTTTATATTTTTTATCAGTTTTTTGTGTTTTTTATGTATCACCGATATTAAGTCTGCTCCGTCGTCTAAAGTTACGTTAGGTTCTTTGGCGAGAACGCTTTCTATATGGCTGTAATAAGTATCGGAATCTTCCCCTTTTATCGCATAAACGTCTATTCCGAAATCTTTTGTAAGAGAAGCGGCGACATCATCCTGGGTCGAAAGAGGGTTTGATGCGCAGAGATATATTTCGGCGCCGCCTTCTTTCAAAGTTCTGGCAAGATTTGCGGTTTCCGCCGTTACATGCAGGCAGAGTCCCATTTTTAAACCTTTAAAAGGTTTATTATCCGCAAACTGTTCTTTTATTAAACCTAAAACCGGCATATCCTGTTCTGCCCATAAAATTCTTTCTTTGCCTTCTTTTGCAAGTTTAATATCTTTTATATCCGACATTCAGCCTCCATTGTTATATTAGATTCTATACATACTCTTTGACTTTGCTTAAATTAGCCGATACTTCTTTGATTTCTTCAATTTTAAGAAGTTTTTCCCATACGAAATCTTCGTCGAATCTGCCGAAGTGACCGTAGTTAGATGTTTTGGCATAAATAGGCCTTAAAAGATCTAACGTTTTAACTATATTATACGGTTTTAAGCTGAAAACTTCCGATACGGCATCGGAAATCGCTTCATCGGGATAGATTCCCGTTCCGAAAGTATTTGCCATAACCGAAACCGGCTCGGCGACTCCTATAGCGTAAGCTATTTGAACTTCGCATTTTTTTGCTATACCGCTTCCGACTATATTTTTGGCTATATATCTTGCCATATACGAACCGCTTCTGTCCACTTTGGAAGGGTCTTTTCCGGAAAAAGCGCCTCCGCCGTGCCTTCCCATCCCGCCGTACGTATCGACTATTATCTTTCTTCCGGTTAAACCGGTATCTCCGTTTGGTCCGCCTATAACGAAACGACCTGTAGGATTAATAAAAAACCTCGTATCTTTATCCATAAGGTCGGCAGGTATGGTTTTATTTATTACTTCTGCAATAACTGCGTCTTTAAGCTTTTCTTGGGATATAGATTCGGTATGCTGGGTAGAAAGAACTACCGAGGTGATTTTTTCGGGCTCTCCGTTAACGTATCTGACTGAAACCTGCGATTTGCCGTCCGGCCTTATGAAATCGAGAACTCCGGTTTTTCTGACTTCGGCAAGCCTTTTGGTTAATTTATGCGCATAGTAAATAGGCGCAGGCATAAAATCTTCCGTCTCGGAAGTTGCATATCCGAACATCAAGCCCTGATCGCCGGCACCCTGGTCTTCGTCTTTTTCACGTACAACGCCCATTCTGATGTCGGAAGACTGCTTTCCTACCGCAGCTATTATTCCGCAGCTTTTATAATCGAATCCGATGGATGAATCGTCGTATCCTATTTCTTTTATAACGTTTCTTATTATATCCTGATAATTTACTGTTCCGTTTGACGTAACTTCGCCGGCAATAGCAACAAGACCGGTGGTTACCATTGTTTCTAAAGCAACCTTGGAATGTTTGTCCTGCCCTATAAAAGCATCTAAAATAGAATCGGATATTTTATCGCAAATTTTATCGGGATGACCTTCCGTTACGGATTCCGAGGTAAAAATATAACTCGATTTTTTATTTTTCATAATATACCGCCTTTAATTTAATGTTTAAAAAAGAGTGCTAAAAACTTCACCTATATTTTATATAACTATATGATAATATCATATCATATAATAAATATATCATAAAATCAATAAATTTTACTGTTTTTTTTAGTTTTACCTCTTTTGAATGTCCCTATGGTAAAAAGTAATTCCGTAATCTTCGTTAACGGCGGCAAGCCTTTTTTTTAATTCTTCGACTATAAATACCGACCTGTGAACGCCTCCGGTACATCCTATAGCTGCGGTAAAATAAGATTTATTTTCTTTTTTATAAAGCGGAAGAGTAAAAGTTAAAAAATCCGATATACGGATTATAAACTCGTCGGTTTCTTTAAACGACAGCATATATTCGGCTATTTCAGAATCGAAACCGGTAAGATTTTTAAGTTGCGGCATAAAAAAAGGGTTGGGAAGAAACCGCGCGTCAAAAAGCGTATCGGCGGAAAGCGGAATGCCGTATTTAAAACCGAAAGAGATTATTTTAACCGCAAATTGAGATGAAGATAAAAGACCGTCCAGATGAGCAGATAAGATGCCCTCTAAATCGTGTATTTTAATATCGGAGGTATCTATTACCGCATCTGCATTTCCTTTTGCATTATTCAGGAGTTTACGCTCTTTTTTAACCGCCGTAGCTATATCGCTTTCCGAGAGAGGATGCTTCCTTCTTGTTTCGGAATATCTCCTTATTACTACGTCGTCTCTTGCATCTAAAAAAATAAATTTAAAAAAACATGCCCGCCTTTTTAAAAATTTAATATAGTCCTCAAACTCTTTTAAAAAACTTTTTTCTCTTATATCTATAACAAAAAGTATATTTTTAAGGCGGGCGGCCAGCCCTAATTCGAAAAATTTAGGCAGCAAAATCATCGGCATATTATCTACGCAAAAAAATCCTCTGTCTTCAAGGATTTTTAAAGCCGACGACTTTCCGGAACCGGAAATACCGCTTATTATAACTATGTTTGGTTTTTCCGTATTTTCGGATTTTGATTGATAAATAGACACGTCGATTATATTTAGGAAAAGGCGTCAGATTAATTTTCCGCTAACAACTTTCTGTATTAATTGACCGTTCCGTATGCGTAAAATAAAATCTGACACCTTTTCAAGTGTTATATTTAACTTATATGTTTATATAAAAATCGCTTTATTGATTAAAATTCAGGGGTTACCATTGAAATTTCACCGTCGTCGCCGCGATAAATAAAAGATACTCTGGATGATTCTTTATTTTTGAAAATTATGAAATCTTTGTTTCTTTTTTCTAATTTATGCAAGGCTTCTTTAACGGTTAACGGCTGTCTTTCATAATCGTCTTTTATTGCAATGTCTAAAGCTGAATCGTCGTCTGTTTCGGAAAATAAGCCGGCTCCTTCTTCTACATGCTCTTTTCTTCTCATCTTCTCCTTATGCTTTTTAATCTGCGATTCGACTTTTTCCAGCAAAAGATCTATCGCGCTGTAAATGTCTGCCGATTTTTCTTCCGCATTGACGGTAAGGTTTTTTGCCGTTAATTTAATCTGCGCTACGCCGGATTCTTTATGGTCGACGCGTTCGATGCTTAGAGTAATATGCACATCCATGATATTGCTTAAATACTTTTCTAATTTTTGGAATTTTGATTCGGCATACTGCCTTATAGCATCGCTGGAATCGATATGCTTAAACGTAACTGCAATGTTCATTTTCTCGGTCTCCTTTTTGTTAATGTATTGTTTATAATAAAATATTTTTATGCCTTATACTTGAAGGCGGTATATTCATAATATCCCTATATTTTGCAATCGTCCTTCTTGCTATATTTATACCCTGTTTCTTTAAAATATCGGCGATTTCCACGTCTTTATAAACTTTACCGGTAAAATGTTCCGAATCTATAATTGATTTAATTCTCGTCATAACATTGTCGGACGAAGATTCGCCGTATGAAGCTCCGGTAAAAAAACTTTTAAGCTCGAATACTCCCAGGTGGGTGCTTAAATATTTATTCGCGGTAGCCCTTGAAACGGTAGATTCATGGATATTAAGCTCTTCGGATATATCTTTTAGAATCAAAGGTTTCAGGTTGCCGCCGCATTTATCGAAATAATCGTACTGTTTATCGACTATTTTCTGCGCAATATTTAAAATAGTTTCTTTTCTCGTATTAATGCTTTTCATTAACCACATAGCCGATTTAAATCTTTCTTCGGCATAATTTTTAATATCGGGCGATACCGCTATTTCACCGCTGATAACCTTTTTATAATACGAATTGATTTTTATCTCCGGAATAGAATCGTCCTGCATATATACTACATAACGGTCATTCTCTTTTTTTAGGAAAAGATCGGGGACGATGTAACGCGGCGCTTCTTTACTGAAATTAGCCGCCGGGTTCGGATTTAATTTTTTTAAATTTTCTATAGAAAGCAAAACTTCTTCTAAACTTGTTTTTGTTTCTTTGCATATTTTTTGATAATTTTTAGCGGCTACTTCTTTTAAGTACTTATTTATTATATCTTTTAGCAGAGCGTCGCCCTTGAAATAAAAATCCGCCTGAATAGCCAGACTTGATATTGCGTTATCGGCGGCTAATCCTACAGGTTCTAATATATTAATTTTATAAAGCGTATCCGCCACAAAAGTATCGTCTATATCGTATGAAATATTTTTTTTTACAAAATATTCAAGGTCTTTTATCGAAACCGCCAGAAATCCTTTAGAGTCTAAATTGCCGGCAATATATTCGGCAAGCATAATTTCATCGTCTGAAAAATTACCGGTTCTGACTTGCTCCATAATATGTTCGTAAAGCGTTTCTCCTCTATAAAAACTGCTCTCTAATTTATATTCTAAATAATTATTGTCCCCGGCGCCTAAAATGCCGTCGTTTCTCGATAAATCTACAAACTGTTCGTTATAGTTCACCAAGTACTGAGCAATTTCGTTAAAACCTTGTTCCGATTCGGAATCGGCTTCAACAGGAATATTAGACGGAAGCGTACCGTCAGGTTTATAATTTTCGCCTTCGGCTTCGTCTTCATTTTTCACTCCGGCAGATTCGGGATCAAGAATCGGGTTTTCCAATATTTCTTGTTTAACCATATCTGAAAGTTCGATATTATTAAGGGCCAGCATCTTAATCGCAAGCTGCAGCTGGGGGGTCATTACCAACTGTTGGGACAGCTTAAGATTTTGCCTCAGTTCCATACCGCTCATAAAAAAACTCCTGAAAAACAAATTAATAATCGTCGTTAAATCGATGCAGCGCTATATAATTCAATTATGTTATATAGTTATTTATTATAAAGTTTATTATATATTAATTATATAACATTTAAATCTAAATACCCAAATTAAACTTTTCTCCAAGGAAAAACCTTTTAACGATTGAGCTGGAAATAATGTGGGAGGGGGAGCCTTTTTCTATTATCTTTCCGTCATTTATTATATATGCGCTGTTGCATATTCTTAAAGCTTCCCTTACGTTATGGTCGGTTATTAAAATACCTATTGAATCTTTCTTTAAACCGATAAGAATATCCTGCATATCCTCTACTGCGATAGGGTCTATACCGGAAAAAGGCTCGTCTAAAAGTATAAACTTTGGAGAAAGTATAAGCGATCTGGCTACTTCCACCCTTCTTCTTTCTCCTCCGGATAAACTCATTACTGAAGATTTTCTTACTTTCTCAAGTCCGAATTTTTCTATTAATTCGTTAAGCCTCTGATTTTTTTCTTTTTCGGATATTTTTAAAAGTTCAAAAATAGCCGTAAGATTCTGTTCCGCCGTAAGTTTTCTAAATACCGAAGTCTCCTGGGGCAAATAGCCTATACCTAACCTTGCACGTTTATACATAGGCAGTTTAGCAATTTCAACGTCGTCCAAAAATATGGAGCCGCCGTCCGGCCTAAGCATACCCGAAATCATGTTAAAAGTGGTCGTCTTGCCGGCGCCGTTAGGCCCTAAAAGACCCGTTATCTCTCCCGGCTTAATTTCAAGGCAAACTTCATTTACTACCGTCCTCTTTTTAAATTTTTTAATTAAATTTACGGCTTTTATCATCGTTGTTTCTTTGTTTTTACGTTATTTTTTTTTACGCCGATCGACTTTTTTGAATACACTACGGCATTAACGCGTTTTGGACCGCCGATTACGGTAGAAATACCGGTTTTAAAATTAATTATTATTTTCTTTCCGGCTATTCTGTTCTTTCCCTCATATGCTACGGGATTTTCAGTTATTACGGCAATTTTCTTTTTGTCGTAATAAACCGCCCTGCCTCCGGTAATATTGTCTTTGCCTTTTATAATATGCACGTTTCCGGTAGCAATAAGTATTTTAATCTTATTTTTTTTAGTATATATAATTTTAAGAACGGACGACAATATCTTAAGTTTACCCTTAAGAGCCACCACGTGTCCCGTAAATACGGCAATATGCGTTTTATTGTTTACTGTTAAAGAATCGGATTTTATATCGGTTTTATTATGCTTGTTATTCGCATTGCTTGAATTATTAAGAATTGGAGCGCCGAACGATAAGCTATTTTGAAACAGTAAAAATACCGGCAAAAAAATAAAAACGGTTAAAAAATAAAATTTAATTTTCATTTAGACGACCTTTGTATAATAGCGTTAGTTATAAGATAAAAAATGAACGTCTTTCCGTAAGACGAATAATTTCTTTTTTACGTAATAGATGAATCCTTCTCCTGAAATAAAATAATTTTTGCTTTTAATTTTCATGCCGCCGGGAGCCGCTATTTCGTCTTTTTTAGCAAAATAATCTATAATGCCTGTTTTAATCAGCATGCCGTTTGAACCCTTTATCGAGACGCCGCCTGAAATTATTACGTTTTTAGAAACGGTATTAAGCTTTCCGGTTTTTCCTATTATTATATAAGCCGGTTTTTTATTTTTGCCGTAAATATAAATCTTGACGGCGTTTAATTTTATTATATTTTTCTTTTTAGACTTATAATTTAAACTTTTCGCAAAAATTTCATAAGCAAGAATTCCTTTTTTATAAAATTTATAATCTATTTTTTTAAGACTTATGTAGCCTTTTGATATCTTAAAATTGAAAAGCCCTTTATTTTCGCGAATGTAATGCATAAGAAGAAAAACTGCCAGAACAGCTATAAAGCATAAAGACAGTATGAGCGCAATTATTCTTATAGTTTTCCGGTCTAAGGACATATAATTTAATTAAAACGAATTTAAAAATTTTAAAAGAAATCCTTTTTCTTTTAAAATTATATCGCAAACCTCCCTCACCGCACCGCACCCGCCGTTCTTAGAAGTTACAATGTCGGCGCAATCTTTAATGTATGCGGGCGCATTAGGAACCGTGGCGGAAATTGCGGCTAATTTTAAAAGTTCTAAATCGACTATATCGTCACCCATGTAAAATAAATTTTTAACGTCTATTTTAAACTCTTTTAATATCGGTTTAAGCGCTTTATACTTATCCTTGCATCCCTCTATATAAAAATCAACTTCAAGCTCCTTTGCCCTAAAGGAAGCTGCATGGCTTTTTCTTGCGGAAATCATGCCGACTTTTAATCCGGATTTTTTAGCCATTTTCATACCGGCGCCGTCATGAGCAAAAAAAGTTTTTGTTTCAACTCCGTTTTCGGATAAATATATTTTTCCGTCCGTTAAGACTCCGTCAACATCGAAAACTAAAATTTCTATATCGGAAAAGTTTAATTTTTTTGTCATATTCATATTATTCCTGCTTTTATTATATCGTGAATATGAATAACTCCCGCCGGAGTCTTATCGTCATCCGATTCTACTACGAAAAGCGAAGTAATTTTCGATTCCTCCATTTTTTGTAGAGCGTTAACGGCAAGCGCATTTTTAAGTATAGTTTTAGGATTTTTAGTCATTATGCTTTTGACGGGTTCGTTTATTATATCGGTAGGAGAAAGCAACGCCCTCCTCAAATCTCCGTCAACTATTATGCCGCATAGAAAGTTATTCTCGTCTATAACTCCGGTAAGTCCTAATCTTTTAGAATTCATTTCTAAAATAGCGTCCTTTAATAAAACCGTATCCCTGACCAAAGGTATTTCTTCTCCCTTATGCATTAACTCGGCCACCTTTATAAATTTTTTGCCTATAGAACCTCCAGGATGAAGTTTTGCAAAATCCTCTTCCAAAAAGTTGCGTTCCTTTAAAAGTGCAACCGCAAGAGCGTCGCCGATTGCAAGCTGAGCCGTCGTGCTGGCGGTAGGGGCTATATTATAAGGACATGCTTCTTGGGCTACGGATACGTCGAAAAAATAATCGGACAATTCAAATAAGCGCGAACGTTTATTGCCTGAAAATCCGATAATTTTAGCGCCTATAAGCTTTATTGCCGGCAGTATCGAAACTATTTCTTTGGTATTTCCGCTGTTAGACAAAACGATTACCGCATCGTTTTTAGAAATAACGCCGAGATCGCCGTGGGAAGCTTCCGCCGGATGCATAAAAAAAGAAGGAGTACCGGTACTTGCAAGGGTAGAAGATATCTTTCTGGCGATAATACCTGATTTTCCAATTCCGGTTAAAATAACTTTGCCTTTAATCCCTATAAGGCAATGCACCATTTTTTCGAAATTATCGTCAAGTCTATTTATAAGGGCAGACACCGAATCGGCTTCTATTCTCAGAACGCTTTCCGCTGTTTTTAATATATTATGCTGCGTCATTTTTATTTTATATTTTACTATATTTAGATATTTCCAGAATATTTTTTAAATTATCCTTGAATGAGTTCAAATAGACGGAATTTGCAGAATCGCTTAAAGCTCTCGGCGGATCGGAGTGGACTTCAAAAAATAAACCGTCAACCCCTACCGCTGCTGCCGCCCTTGCAAGCGGCATAACGTATTCCCTGTTTCCGGAAGAAACCGCGCCCCCTCCTCCGGGAAGCTGCACGCTGTGCGTAGCATCGAAAACTACGAGAGCTCCGGTTTCTTTCATTACGGGAATAGACCTGAAATCGACAACGAGATTATTATAACCGAAACTTACCCCTCTTTCGGTCAAAATCACCTTATAATTTTCTACCGACGCAATTTTTTCTACTATAAATTTCGTATCCCATGGCGCCATAAACTGACCTTTCTTAACGTTAATTACTTTTCCTGTTTTTGCCGCTTCCAAAATAATATCGGTTTGACGGCACAAAAAAGCCGGTATCTGTATAACGTCGAGAACGCCGCCGGCAATTTCGGCTTCTTTTGCGCTATGAACATCGCTTAATATAGGAACGTCGTATTTTGCTTTAATATCGCTTAATATTTTTAAACCTTTATCTATACCGGGACCCCTAAAAGAATTAACCGAAGTTCTGTTTGCTTTATCGTAAGAAGCTTTAAAAATGAGATTAAAATTTAGTTCTTTGGAATATTCCTTCAGCGTCGAAACTAAATCGTCCATAACGGCGGCATCCTCTATTGCGCAGGGACCGGCAATTACAAAAGGATAGTCGTTATTAAATTTAAATTTCAATTCCGACGTTAAATCTTCTTTTGTAAAAATATTTATTTTATTCATATCGTTAAATTTTAATTAATGTGAAAATGCGGAAAAATTTGAATAATATTTTAAACTGGGGTGTTTTTGCTTTTCCTTTTATGTTTAATCGCTTTATCGGCGGCTTTCGCCGTATGCTTGGATTTAATCTTTACTTTAACCTTAGGCTGAATCGATAATAAATTATTCGAATATTTAACCGCAGCCGCAATAAATTCCCTGAACAGCGGATGAGGATAAAGCGGAGAAGATTTAAATTCAGGATGAAACTGGCACCCTATATACCATGGATGGTCTTTAATCTCGCAAATTTCTATAAGTTTATCATCGGGAGACGTACCCGAAAAAACAAAACCGGAAGTTTTAAATTTTTCCCTGTATTTATTGTTAAATTCAAATCTGTGCCTGTGTCTTTCGCTTATAATAATGTTTCCGTCATGATTCAACTTTACGCAGTTTTTATTGTTAGCCGGATATTTTTTATTGTTTTTATAATAAATTTGATAAGCAAGCGTATTTTTAGATATTACGCATGGATATGCGCCTAATCTCATAGTTCCGCCCATATTGCCGATATCTTTCTGATCGTCCATTATGCTGATTACCGGATCCGGCGTAATTTCGTCGAATTCGTAAGAATTCGCATCTTTCAACCCCAGCACGTTTCTTGCATATTCTACAGTCATAAGCTGCATTCCGAGGCATATTCCAAAATAAGGAATATTGTTGATCCTGGCATAATTAATTGCCCTCAGCATGCCGCTAATGCCGCGGGAACCAAAACCGCCCGGAACCAGGATACCGGAACATCCTTCCAATTCTTTAAGATTATCCTTCCAGTCGTCTCCTTCTAAATCTTCGGAATTAATATATTTTATATTTACGCTTACGTTATTGGCAAGACCCCCGTGAATGAGGCTCTCGTTTAAGCTTTTATAAGATTCTTTAAGATTTACGTATTTTCCTACGACGGCTATAGTAACTAAATTTTTAAGCGTTTTTAAAGTATTGGATATATTCGTCCATGCGTTTAAATCCGGAGACTTAGCCCATATATTTAAGTATTCTATTATTTTGGAATCGAGTTTTTCTTCGTGAAGGGAAAGAGGAACGTCGTAAATGCTTTCTTCGTCTTTAGCTGTAATAACCGCATCTGCTTCGACGTTGCAGAAAAGAGCTATTTTTTCCCTTATATCCTGCGGCAAAACCCTGTCCGCCCTGCATATTATAATCGAAGGTTCTATGCCTATAGCCCTCAATTCTTTAACGGAATGCTGGGTCGGTTTGGTTTTAAGCTCGTCTGCAGTTTTTATAAACGGAACTAAGGTTAAATGAATATAAAGAACGTCGTCTTTGCCCTTGTCTAATTTAAACTGTCTTATAGCCTCAAGAAAAGGAAGGCTTTCTATGTCGCCTACGGTTCCGCCTATTTCTATAATCGCAACGTCTTTGCCTTCAGAAGCTTCGATTATTCTTTTTTTTATTTCGTCTGTTATATGAGGAATTACCTGAACGGTTTTGCCGAGATAAGCCCCCTTTCTTTCGTTGCTTATAACGGCATCGTAAGCCTGTCCGCTTGTTAAATTGTTCTTCTTCGTAAGAGAAAGCGACGTAAATCTTTCGTAATGGCCGAGATCCAGGTCCGTTTCGGCTCCGTCGTCGGTAACGAAAACCTCTCCGTGCTGAAAAGGATTCATAGTTCCGGGATCGACGTTTATATATGGGTCAAGCTTCTGCATAGTGATATTAAGCCCCCTTGCTTCCAAAAGGGCTCCTATCGATGAAGCGGCTATACCCTTGCCGAGACTTGAAACTACACCGCCTGTTATAAATATATACTTTGTCTTATTCATATTTGTTCAACCCCAAAACGTCTCTCATATCGTAAAATCCTTTATTTTTCTCGCTAAGCCATACGGCCGCTTTAATTGCGCCCCGCGCAAAATTATTTCTGGATACTGCCTTATGCGTAATTTCGATTATTTCTTCGTTTCCGGCAAATATTACCTTGTGTTCTCCTATTATATCTC
>JAJYPL010000047.1 GCA_021795355.1 bacterium | reverse complement strand
CTGCTCTTTCGCAAGATTTTTTGAATCTTCTCAAAGCATTTTCGAATGATTCGTTTTCTTTAATTTTTACGATTGACAAAACCTAATTTCGCCTCCTTTTTTATTATATTGTCAAGGTGCCGGAATTAAATTCCGGCACCTTATCTGTTTGTATATCGGAATTCAATTCCGGTACTATTACAACTTTTCTCTTATATAGTATCTTACATTTTTTATTAATTTGCAACTATTTTTGTTTGCGGCTATTTTTTTCGTCTAAACCGGATACGCCTTCTCTTTTCTTTAATTCATTAATAACGGAATAAAAATCTATTCCGGAATATACAAGCATAACCGTATAAAAAAACAGCAAATCCGCCGCTTCATAGATAATTTTATCTTTTTCCGAATTACCTGCAACGGACAAAATAAGTTCAAGAGATTCTTCCTGAAGTTTTTTGCCTATTTTTTCATGCCCTTCCTTCATTAATTTTGCCGTATAGGATTTTTCCGGGTCGGAATTTTTGCGGCTCGCTATATGGTCGTATAAAAGTTTAAGAGAATAAAATATTCCGTCGTCTTTATTATCGTCCGAAACATCGCCGGATACGGATAATCCGTTGTTTACTTTAGAATAAAAACAAGATTTACGGCCGGTATGGCACGCGGGACCGTTTTGAATTATTTTCAATAATATGCTGTCGTTATCGCAATCGAAAAATATTTCTTTTACCGCCTGTGTATGTCCGGAAGTTTCGCCTTTTTTCCATAATTTATTTCTTGACCGAGAGAAATAATGCGCGTAACTCGTTTCGAGAGTTTTTCTGAGAGCTTCTTCGTTCATAAATGCAAGCATTAGTATATCTTTGGTATAATAATCCTGGGCAACCGCCGGAATTAAACCGTTAAGTTTGGCAAAATCTATTTTTTTTAAAAAAGACTCAAGCGAATCGCCGTCTAATACGTCAACTATTACCGCATTATTTTTATCGTCTTCTTTCACAATCTTACGTTTATTCCTTTTGATTTTAAATATTTTTTTATGGGTATAATGCCGGAATTTTCATAATGAAATATTGAAGCCGCAAGAGCGGCGCCGGCATCCGCTTTTACGAAAACTTCTTCTATATCCCTTGCATCTCTTGCTCCGCCTGAAGCAATCACCGGTATTTTTACGCACTGAACTACCATAGACGTTAGATTTATTTCGTAGCCGCTTTTTGTTCCGTCTTTATCCATACTGGTTAAAAGTATTTCTCCCGCACCTCTGTTATAAACCTCTTTGGCCCACCGTATTGCGTTAATACCGGAATTTTTCTTTCCTCCGTGCGTAAAAACTAAATATTCGTCTCCTACCTTTTTTGCGTCTATCGCTATTACTATAGTCGACGAACCGAATTTCTTTGCGGCTTCGTCTATTATTTCGGGATTAATAACCGCAGAAGTATTTATTGAAACTTTATCTGCGCCGCTGTTAAGAAGATTATGAATATCTTCTATCTCCGAAACCCCTCCTCCCACGCTGAAAGGAATAAAAATATTTTCCGAAATCTTCTCGACGAGTTTTAAAATCGTCTTTCTTTTCTCGCTTGAAGCCGTAATATCTAAAAACATCAGCTCATCCGCAAGCTCGTCGTCATATTTTTTAGCAAGCTCGACAGGATCGCCCGCGCTTTTTAAATCCTCGAAATTTATCCCTTTTACGACTTCGTTGTTCTTAATATCCAGACAGGGTATTATTCTTTTTGCAAGCATAAGTTTATCCTAATAAAGCATTAGCTTTTTTTAAATCTATCCTTCCGTCGTAAAGAGCTTTCCCTATTATTACGCCTTTTAAAGAATCTATATTAAGTTCCTTAAGCTTTTTAACGTCGTCTAACTCGGAAACCCCGCCGGAAGCTATTATATCGACTTTCAATTTTGCAAGTTCGGCAATTAGATTTAAATTAACCCCTTCCAGCATACCGTCTTTTTTAATATCCGTAAATATAAAAGTTTCTATGCCGTATTTTTCTTTTAAGCTCTTTACGGCTTCGCCGGCAGGAACTTCTACATATTCTTTCCATCCCGATATAGCTATCTTGTCTTCGTATAAATCTATCCCGCCGATAATCCTGCCCCTGTATTTCGTCAAGGAATCTTTAACGGAATTTATATCTTTAAACAATATAGAACCTAAAACTATATAAGAAACTCCTGCATTAAAATAAAGGTCTATAACATCGTTATTCCTTATTCCTCCCCCCACCTCTACGGGAATATTTACCGATTTAATTATATCTTTTATTATCTCGTAATTATCGGGATTTCCGGACTTAGCTCCGTCAAGGTCCACTATATGAAGCCTTTTAGCGCCGTTATTTTGCCAGTTAACAGCCGCCTCCGCAGGAGAAATTTGATACTCTTTTTTTACGTCGTAATCACCCATAGTAAGCCGGACGCACTTAGAACCGAGGATATCGACGGCAGGAATAATAATCATATTTTTGATTAGATTTAATTTTACTTAATTTTTAACTTTCTATAAAATTTTTAAGCAAAGCAAGCCCCTCTTTATGGCTTTTCTCCGGATGAAACTGGCATGCAAAAATATTATCTTTTTTAACGCATGCGGTAAATTTGCCGTAATAATCGCAAACCGCCGCCGCAATATCTTCTTCCGGAACGCAATAATAAGAATGAAGAAAATAAAAAAAACTTTTATTTTCTATTCCTTTAAACTCTTCTAAGGGTTTTAATATTTCTATATCGTTCCAGCCTATATGAGGAATTAGGTTTACCGCATTTTCGTCGAACTTAATTACTTTTCCTTTAAAAATTCCAAGTCCTTCGCTGTAACCGAATTCTTCGGAAGTTTCAAACAAAAGCTGCATTCCCAGACAGATGCCGAGAAATTTCCTGCCTTCGTTTATTGCATCTTTAATGGGATTAACTAAACCTTTTCTTTTTAGAGTCGCCATAGCATCCTTAAAACCGCCTACTCCAGGCAGTACTAAATGAGTTGCGTTTTTTATGTCTTCAAAATCGCCTGTTATTTTAGCCGAATAACCTAAAAAGTTAAAAGCGTTTTTAACGTTTTTGAGATTGCCCATTCCGTAATCTATAACGGCTATTTTTTTTTCCATTTTTTTATATATCTATCTTTTATCTATTATAAAATATTTGTAAATAGCGTTGGCTATAGCATCGGCAATCATCTGCCTGAAGGTAGAGGAAGCCAAAAGATGTTCCTCGTAAGGATTTGAAATATATGCATACTCTATTACTACGGCGGGCATAGTAGTAAATCTCAATACATAAAGATCATCCCTAAGTATTCCGTCATATTTTAAGTTTAATGTCGAAGAAACGTAATGTTCTAAATATTTTGCAAATTGATACGAATTTCTGTGAAAATAATATGTCGTAGTCCCGTAAAGATATGGAACTACCTGAGAATTGCAGTATAATCCTACAAATAGGTTTGCTCCGCTTTGATTAGCCAGTGCAGCTCTTTGCTGAAGGCTTACAAACACGTTAGACGTCCTGTCTATCTCCGTTTTAATTCCTTTAGCTTCAAGAAGTTTTCTAAGCTTTAAAGCAATACTTAAATTTACGAAACTTTCCGGAAGGCCCATAGGTCCTATCCCTCCGGGATCTCCTCCGCCGTGGCCGGCATCGATAAACACGTTAAAATTTACGCCTTTTACCGGAACATTATTTCGGCGGATTTTAACGGCAGATTTTTTTTTCGCAAAATACGCTTCGGCTTTTGAAGCATAAACTACCGTCTCATATTTATTATTTCCTGCGGCAAACGTTTTAACCTCAGGCTTATTCAAAGAACTTTGCCTTAAAACCAGATGAACCGAATATTTAGGAGCCGCGCTAAATTGAGAGTAAGAAACGGAAAACACGTCAGGAAAAGGGTTTTTTATCTTATTGCCGCGTCCGTATAAAACTGCATGTCCAAAAACTAAAATAAAATATTTTTTATATCCGTTTTGAAATAAATATTTTATATAAAAAGGTTTGCCGCCGGTTGTAAAAATATCTATAGTTCCGTTAGCGCGGTTTATAAAAATCCTTTTAATATGAGTTATATTTTGTGAAAAAGCATAAGTTTTCCGC
>JAJYPL010000026.1 GCA_021795355.1 bacterium | reverse complement strand
CGGCGTTATGAAAAGTATATCTCTTGGAGGGGTTATATTTTCATATCTCGGTTTCAGGCAGGCTATAGACCTGTCCGGCGAAGCTAAAAATCCAGGCAGAGACGTGCCGATAGCTACAATTTTATCAGTTATAATAGGCATTATAATTTATACTTTGCTTTCATTCAGTTTTATTGCTGCCGTTCCAGCCGTTAAAAATAATAATTGGAGCATGCTTAATCTTTCTTCGCCTTTCGTAAATTTATTAAATATATACGGACTTCCGGCATTTGCTGTTATGGTAATGATAGGCGCAGTTATATCGCCTTTTGCAACGGGTTTGGTGTATATGGGAACGACTTCCAGAATTACTTTTGCTATGTCGAAAATGAAATTTTTGCCGGAAAGTTTTCATAAAAATTTCAACAGATACGGCTCCGCCTATATCTCTTTACTTGCGACTTTTATTCTGTCGGCGCTATATCTTCTTCCGTTTCCGAGCTGGCAGTCTTTAGTAGGCGTAATTACGTCGGGAATGGTGTTTACTTACGTTTTAGGACCGATAGGGCTTATGGCATTCAGAAAATTAGACGCCGAAAGAAAACGCCCTTTTTATCTGCCTTTCGCAAACATTATTTCTTTATCGGCATTTATAGTGGGAACACTCATTATTTACTGGTCAACTTTCACTGTCCTGTGGAAATTGGGAATAGGTATATTGGTAGGAATTATTCTGTTTATTTTTACTAATTTTAAAGACATTAAATTAAAATTTAAACAAACGGTTTTCTCTGGTTTGTGGTTTTTGTTTTACATAGCCTCTATAATTTTAATATCTTTTTTAGGAGATAAAAATTTTGGCGGGGATAATATTATTAAATCACCTTACGACTCGTTAACCGTGATATTAACCGCAGTATTATTTTATTTCATAGCAATAAACACATCGATAAAGAAAGAAGAAATGAAAATGATAATCGAAGAAGAGTTCATAGGTGAGGAGTTTGAAATATAAAATTTGTGACGGTGACAGAATTCAATTCTGTCACCGTATTCATAAGGAACCAGAGCCGCTTTCGTTCGGTTTATCGTTTTTGTTTTCTTTAACCGGCTTATCGCATCCGTGCTTCCAGTCGCAGTAAGGCAGCCTGCTCGATAAACCGCACTTACAGTAATATAAAGGTCTTTCCTTTACCTTGGATTTTAATTTTGTTAAATCGACTTTATCCACTTTTTTCATTTTTTAATCCTAAAATATTACGCCTCTCGTTTTAATTAATTATTAGTATAGCAATCTTGCTTAAAAAAGAAAATATGAAAATATAATGCTTTAGTTTTTAATAGAAGCTCTCTATAACTAAGTATAACTAAAAAAAACAGCCTCCTATCGCATTGGTTTTCCAATGCGATAGGAGGCTGTTTTTTAATGATATATTTCTTTTTTTTATTTCTTATTTCAGCGACTTTAGATATCTTGCTATCGTGTTAAGCTGCGAAGCGGAAATATGCTTAAATCCCGGCATTATTACAAGATAAGTGCGGCCGTTGATTGTTGCAGGAACACCATATGTGAAATGAACCTTAGGATCTACTATCTGAGATTCAATCCATGATAGGCTTTTTGTCTTTCCGATATGAGAAAGATCTGGACCGACCTTTGCACCTATACCTCCTATACGATGGCAGGCGATACAATTATCTTTTTCAAAAAGCCTCATTCCCTCGGGAGGTCTTTTATAGCTTAAATTTGGCCTTACGGACGGAAACGTCTTAATATATTCTGCCAGCTTATTTACGGCCGAATCAGGAATTGTCTTAACACCGGGCATTCTAACAAGATAAACTTTTCCGTTTATTTTTGCTTTAGCCCCCCTTATAAAATGACTGCCTGGATGAAATATTTGCGCCTTAATCCATGCCAAGCTTTTAGTTTTTCCAATGTTTGAAAGGTCGGGACCTACCGTGCCGCCTTCATGCCCGATAGTATGGCAATCAATGCAGTAATATTTTTTAAAAAGTTTTGGCCCCGATGCCGCTGCAAAAGCAGAATTTAATGAAAATAAAAAAATAATCGCAAAACAAAAAGTTGCGATAAAAAAATACTTCTTCATTTTTTGTTCCTCCTTAATTTTTTTACGAACAAAATAATTATTTTAATTTACACACTTTATACATAGAATTATACCATAATATTTTAATAAAAATTTATAATGCTTAATTCATTTCTTAATTCTCATTATCAATATATAGCAAATTAAAGAAGAAACAATTAGAATAGCCGGTATGAAACTGCGGTAGCTTTCGTACAGCAACCCTGCTATGCTTCCGCCTATAAAGCTTCCCGAAAATTGCAAAGTATTGTAAACCCCCATAGAAGTGCCGACAAAAGACTTGTCAGACGAAGACGACACCAAAGACGGCATTATAGGTTCCGTAATGGAAAAACCGGTAAAAAACAAAATTCCGCCGATTATAATTACCGGAAGGGCATAACCCTTAGTATCGGAAAATATAAAAATGCTTGAAACAGCCATTAATAAAAAACTTAACTTCAAAAGATGGACTTCATAACCCATATCGGCTTTTTTTGAGGCTTTCATCATGGCAAAAAGAGAAAATACGACCATAGGGATTAGAACCTTATAATAATATCCGGTTCCTAATTCATGCTTGACTATTAAAGGCAGACCGAAAAAGAAAACCGTCATAAAAAAAGATAACAGGAAACCTTGAATAGAAAGATTTGCAAGCGTTTTGTTTTTCAAAACGGCAACGGCGTCCTTAAGCGAAACTTCTATTTCTTTCAGCATTTCTTTGCTCTTTGGCTCCTCTACCAGAACTATAATTAAAAAAGCGGAAATAATGCCGAGTATGCCGGAAAGGTAAAATAAAAACGGATAGCCGAAATAATAAGAAAGCAGGGGACCCATTACGATACCTACTACAAAACTTAGTCCGATAGGAATGCCGAGAAATGCCATAGCTTTTGTCCTGTCGCCTTCGGAAACCGTATCGGAAACCAGAGCGAACGCCACCGAGCTTTCGGCAGCGACTCCCTGAAGAAACCTGAGCAATATAAGTTCGTAAATATTATCGGAAAAACCTATTACAAAAGTAAATACGCCGAATAAAAGCATGCCGAAAAACAGAACGTTTTTTCTTCCTATTTTATCGGAAATATAACCGAAAGGAATCTGAAAAATCGCCCTCGATAAGCCGTAAATACCAAATGCAATTCCTATTAAAATAAAACTTGACGTAAATTTTTCGGCGAACAGCACGAAAACAGGCAAAACAAGAAATACCGCAAGCATCCTCAGTCCCACTACCGAACTCATTGCCGCTATCGTTTTTTTCTGGACACTGTCAAAAGCCAAACCGTTTTTCCTCCTCTTATAAACTGTCAGGAAAAGGTGTCAGATTAATTTACTTTATAATATGCGAAAAATAAAATCTGACACCTTTTCCTTTCTATCATAACATCTGAACTTAAGAATTCTATCGGCAATTTGGTATATGCATTTTTATTTTCCCGCCCTAATCTGCCGCGATTGATAGCTTCTTATAGCCCTTAAAAAATCTATTTCCCTGAACTCCGGCCAGTATGCATCGCAGAAATAGAATTCCGAATATGCGCTCTGCCAAAGCAGAAAGCCGGATAATCTAATTTCTCCGCTAGTCCTTATAATTAAATCGGGGTCGGGGGAGCCTTTTGCATAAAGATATTTGGAAATATTTTCAACGGTAATAATATTAGACAGATAATCGTAATCGTCTGCAAAACTGGAAGAAGATTGCCGACTATTAGTTTCCGTAAGCAACGAACTTTCATGCGAAGCTTCTTTTTTATTGTTGTCAGAACCTTCGCATACATGGCTTGTTTTATTTATTATATAAATGTTATCCGAAATAAAATTTATTATAGCATCGCATATTTCCTGCCTTCCTCCGTATCCGACGGCTATATAAAGTTTCAGGTTGGAATAATCTTTCGTTTTATTTTCAAGCCTGTCGATGACTTCTATCAAATCTTCGGACAACAGTTCTCTTTTGCCGATAACCGAAACTCTTATTTTATTGTCGTTGATAAATTTTGAATTTATATAAGATTCAAGCTGATTTTTAATGATACGCATTAAACTGTCGATTTCGGAGCGGCTTCTTTTAAAATTATCCGTAGAAAAAGCCCATACGGTAACGACTTTGATTTTTAGGTCTAAACACCAGGAAAGAACTTCGTAAAGTTTATCGGCGCCTTTTCTATGCCCCCTGCTTGCATCTTCAAAACCGCATTTTTTAGCGTATCTCCTGTTGCCGTCTAATATTATTCCTACGTGCTGAGGGATTTTATTCTTTAATATCTCTCTTTCTAATTTTTTTTTATAGTAAAAATACGCTAATTTTTTTACGAACATTTTTATTTATATGCTATAATCTTTTTAATTAATTTTAATTTTAATATAACATATTTTGACTATTTTTTAAAATTTAAGCGTGCCTTATAAAAAAGTAAACGATATAGATATTTTTTATATTTTTCATGAAGCGCCGATTGCTAAAGTTCAAGACGGCATAAACAGATATATCGTTCTGATTCACGGCGCCGGCGGAAATCATCTTTCGATGCTTTCTATTTTTAATCATATAAAAAAACGCTTCGGCAAGACTTTTAATATTTTAGTTCCCGATTTGCCGTTTCATTTCAGGTCTTTTCCGACTGCCGCCGATTCTAACGATAATAAGCCGAATTTTATAATGCCTGAAAACGACGGCGTATCTTTTTACGCAAAATCTATAAATTCGATAACCGAAGAACTTATGGAAAAGGGCGCTAAAATAACCCTAATAGGCCATTCTATGGGGGCGCAAATATGCTTAAAATATGCGGCTTTATTTCCGGAAAATACCGAAAAAGCTATGCTGATAGCGGGATGCCACGATACGGGCATCAGCGATAGTTTCATTAAAAGCTTAGAAAATTCTTTCGACAGGACAATTACGCTTTTCTTAAAAGATGCTCTCGGTTCAAGAGATAAAAATATTTTAAAAAAAGCTTTAGCCGATATTAAAAGAACTCCGGATACGGCGGTCGTTAACGACTTTAAATATTCTCAAAAATACGGCAAAAGCCGTAACTATGAAAAAGACGTAAATTTTATTAACGATAATTTTAAAAAAATTCTTTTTTATTTTGTTTACTCGGAAAAAGACTTAATAATAAAACAAAAATGCGTTAAAGATTTATCTAAAAAAATCATAAACTCCGTTATCAATAACATTCCGGCAAAAAATCATATGGATTTTTTATACGGAAATTATCTTATGGAAAAAGAAATCGATAAATTTTTATTGACATGAACGGTACTAAAATTATAAACTTAAAAATTGAACAAAAAAAAATCCTGCCGTTTTAAACATTTTAATTTTTAATAATTTGGAGAGACAAGGTTAATAATGCGGACATTATGCGAAGAAATTAAAGAATCGGATATCGGCAAAGAGTTTACGTTTAAAGGATGGGTGATGCACTACCGCGATCACGGCGGTTTGATTTTTATCGATTTAAGGGATTATTCGGGAATACTGCAGATAGTTTTCGACGAAAACATTGAAGGCGAATCTTTTAAAACGGCAAAAAAACTTAGAAATGAATATGTAATATCGGTAACCGGAACGATAAGAAAAAGACCGGAAGGAACCGAAAACGATACTTTAAAAACCGGCAGATTGGAACTTATCGCTAAATCGGTAGAAATTCTTAACACCTGCGAAGTTTTGCCTTTTCAAATAGACGAAGAATCTGAAGTCAACGAATTTATAAGGCTTAAATACAGATATTTAGATTTCAGAAGCAAAAGATTAAAAGACAATTTGATTTTTAGGTCTAAATTTACCCATCTCATAAGAGAATTTCTTAACGGAAAAGGTTTTTTCGATATAGAAACGCCTTTTTTAACGAAAAGCACGCCTGAAGGATCAAGGGATTTTTTAGTCCCTTCCAGATTAAACAACGGCAGGTTTTTTGCCCTTCCACAGTCGCCTCAATTATTCAAACAGATTTTAATGGTAGGCGGTTTTGAACGGTATTATCAAATAGTTAGATGTTTCAGGGACGAAGATTTAAGGGCGGACAGACAGCCCGAATTCACTCAGCTGGATATGGAAATGTCTTTCGTAGAAAACAAGGACGTTATTTCAATCGCCGAAGAACTGTTCGCTATGCTCTTCGAAAAACTTTTAAACGTTAAAATAGAACGTCCGTTTAAAGTTCTTGATTACGACGAAGCGATGGACAAGTACGGCAGCGACAAACCGGATACCAGATTTGAACTGATTATCCGCAACTTAACCGACGTTTTTGAAAACTCCGCCTTAAACGTTTTTAAAGAAAATATTAAAAACGGAGGCGTTATTAAAGCTGTTTGTCTGCCCGAAGGATCAAATATTCTTTCCAGAAAAGATATAGACGAACTGCTAAATACGGCAAAAGAGTTTGGAGCAAAAGGACTTGCATGGACAAAAGTTTCCGAAAATAATGCTTTGGAAGGAGGGATTTCTAAATTTATATCCGACGGAGAGAGAAGCAGACTGATTGCTGCAACCGGTGCTAAAAACGGCGATATAATATTTTATCAGTCCGATTCAAAAAAAACTGCCGACAACGTACTTGGAAGGCTGAGACTGCACCTTGCTAAAAAATATAATCTTATAAATAAAAACAGACTGGATCTTTTATGGGTCGTCAACTTTCCTTTATTCGAATATTCCGAAGAGGAAAAAAAGATAGTCGCTGTTCATCATCCTTTCACTTCTCCTGCAGTCAAAGATATAGAAAAACTTGAAACAGACCCTTTATCCGTTAAATCGGACAGTTACGATCTCGTGCTTAACGGAGAAGAAATAGGCGGCGGAAGTATCAGGATACACAATTCGAAATTACAGGAAACTATTTTTAAAATTCTTTCTATATCGCCTGAAGACGCTAAAATAAAATTTGGATTTCTTTTAGACGCTCTGCGTTTCGGCGCTCCGCCTCACGGAGGCATTGCTTTTGGATTGGACAGAATATTAATGATACTGAGAAATGAAGAATCTATAAGAGACGTCATAGCTTTCCCGAAAACGCAGAAAGCATACTGCCCTCTTACCGACGCTCCTTCAGGCGTTAATACGATTCAGCTTAGAGAATTAGGAATAAAATTAAACGAAAATATAACGAAAATATAAAATAGAAAAAACAGGGGGCATTAAATTGGAAAAAAAATCTGGTTTTCCTCATCCGTACTTTGAGTCTCATCCGAATTGGAAATGGTTTATACTTTCAACGGTTCTGGTAGGCGCAACAATGTCTGCTTTAGACGTGAGCATAGTCAACGTCGCTATGCCGACTATGGAAAAAGGCTTTCAAGTAAATATGGCGGTTATAGAATGGGTTGCAATGGCTTATATGCTTACCCTTACGGTTTTTTTGCCTTTATTCGGAAGGCTCGCCGATATGTTCGGAAGAACAAAGATGTATAACACCGGCTTCGTGGTTTTCACTATAGGTTCGGCTCTTTGCGGCGTAGCGCCTAATGCAAATTTCATTATTTTTTCCCGCGTTCTTCAGGCTGTCGGAGCCGGACTTCTTCAGGCTAACTCCGTTGCGATAATCACTCAGGCTTTTCCTTCTAACGAACTCGGCAAGGCCATAGGCCTTCAGGGTTCGGTTCAGGCTATTGCAATGTCGATAGGTCCTTTTGTAGGCGGTATGATTATTGCGGCCATAGGATGGCGCTGGATATTTTACGTTAACGTGCCGATAGGAATTGCAGGAACGTTTATGGCTTTATTTATACTGCCGTCAAGCAAAGCTAACATGAAGAAAAAAGAGAAAATCGATTACTTCGGAATTTCATTTTTTGCGGCGGGACTTGCATTCCTTATTCTTGCAATTAACGAAGGTACGAAATTCGGCTGGTCTTCGCCTATAATAATTACTTACTTTGTTATCGCCGCAGTTTTACTGCCGCTTTTCGTTTATACGGAAATTAAAGTGGAACACCCTATGATAGACTTAAAACTTTTTAAAAAATGGGGGTTTTCGGCAGGAAACGTCACAGGCTTATTATCTTATTACGTTTTATTTGCCGTTCTCTTCCTTATGCCTTTTTATCTTGAAAATCTCCTTCATTACAGCGCCGCGGCAACAGGCTCTCTTTTAACCCCGATTCCTCTTTCAATGGCTATAATAGCCCCTTTTGCCGGAGCAATATCCGATAAGGTAGGCTCAAGAATAATGACTACCGTGGGGATGTTAGTGTGCGCTATAGCGACGCTTCTATTGTCGTTTTTGGGAAGTTCGATAAATATATATATGCTTATTTTCGACTTTATCATCCTCGGTATCGGAATGGGAATATTTACTCCGCCTAACAACAGCGCAATTATGCTTTCCGCTCCTCCCGAAAGACTCGGCGTCGCAGGAGGAATACTTAATATGATGAGAGCTTTAGGTTTAATATTCGGAGTAGCTTTTTCCGGACTCATAGTTTCATCGACAAAACTTAGCTATGCAAAAGCTCACGGTTTTGCCGTGCTTAAAGATATACCTGAAAAAATCGCCAATATAGGTTTCTTACACGGATTTACAATCGTTATGTTTACGCTGCTCGGCATTAACGTATTTGCTACTATAATGTCCGTAGCAAAGAAAAACGTTAAAATAACAAAAATCGAAGGCGCAGAGCCGATTGATTTAATGTAATCTTAATACAATAAATTTATAAAATAAATTTTATGCGTATTTTTAGAAAAAACAATAAATTACCTGTCAAAAAAGAGGGCGGCGAATTTATTTCGGGAATAGAATATATAATAAAAAGAACTTTAAACAACGGAATAAATAATATATTCTTAGAAGATAATATCGCAAAGTCGATGCCGGAAATTCCTGCGGTTTCTCCTTTAAGCGTCGAATATAACCTCGATTTTTTATGGACGGAAGTTTATTCTCTTTCCGCAACTAACCGCAGGACTTCCGTTTTTGCTTACGATATTTCGTTCTTTAACTATACCCGTTTAGAAGAATATTTCGTTAAAAATGAGGCGTTAACCGGCGGCACCGTACTGTTTCTTTTTAAAAAACAGGGATTAAAAAAATTTTCTTTTGATTTTAAAAGCGTTTTCCCCGTTTATAACTATTATAAAGTTTCAAATTTTATCGATTATATTCCATATTATTTTGAACTGTCGGAAAAACTAAAACTTCCGGTCGTTGTTTATCTGAACGATTCCGTAATGAACGAATATATTCTCGAGGAAAAAAAAGAATATACCGAAAGGACGGCATCAAGGCCGGATTTTACTCTAAAAAATCTTACGGACGCATATTCTAAAAATACCGGAGAAGAAAAGGGACTTCTTCAAAATATACAATCGTTTAAAAATACCGGAAAACATATAGCTTTTTTTAAAAAAAGCTCCGAAAGTTCAGCCGAAAATAGCCTTATTTTTACCGATGCAAAAAATTTTCACCGTATAATAGAAAATAAAAAATTCTCTGAAAATTCGGATATTATTTTGTTTTATCTGATTAATCCGATAAACTATTTTGAATTAAACGAAATTATAAAAGCTAATTGCGGCGGTTTTTATAAGAATATATATATATTCGACTCATACTCGCTGTTAAATTTTCAGCTTATAAATATAATTGAAAACAATAAAAACATAATTAAATATGAACATTTATCGGTCGTAGAGGATAAAAACAATAGCGGAATAGAATTGGGTTTTTGTTCCGACGACTTCGAGATTAAAGACTCAAAAACGCCTAAATCTTTTTGCGTCGGATGCAATCTGTTTTCTTTATTAACATATCTCGAAAAAAAAATAGGCAATTCGGAAAACGATGTTTTGATAGGAGAAAACGGATGCTTTTCTTTATTGCAATCCAGCGCTTTAAAATTTTCTTTTAACAATATAGCAATAAACGATAATCCTATTTTTTTCTCGTACACGATGAACTCGAAAGATTTAAACAAAAATTTTTATGTTTTTATTTCTTCGCTAAAATTTTACGAAAATATAGATAAATTTCTTAAAATTTATAACGGAGCAAAAACAAACGGCAGAATCTTATTTATAGTGTATAAATCTATACTCGACTATGATTTTAATACGGAAAACTTAATTTTAAATCCTGCTTTAAAATCTATTAAGAAAATTATTATAAAAAAAGGCTCAGGATTTAAGGATTTAAATATAGCATCCGATAGTACGCAGTTAATATTTATAGATAACGATTGTTTTAATAATGCAAAATCCGGACGAGATTTGAATTATAAATCGTATCTCATCATAAACAATGCAGTTTGCAAAAAATTCGACTGCAGGCTTTGCTATCAAAAAACAAAATGTCCGGCTATAAAAATAGATATAAATAAAGATATATTTATAGAACCTGAAATTTGTAATTTCTGCAAATTATGTATCGATATATGTCCGCATAATGCAATTAAATCAAAAAAACGTAAGAAAATTAAAGTAAAAAAATCGTTAGAAAGTAAAATTAATTTATAAACCTTTATGGAAAATATTAACTATAATCTTATCCTTAACGGTGCGGACTTTAAAGAAATAAATTATCTCGGCAAATTTCTGTACCGCTCGTTAAAAAATGAAAACTTCAACGTGTCGCTGCTTATCAAACCTGCATCGAATATATCCAATTACAGCATGACTTATGCGACTATAAAGGTGGGCAAATTTGAATCGATAAGCTGCCTGCATAATATCGATGCAATTATAAGCTTAGATTTTCAATCGCTGTTAAACTACTATCCTTTTATGGGCAAAAATACGCTTTTGATTTCGGATTACTCTTCATTTAACACATGCGATTTCTGGCTGACCGATAATGAAACGACTTCCCAAAAATTAAAAGAGAAGACGGAAAATATTTACAAAATTCCGCTTAAAAATATAATCGATCAGGATTCGATGGGGAAAAACAGGGTGAGCTCTTATATCGCCCTTATAGGAGCATTTATATCGAAAAGCAGTCTTTTAGACCTTGATTCCGTTTTGAGACAGACGTCTTTGTTTTCGGAAAACGACGCTTTAAAGAAAAATATGATTCAAACTATTTTGAAAGGTTACGATTATGTAACCGAAAACCAAGAAAATTAAGATTGGACGGAAATGCTTTCGTTTGAGGCAGTTTCGTTATAACATAAACCGCATAAACCGTAAAATTCTAATCCATAATTGTTAATATAATAATTTTCCTTAAAATTTTCTTTTATCTTTGCGTCAAAAAATCCTTTAAAATCAGATTCGTCTATTTTAACGTCTATTATTCTGCCGCATTTTTCGCATATAGCATGGCCGTGCAAAGAAATATCTCCGTCGTAATGCACCGAATCCTGCAAGGTTCTTATTTCCTTAACCTCATGTATAGACGACAACAGGGAAAGATTTTTATAAACTGTATTTAACGAAATCATGGGGTATGCTTTTCTAAGTTTATCGTAAACGTCCACCGCCGAAGGATGGCTTTTCGATTCCGAGACTATTTTAATAATTTCAAGTCTTTGGGGCGTAAGGCTGTAGCCCATTTTTTTTATTTTCGAAACTATATCGTTTAACCGCGAATTAACTTGATGCTTCATTTTATCTCCAAAATATTTTTTATATAATACTCATTATCATATAATATAAAAAAAATGTCAAACGGTTTCCGGTTTTATTTTAAAATCTTTAATGCTGTCGTAAAAGGCTTCCAATCTCGTAACGTAACCTGCATCTGCATTATGTTCGTCGATTTCTATTTCAAGATAAGGCTTGTTTTTCATATATTCCGCAAAGAAAGTTTTTATAAAAGAATCCGGACCGCATGCATAATTAGTAATATAAACTGCGTTCAATTTCGGATTATCCAGGATTATTTTAGCCGCTGATAAAATTTTATGCCCTGAATGCCAGAACATGTTATCGTGTTCTTCATAAATTGAAACGCCCTCTATGTCTAAAAAATCCATCGGCATTACCGTTTTGCCGAGAGAAGAAATTTTGTTGGATATAGACAAGTTAATTCCTTCGTCCTGGGTATTATAAGGCCTTCCTATAAGTACCGTAATATCGTCGTAATTTTCCAATACTTCCCTGCCTTTAGCTTTTAATTTTTCAAAAAATTGTTTCTGCTTATCAATCGCTCTGTCAAAAGCGGCAATAATTTTATTTTTCGGTACGCCGAATTTTTTAAGGTTTTTTAAAAAATGGTCTATCGTCAGGTCGTAATCGTGTTTTACGCCGAATAATCTGACTTCCGGCGAAATAATATGTATTTTGTTAAGCTCAAGCAATGATTTGGCTATATACGGTATGCCCTGTATATAAGGGCACTGGTATGTATTTTCCTGAAAATCGTGATTTTTTTCCCTGTTAACCAAAGCCGGCAGAAAAACCGCATCTATTTTTTTATCTATTAGATTTTTTACGTGGCCGGCTACTACCTTTACCGGAAAACAGGTATCGGTAACGGAAAGCATGTTGGATGAATTTATTATATTTCTATTTGTTTCCGTAGATAAAATAACGTTGAAACCCAAACTCCTAAAAAATTCGTTATAAAAAGGGAAAAGATCGTAAGTTTCGAGACACAAAGGGATTCCTATGCGCGGTTTAGAAAAGTCGGCTTCGTTAGCATCTGAATATCCCTCTAACAAAAGTTCCTTTCTATACTTAAAAAAATTATCGCCTTTTTTCGTTTTAGCTTTATCTATTTCAAATATGTCGCATCTTGCTCCGTAATAATGGGGAGGCTCATTTTCAACCGCTACTTTATTAACGTCGCATAAATTCGAACATTTTAAACATTCAAAAGATTCCTGCGTGTATTTCCTGTTTCTTAAATCGAAACCGACGAACTTAGACTCGGAATTATTGGTAAAAGCTATCAGGGCGCTGCCTATAGCGCCGGTTACTTCGTTATGCCGCGGAACTATTATTTTTTTTCCGAGAAGCGTTTCAAAAGCGCTTACTACAGCTTTATTTAAAGCTACTCCTCCTTGAAAAAGTATGTGCCCGCCTACAGGTTTTCCTAAAACTACTTTGTTTAAATAGTTCTCGACTATAGAATAGGCTAATCCGGCTATAAGCTGGTCTTTATTTGCCCCTTTCTGCTGATGCGATACAAGGTCGGATTCCATAAATACCGTGCATCTGTCGCCGAGATTGCAAGAACTGGCAGCGTTAAAGGCTTTATCCGAAAATTCTTTTATAATATCGATATTAAGTTTTAAAGCCTGTTCTTCCAAGAATGAACCGGTTCCTGCCGCGCATGCTTTATTCATTTCAAAATCCACTACTACGCCGTCTTGAATCCTGATATATTTTGAATCCTGACCGCCTATTTCAAAAACGGTATCGACGTCTTTATCTATAAATATAGACGCAGCGGCCTGCGCCGTTATTTCATTCTTTACGACGTCGGCGCCGACGTAATCTGCTATTAAATAGCGTCCGGAGCCGGTCGTGCATACCCCTTTTACCGTAACGCCTATATTGAAATTTTTTAATTCAAGATAAATTTCGTAAAGAGTGTCCCTTACTATTTCAATGGGCTTGCCGTTCGTTTTTTTGTATTTTTTAACTAACAGATTTTTGTTTTCGTCTAACAAAACTATGTTCGTAGAAACGGAACCGGTATCTATGCCCATATATACTGGAATATTTTGGCCTGAAAGAGATTTAAGCGAGTTTAAAGCTTCAATCTCCACGTTATTAAGCATTTCATCCGCAGATTGAATTGATTTTAATCTTTCCCTGTATCTGCCCGAAGATTTGTCTTTTTCGATAAATTCCCTGAGCGGCTCTAACCCGTTAAATTTAAAATTTTTTTCACCGCGCGCAATTATAGCTATGCCTATAGCCGGCATAACGGTATGATGTTCAGGTATTATAAGTTCGCCGTCTTTAAGTTCGAGAATATCTTTAAAGGCTCTTATCATGCCTTTGTTAAATGCTACGCCGCCTTGAAATATGACAGGCTTATCAAATTTTTTGCCCTTCGCTACCGTTCCTATAAAAGTTCTTGCGACCGCGTAACAGAGTCCCGCGACGATATCGGATATAGGCGTAGAAACCTGCTGAAGATGTATCATGTCCGATTTTGCGAAAACCGTGCATCTTCCTGCAATCTTAGCCGGATTTTTAGACTCCAATGCCATATTGCCGAATTCGTTTTCTATATTTATATGAAGCCTCTCCGCCTGTTGGTCGAGAAAAGAACCGGTGCCTGCCGCGCATAAATCGTTTAAGCCGAAGTCTTCCAAAAATATCTGTCCGGTTTCTTCGTTTTTCCTGAGCATTAAAAATTTGGAATCCTGCCCTCCGATTTCTATTATGGTTTTAACGTCCGGATAAAAATATTTTACGGCTTCCGTTTGCGCCACTAATTCGTTTATGTTCGGAATACCTAATACTTCGCCTAAAGTGCGTGAACCGGAACCGGTCGCACCTATTCCGGCAAAAAGATTTTCGGGATATTCGTCGAATATTTTTTTTAAAACGTCATAAGACGTTTTTATAGATTCGCCGTTAGACCTAACGTAGTCTTTCTTTATAAGATTAAGGCTATCGTCTAAAATTGCAAATTTAACAGTGGTAGAACCTATATCTATGCCGAGATAAAGTTTTTCTTTCATATTCTTTTCCATTTACCGCCTTCTTCGAATATTTCTTTTTTCCATATAGGAACCGTCTCTTTTATAGCGTCTATTAAAAATTTCGAAGCCAGATAAGAATCCTCCCTGTGCGGACTTGAAACGCCTATGGAAATAGATATTTCTCCTATTTCCATTTTTCCGGTTCTGTGTACGATGCAAACTTTTAATATATTATATTTGTTAAAAGCTTCGTTTATTAATTTTTTTATTTCTTTAACCGCCATTTCTTCATAAGCTTCGTAATAAAGATATTCTACCGGTTTTCCGTCTTCGTTATCTCTTACCGTTCCGTTAAACAAAAGAACCGAACCTGCGGACGGATCTGAAACAAAATCTAAAACTTCATTGCAGTCTATTCTTTCAGGCGTTATTTTGATATTAAAATTTGAGCCGTTACCGGAACAGGAAGTAAATACTCCGCCGCTTACCGGCATAATAACCGTAATTTCGTCTCCTTCGGACAATTTTTTTCCGGCATCGGCGTATTCCTGATTAACGGCATACTTCGATACTTGAAGAATATTTTTTACGTCGGGATAGTTTTTTTCCATTAATAAAGCAACATCTCTTACGGAAGAACCTTCTTCGACGGTAAAATCTAATACATTTTTTCCGATTAATTCTTTAAAAGCGGCAAACAATCTTACTTTTATATTTATCATCGTTAATATTTAAAGGTTTATTATTTAATTAAGGTTATTATTTTATGAAAGGTGTTTTGAAAGTTCATAATAAAGGTGACCTATCTCTTTTAGGATAATACTATTCATAGCCAGAGTTACGGCATTTATAGAACCGGGAACGGAAAAAATTATCTTTCCGTTGTATATTCCTGCGGAAGCGCGGGACATAATTGCGGCAGTACCTATTTCGCTATAGCTTAAACTCCTGAACAGCTCTCCAAAACCGTATAATTCTTTATCGTATAAATTTTTTAAAGTTTCGTAAGTTATGTCTTTAAAGGAAACGCCGGTTCCGCCGTTTACTATAACCGCATCGGTTTTCGGCTTATATTCCCCGCCGCATACTTTGACGATTAAACTCTCAAGCAAATCTTCATCGTCTTTTATTAAAGCGTAGCCCGATACTTCATGTCCGGCCGACGTAAGCGTTTTTTTTATATAATCTCCGCTTTCGTCTTCGCTTTCCTTTCTTGTATCGCTCAACGTTATAACATAAACGCTAAGCCGTTTGTTTGCGTTAATATTTTTTTTATGCTCTATATGCCCCATATTACATAAATTTTAAACTAATAAGCGCAAAATGTCAATTTCATAGATACAGTGCCAGAATTCAATTCTGGCACTGTCACAACTTGGAAAGGACAGAATTCAATTCTGGCACTGTCACAACTTGGAAAGGACAGAATTCAATTCTGTCCCTGTCACAACTTGCGCAAAAGGTGTCAGATTAATTTTTTGCAAGAAAATTTTATAGTATTTGATTTGTTTCGTATGCAAAAAAATAAAATCTGACACCTTTTCCTTGGCGCCGTATATATAGCAAAACAAAAGTGCCGAAAATACTAAATATTTAGTATTTTCGGCACTTGTTTGCTTATTTTAGATACGGTGCCGGAATTCAATTCCGGCACCGTCACAACTTGAACAGCTGATTTTATTTATTAAGCGGAACTCTATTAATACATTCCGCCCATTCCGCCTCCGGGCATTCCTCCGGGCATTCCTGCAGCAGGTTTCTCTTCCGGCTTGTCCGCTATCATAGCCTCGGTGGTCAGCATCAGCGACGAAACGCTTGCGGCATTCTGAAGCGCGGTCCTTTCGACTTTCGTCGGATCTATAATACCGGCTTTAATAAGGTCTTCGTATTTATCGGCCGCGGCGTTATATCCGAAAGCCGCTCCGTCGTTGCTCAGAACCTTGTCTATAACTATAGAGCCTTCAACTCCTGCATTTTCTGCAATCATCCTTAAGGGCTCCTGAACGGCTCTTTTAATTATTTTAATACCCGACTCTTCGTCGTGGTTTGCGCCTTTGAGTTTATCTATGGCTTTAGCCGCCCTTAACAGCGCAACGCCGCCTCCGGGAACTATTCCTTCTTCTACCGCCGCTCTCGTGGCGTGTAAAGCGTCTTCTACTCTGGCTTTCTTTTCTTTCATTTCGGTTTCGGTAGCCGCGCCTACGTTGATTACCGCAACTCCGCCGATTAATTTTGCAAGTCTTTCCTGAAGTTTCTCTTTATCGTAATCCGATGTAGATTCTTCAATCTGCGCCCTTATTTGTTTTACCCTTTTTTCTATGTCGGCTTTAGAACCCGCTCCGTCAACTATAGTAGTATTGTCTTTATCGACGGTAATTCTTTTTGCCTGCCCAAGGTCTTTAAGGGTAATAGATTCGAGTTTAACGCCTATGTCTTCTGAAATTACCTGACCGCCGGTCAATACCGCTATGTCTTCAAGCATTGCTTTCCTTCTGTCGCCGAAACCGGGAGCTTTAACTGCGCAGCAGTTTAAGGTTCCTCTTAATTTATTTACAACAAGCGTGGCAAGAGCTTCTCCTTCTACTTCTTCGGCTATTATAATGAAAGGACGCCCCGCCTTTGCAATCTGTTCAAGAATCGGCAATAAATCTTTCATTGCGGATATCTTTTTTTCGTTGATTAAAACGTAAGGATTATCGAGAACGCATTCCATTCTTTCCGAGTCGGTTACGAAATAAGGAGATAAATAACCCCTGTCAAACTGCATTCCTTCGACTACTTCAAGAGTCGTCTCCATGCTTTTTGCTTCTTCTACGGTTATTACGCCTTCTTTACCGACTTTATCCATAGCTTCCGCGATAATGGAACCGATAGTTTCGTCGTTGTTCGCGGATATCGTACCTACCTGCGCTATTTCTTTTTGATCCTGTATCGGTTTCGATATCTTTTTAAGTTCTTTTACGATTTCTTCTACGGCTTTATCTATTCCTCTTTTAACGTAAATGGGGCTGGCTCCGGCGGTAACGTATTTAACGCCTTCTTTATATATAGCCTGAGCTAAAACAGTTGCGGTAGTCGTTCCGTCTCCTGCGGTATCCGATGTTTTAGAAGCTACTTCTTTTACCATCTGGGCACCCATATTTTGGAACTTATCGGACAATTCTATTTCTTTTGCTACGGTAACGCCGTCTTTCGTAATCGTGGGCGAACCGAAAGATTTTTCGATTACTACGTTTCTTCCTTTGGGTCCAAGCGTAACTTTAACGGCATCTGCAAGCGCATTGACGCCGGTAAGAATTT
>JAJYPL010000046.1 GCA_021795355.1 bacterium | reverse complement strand
CTTGGGCTATATTGGAAGATATAAGTCTTTTGAACTCGCTTCTACTTGCATTAGCCGGAATGTATAACTTAGTACAACGCTTATTCATCGCAGCCATCTGTTTTTGGTGCTTCTTATAGTATTTCACGGAGCGCAGCGGCACGCTGTTATATTTATTTGCGCAGCCGTAAAGACTTAAACTTAAACTAAAGACCGTTAATACTAAAATAACTAATTTGATTTTTTTCATAATTAACTCCCGTGAATTTATTTTTTACTTAACTTTTGATAAATTTTATCATATTTATTCCCAAAAAGCGTTTTTAATTTTAAGGTGATAAGCCGAACATTCGCATTCCCAGTGTTCCCAATTGCAAAACTTCATTTTTATAGCATCCTTAAATTTTTTATTATGAAGAGGTTCTATAAGATGATATATTTCGTGATAAATAATATATTTAATAATTTTTCTCGGTAAATAACGCATTTTTTCGCTTACCGTAAGATATTTCGTCCGGCGGTTTATATAAGCATAGGTATTGATATACGCAGGACTAGTACAGTTTTTATAGATAGGCTGCGTAAATAATTTCTCTATTTTCGGCGTGTTTAGCTCTTCCGTAAACCTTTTAATATACATCCACGCAAGGTCGATAAATGAGCCTTTATCTATACCGTGAATCTCGCTCTTAGGGCAATTTCTGAATAATTTATAGTATGCTTTAATAATTTCAGTGTGTTTTTTAAGAAACTTTTTGTGTTTATTGAAAAGAGCCATAGGATCTTGTTCGCAATAAGGCGGTAAAAGTAAATAATGGTTATAGGGTCGTATATAAAAGCTATAACCGCCCCTGCGGACGGAAAGGTTGCCGGTTTCCACTTTAAATACGACTTCGTTAAACACTATACAAAAAGGCTCCATAGAATACGGATACGGCGCGTTATTTATTTTTTCTTTAAATTGTTTATCTCCGGAACGGATTTTTAGTATAAGGTCTTTATTCATTATTTTTCTCCTCATTTCCCTTTACTTACTCGTGAGCTTATCTGCCACGACATAATTATTATGGGCAAAAACAATGCATTTAGACGAATCCGTATTAATATATTCGGGATGCTTAATGTTTCCGCCAGACCACAATTCTATCGCCGAATATGTTTCGGTGTCGAAACTCCCCATAAACACTTTATAATCGCAACCGGATACTATTATATTTGTTACATCTGGTCCGTATTCCGATTTTAATCTTTCTAAGTCATGAGCGGTCAAGGCCAACCTAAGATTTTTATCTTTACTGAGCGTCAACACCTTAATTAATAAATCTTTGTCGATAGGTAATTCATCGACGCCGTCGATAAACACGGTTATCGGATTAGGATATATGGTTTCCATAATAGCCGTTAACGCCGTTTCCGCCTCTAATTTTTTATCCCGTTTATTTTCACGGCAATAAGACGACGATAGAATATACGTCGTAGATGGAGATATTAGCGTATCGGGCAACCAAGAGGCAGTATCGTAAAAAACAGGTTGCTTAAATCTCTTTCTCCTAATAGTTTCTGTTTTCTCTAAAACTCTATCGTTTTCCTTACCTATAACTACGACGGAGCTTCGTAGCGTCGCGACGTTGGGTATTATAAGCCGTTCCGTTTTGCCCGTCCTGCCCCGTCCAAGAATTAATACATGCCCATAGTCAGATGTTTTAATTCCCTTTGCCAATAATAACGGATACTGATTATATTTTTTCATAACACATCATTCTTTAAAAATAATAAAAGTTAAATTAATTAATTTAAAAGATTATTTCTCCTTTTCGTCTTTCTTTCCATAAGCCCTTTCCATAAACCCTTTTGCCTCATTTTCGAATATTTCCGCGTTTGCTTTTATCAGGCTTAAGATTTTTTCGTCCGATAAGGATTTAATTTTATCGTGATTAAATCCAATTTCAAGCCTTAAAACCCTATCTACTAAAGAATAAGTCTGCAGAGTAAAGTTTGTATTCTTGACTAAAAGGGCGATGATACGTTTCTCGAGGGCCGTGGTTAATTTATCCATTTGTCCGGAAACGGCGACGTCTATTACTTCTTTTATCTTTTCTTTTAAAAACTCCCCCTGCGAATCCGTAAAGAACTTTTCGAGTCCTGCGGTAATCGACTGCCTGATAGCCTCTGATTTGCTAAGGTCGTTTTCATCGGCGGCGGAAATTATTTGTTTATTGAGGTCATCGTCTATCCAGCAGATTAATTTTATCTTTTTCGGTCTGATACTCATAGGTTTCACCTCTTTTTATTTAGCATTTATATATACTTAATTAACTTTATACCCCTAATTTTCTAATAAATATTTCATAATACCCCTTTCCGCCATATACGCTTAAACAGTCATTACGGGTATTTGCAATGGAACATTGCCCAGAAACGGAGTTTCCTTATCTTGCATTACTCCGTAATGACTAAAAACAACATACGACATACAACAAACAACATATAAAGTTAATAACGGAATATTAACTTAAACAACTAAAATTCTTCAGCGGGTTCTTCGTGAGATTCTTCGGTTTTTTGTTCTTTGCCGCCGAAAAAATCGACCTTATGGGCAATAATGTTCACTTGCAGACGCTCTTCTTTGTCTTTGTTTTCGTATTTTTTTATTCTAAGAGCGCCTTCCACATAGACCCGCATACCCGCCGTTAAATACGGCTTCAGCGTTTCGGCGAGTTTGTCGAACGCTACGACGTTGAACCACTCCGCAACCTTTTTATCTTTAACTTTTGAATTTACGGCCACGGAAAATTTAAGGACCGCGGTATCTTCTTTCTTGTAATCGAATACCGGCTCTTTGCCGATATTGCCGATCAACTGAACTCTGTTCATACTCATTTTTAGTCTCCTTTTGTTAATAGGTTTAATTTTTTTTCTACGATAAAAAATTCTTTATTTATACTCTTAGAAAGCGCAAGAACGGTCTGGTATAGACCGTCTATACTTTCTTTAAGGTCCGGATCGACTTTAGTCAGCTCTTTTAGTTTTTTGCCGGCGATTTCTTTTTCGAAAAGCACTGCGTCTGGACTTATAATTTTTAATTCTTGAATAGTCGCCAAATATTGAACGAATACCGGCAGCGCCGCGGGCGAAAGGAAATTAAAAAGCCGGTCTTTCGCCGTAAGTTCCTCTAAGGCTTTTTGATTTTGAATAAAGACATATCCCTTCTTTAAGGCGATTAGATAATCTATATCATTTTTTAGGTCGTAGTATTTCATTTTTTCTCCCGTGAACGCCGTTCACTTAATACCGATTATATTTTTTAACCCTGTTTTTAAATCCATGAGTGTTTTTTTGAAAGAAGCGCCTAAATCTAATTCCTTATCCCGTTTAATTTCAAATATTCTGTTTATCGCCGATTCTTTCATATCGAAAAGCGTTTTCTTGGTGAGCCTTATAGGAGAACGTCTTTTGCTCCTGCCTGCGCATACGATATGGGCGTGAAAATGCTCCGTGTTCTCATGAATGACGTAAGCGTAGGTCAGTTTGCCGTAGCGTTTCTCAAGCTCCGCCATTGAGCTTTCAACGACGCTTTTGAGTTCTTCCCGGCTTAAGCGGTCCTCGGGACTGATAATAAATTTGAAATATTTTTTACCGGATTTATTTACTTCTTTTATAAACTCTTTTTCGTCAACCGTTCCGTCTTTCGTAAGAAGCTCTCTTTTTTCCGTATTTTTTTCGCGGTGCTGGATATAGTGAACGTGGTTCGCTAAATTATTTGACGCCCATTTGGCTTTAAGCATAACTTTAGCGCCGTTCCATTTAGGAAGGTTTTTAACCGACATACCTCTCGTTATGGAAGTTTTAGGCTCGTTCCTCTTAGGTCTTTTTGTGTGAAGCGGAATATTGATAAGAGGTTTTCTATATTTAGACATTAGATATAATCCTTCATATTAATCGCTAAACAATTTATTATGTTATAAATATTCTTAGCGCCGTCTATTTCGGTAAGGATTAAGGCGTCTCCGGCGCCTAAATTTATTTTAAATCCGTAACCCGTTTTATTGAATTTTTCAAGTAATTCTTTTACGTCTTCCGGCTCTATTACTACGCTTAAGCCTTCTTCGGTTTCAACGACGAGTCTATTTTGTAAATCTACCATGTCCCCGTTTTCATTCACGAGGCTTTCGGGAGATATTTCCGCGGGTTCTTCGTCCCCTCCCTGCGCGTCTAAAGGCATATCCCTATAATCGGGGTAGTCTGTTTCGGTTTTTAGGACTTCCTCTGGGTCCGCTTTTATGGATTTTAAATCAAACGGGGTTTGGTCTTTAGGTTTAAGGTCTTCGGTTTTTTGGGATTCATCCGGCGAAGTTTCCGGTATTCGGTTTTCCGGTTCCGGCGGAAAGTCCGGAACGCCGTTCATATTACTATCAGTCATATTATTTTCTTTAAGTTTTTGATTTTGTTCTTGTTCTTGATTTAAAGTATGATTTTTAGTAACGTGAACAGTGTTCTTGTTCT
>JAJYPL010000025.1 GCA_021795355.1 bacterium | reverse complement strand
AAAAATAGAAATAGACGGCAAAGAATATCTTATTAATTCGATTATAGATATAACGGAAAAAATACTTTACGAAAACTCTTTAAAGAAATCGGTCGAGTTTTTTAAAATATTGAGCGAGAACATTCCCTCAATAGTAATCTTATACCGCGAAAAAGTAATCTACATGAATTCATTCTGTTTGAAAGCTCTCGGTTACTCCATAGGCGATATTGCCGATTTAGATCCGCTGGATTTAGTAGATGTGCGCGAAGAAGAAAAATTAAAATTGATTGAAAATATGAAACGAAGGATTGGCGGCGAATCGTTCGACGAAAAATACACGTTAAAAGTGAAGAAAAAGAACGGCGAAACATTCTGGGGAGAAATAATTGCCAGAACCGTTTTTTTTGAAAATAAATGGACGGGGCTCGTGATTATCACGGATGTCAGCGACAGGGTCGTCAAAGAACTAAATTTACAGAAAGAAAAAGATATCTTCAAAGAAATTTCGGAGTTAGATGACTTGACGAATATTGCTAACAGAAGGTCGTTTGACGAAAGATTAGATAATTCTATAAGCGACGCTATGCTTAAAAATGCAAAATTTTCCTTGATAATGTTCGATATAGACCGTTTCAAGGAAATTAACGATACATTTGGACATCAGGCGGGGGATGCGGTTCTTTCCGAGCTTGCGTTTTTAATTAAAGAGAATATAAGAAAAAACGATTTTTTTGCAAGGTTCGGCGGGGAAGAATTTATGGTAATATCTAATAATATCGGGATCGGGGGCGCTGTCGAACTTGCCGAAAAATTAAGGTTGAAGATAGAAACCAACGGCTTTTCTTCAAAAATTAACGTCAGGTGCAGTTTCGGGGTAACGGCTTATAAGCGGGAAGACACCGCCGAAAGCATAATAAAAAGGGCGGACGAAGCTTTATATAAGGCAAAAGAAAACGGCAGGAACAGGGTTGAGAGCGTGGAATAACAATGCGTAATTTGTATATTATATGAATATATGATATAACTTAAAATATAAGTTTAATATTAATAAAATAACAAAAAGCGGGATAAATTTTTATGGACGAAATGAACGGTTCTAGTTTCCATTCCGATTTCGATAAAATATTTGAAAGCGGCAGAAATAAAAATAATTTAGAATTAAATCCTTATTTTAAAATCGGCGTTTTTGTCTTTTTGATACTTTTTTTATGGACGCTTATTATTTATTTGTACATATCTTATATAAACAGGACGGACAAATACGAAAAGGCTTTAGAAAATATAAATTACAAACTTAAAAACGATTCTCTAAAACTTAAAAGACTTAACGCTAATCTTATATTTTTTAAAAAAGTCGCCGAAAACCAGGTTAACGTTTCTTATATATTATATCTTATGTCGCTTCACAGGTTCGGCGAAAGCGGAATAAGAACCTTGTCCGTCAACAAAGGTAAGGTCGGTATTTCCGTTTTTTCATTGGAAAAAGGTTTTACGAGAAGTTTGAACCTTATGAACGATTACGTCATTTATCTTAATATTTACGATATGAAAATGCATACCGGCAGATTTTATCTGAATGCGATAAAAAGTAAAAATAAAGAAATAATAGGCGTTCTTTCGAGTAAAAGATTCTTTTAGTCTATAAACCCGCCGTCTTTAAGGTCTTTTATCGCATTTTGTATGACGGATGCCGAGCATTTTAATCCGTCTATTTCTTTTTGTGCCAGCGGGGGTTTAATAACGCTTTCTATACCGTCTTTTGAAAGAATTGCCGGAACCCCGGTATATATGCCGTTAATTCCGTAATAATCTTCAAGATAAACCGATAAAGGCATTATCTGCCTTCTGTCTTTAACCATGGACTCTATTATTTCAGCCATTACTACTGCGGGAGCGAATATCGTTCCGCCTTTTAAAGCTATTACTTCCGCTGCGCACGTTCTTGAATATTCGGCAATCTGCTCAAGCTTTTCCGCGTCGTAGCCCGGAATAGAGCTTAAGGGAACGCTGTTAATGCTTGCAAGCGAAAAAGCCGGAGTCATACTATCGCCGTGTTCGCCCAAGAACATAATATCTACGTCTTTAGGATTCAGGTCGAAAAACGTGCCCACCGCAGACCTTAATCTGGTGGTGTCGAGCATCGTTCCCATTCCAAAGACCTTTTTTCTTTCAAAGCCGGAAACTTTATACGCAACGTACGTCATTATATCTACCGGATTTGAAACGACGAAAAGAATGGCCGTCCTGTTATATTTTGTAATATTGTTCACGATATCTTTTAATATGTGAACATTTTTTTTATTTAAATCTAATCTCGATTCGCCGGGTTTTCTCGGAATGCCCGCCGTAATAACGATTATATCTGCATCTTTTATCGAGTCGTAATCGGCTGTTTTTACCCTTGTATATCCGGTTAAAGACGTACCGTGCGAAATATCGAGCATTTCGCCTCTCGACAGGTTATGGTTTATATCTATAAGCGTAACTTCTCTTATAATGTCTTTCAGGGTAAGCGTATATGCCAATGTCGCTCCGAGTCTGCCTGCGCCGATTATGCTTACTTTCATTAAAAACCTCCGATTTAATAATGGTTTTATAATTAATTGATTTTTAAAATACAGATTTATTTATAAATTTAATTGAAAAATAAAATTAAGATGAAGTTTATTATATTATATAGCGGAATAAAAAATCAATTACTATTTATAGCAATCCTTTATTTTTCTATTCCGGTTCTTGACGGTACATTATTATTATAATAATGTTTTATTTCCTTCATTTCGGTGACAAGATCGGCTATGTCGATTATTTCTTGCGGGGCATTTCTTCCGGTAAGTATCAGTTCTAAATTTTTCCTTTTATTTTTTATTAAATCTATTATTTCTTCCGTTTTAATTATATCCATATTCATAGCTACGTTAATTTCGTCAAGCACGAGAATTCCTACGCCGTTATCAGAACAGGCGGTATCTAAAGCAAGCGACAAACCTTTTCGGTTAGATTCTATATCTTTTTCACGCAGTTTGTCTTTGTTTATAAAATAAGGGCTTCCCGCTTGATATATTTTAATCGAAGGAGAGCAAATCTCCAATGCTTTAACCTCTCCGGAATAAGAGCCGCCTTTTAAAAATTGTATTATTAACGATTTTATATTATGTCCGCTCGCCCTTAATGCTTGACCGAGAGCCGCCGTCGTTTTGCCTTTTCCGTTTCCCGTATATACCTGAACCAATCCTATTTCTAAAAAACCGTCGGAAGCCGGTATTTCCTTAAACCAGTTATTGTGTTTAGATAAATTTTTATCGCTCATTAAATATTACAACCTGCGATGCTAAGGTTTTTATAGTGTAATTGAATAATTTTTTTGCCGCCGCATAATTTGCCGGTTTAATTTTATATCCGAATACGGAGAAAATAGAATTAAAAATCAGCGCTCCGTTTTTTATACTATAAGCAGTCTTGAAAGAGCCGACTTTATTTTTAAAGTTGACCGATTGCGGTATATATATAATTTTATAATTTTTTGGAAAGTTTATCTTGGCGGCGGTTTTTTCGGAAAAGTTATAACCGAATTTTATTGGATATTTTCTTTTGTCTAAGGCGGTTATTTTTGCAAGTTCGTTACGCGTCCTTAACGGAATTCTCACCATTATTTTTTTGCCGTTTTTGCCTGCATATCTTTTCGCCGTAAAAGAAAATTTTTCGATATAAGGTTTAGTCATGCTGTTGCCGTTTTCAAAAGAATAATTAATGAGTTTTGCGTTTGGAGCTATCGACATTATATTTTTTAAAACTTCGTTTCGTTTCTTTTTTTCGGAAAGAGCAGAGTAAAGGTATCGTTTATACATATCGTATGCGCCGCCGTAAATTATAGCGGCTTTTACTTTAATGTTTCCGTTTGTGTAAACCGATGCATACTCTTTGTCTCTGATGTAGTTTTTCGAAGAGGGAAATATAGGCGTCTTTGCTATAACGGCTTTACCGTTAACTATTATTAAAACGTTTCTTCCCTGATCCATAGGCGGTAAGTCGCCGAAAGTAGTAACGTTAGACGTAGTGTCCGCAAACATAAATTTTCCGGATTTCAGTTTTATTGCCGTAATTTCATGGTCGAATACGAAAGGCGTAGGTATGCCGGGATTCATGTCAGGAATTTCGGTAGTCGGAATAAGCACCGGATATGCTTTAACTCCTATCTGTTTTAGCATTGAAGCAAAAAGCGTAGCATGGTCTTTGCAGTCGCCTAACCTGTTTTTAAAAATAGCGTTTACGTCGCTTGGTTTATATCCGTCTATGCCGAATTCATAGCCTACATACCTGATTCTTCTTGCTACAAAATCATAAACAGATTTTATTTTTTCTAATTTTGTTTTTTTTGAAGCAGTTATTTTTATAAAATCTTTAAGCTGCTTCCCCGGTTTTATTATATCTTTAGTTAGATTTGCATACCACCCGGCTACGTCGTTCCATGATTTTACCGACGATACCATAACATGAGGCACTATAAAAGATTCACCGGGACCCATGGGTTCGGGAGTTAACTTTTGTCTGTTCCATAAAGACCAGACAAAAGTAGTATTTTTTGAATTTTTTATTATTTCGGGTTTTTCTTTAAAACCGTATTCGGCGTATCTATAATATACGCCGTCGGGTATAGTTAATTTATATACGGATTTTTTTAAAGGCGAAAGTCCTCCGAAATAGTCTTCAGTAAAAAAATTATTTTTCATATAAGGTTTTAATACCGTTGACCTGAATTTATAATCTAATATAGAGCCTTTAGTAAGACCGGGAATTTGTACGGTTTTTAGCATCTGGTTCGAAAAAATAGGCGCTTCCGGATTAAAAGGGGCTGTTACCGTTTTTAAGTTATTCAAATTTATATGTATGATATTTCCGTCCGGCTGGATTATTTTAATAAAATAAACTTTTAATTTTTGGTTTTTGCTTGAAAAAGGAAAGGAAAGCGACGAATATTTTTTGATGCCTTTTTTATTTAATATTTTTATTATTTCATGTTCCGTCATAACGTCTTCGAAATTTCTTTTTATATTTTCGGCAGTATAATCTAATAAAGTTTTAGACGAAGAAGCGGAATAATTTGCCGGATAGGCATAGCATTTTACCGAATTGAAATTAAACGTAATTAACGGCATAATTATAAAAAATGCAAAAAATGCGGTTATAGCGGTCAGTCTTTTATATTGCATAAATTCTCCGAATTTTAATATTTTATTTTTAAAAAAGGTGTCTGATTAATTTTCGCAATTAACTTTATTTGTTAATTTGCTTTTTCAGATGCGAAAAATAAAATCTGACACCTTTTTTATGACTTTTCCTTTCATATTTATGGTGCCGGAAGGGGGAATCGAACCCCCACAAGATAAATCTTACACGGCCCTGAACCGTGCGCGTCTACCAGTTCCGCCATTCCGGCAGATAAAAATAATTATAATGACAAAAAATACTACAGGTGCTATTATTATATATATTTTATATACATACTTTAATTTTTTAATAATTTTATCATATTTTAAAAATAAATAATACTAAAAACCGATGAAAACCGTAACAAGAGAAGATATAATCTATCTGTTTTCCGGAAAATCAGACGTCCCTCTTTCCTTTGCCGATATTAAACACGGCTTGAACGTTAAATCTGCAAAAAACCTTTATGCGGTAAAAAAAATCCTCGATTCCATGACGGCGGACGGCGATTTAATTTTTACTAAAGGGGAGAAATATATATTTTCTCAAAAACTTAATTTTATACACGGTACAGTCGTATTAAAAAAACGAAATTTTGCATTCGTCACCGATGAAACCGGCGGAGGGAAAGATATTTTTGTTAAAAGTTCGGATCTTGCCGGAGCTATCCCTCAGGATTCCGTCGTTATGCAGATTATGCCGGACAGCGCCTACTACTTAAAGAAAAAGCAAAAAAATAAAGATTCGGAAACTAAACGCGGAAGGGTAGTAAGAATAATCAAAAGAAATTTAAAAAACCTTAAAGCCGTCGTTAAGGTCGAAAAAAATATCGCAATTTTAACGCCTGTATCCCCTGAGTTTGACGACTTATTTTATTTCGATATGCATAAATTCAAAGACAAAGGGAAATTAAAAAACGGCGTTATCGTAAATGCGGTTTTGCCCGAAACGGACGATTTTTCTTCGCGTATAGTAACTATAGATAAAATTTTGGGCTATATAGAAGAAAAAGACGCCGAAGAAGAGATAATACTTAACAAATATAATATTTATAGGTCTTTTGGAGAAAAAGCCCTAAAAGAATTGGACGAATTTTCTTCCGATATAGAAGAATCGGATAAGAAAGAAAAAGACAGGATTGATTTAACGGCATTGCCTTTTATTACCATCGACGGGGAAGATGCGAAAGATTTCGACGATGCGGTTTATTTGCAGTCAGGAGGCAGGGCGAAAGCGGGCGCGGCAAAACTATACGTGGCTATAGCCGACGTTTCTTATTTCGTAAAATTCGGCAGCGCAATAGACGATGAAGCTTTTAAGAGGGGTAATTCTACATATTTCCCCGGCAGCGTATATCCCATGCTTCCGGAAAAATTATCAAACGGACTGTGCAGTCTTCTGCCGGAAAAAAAGCGTTTTGTTATGGTTTGCGAAATGGATATAGACTTAAAGGCCGGCAGTATTAAAAAGAAAAAAATATACAAAGGCGTTATAAAAACTTTCGGAAGGCTTACTTATAACGAGGTATATAATTTTCTTAAGGCGTTAGACGAAAATAGCGATGATATTTTGAACGAAAAACTAATTTCTATAAAAGATATGCTTATAGATATGAGAAACCTTTCTAAAATATTACGGAATAAGAGAATTAAAAACGGCAGCTTAAATTTCGACCCCGTAAAAAGCAAGGTGGAACTCGACGAAAATAAAGAACCGATAAGTGTGGCTCCGGAGCCGAGAAATTTTGCCCATGATTTAATAGAAGATTTCATGATAACCGCAAACTGCGCCGTTGCCGAATTTATCGAATCTAAAAAAGTACCTTCGATATACAGGGTGCATGAAAGACCGGACGAAGACAAAGTAAAAGATTTTTTTAAAATGTTAAAATATTTTAAAATTTCCGTTCCAAACGTTTCAATGGAAAATCCTTCCGATTACCAAAAAATGCTCGATAAAATAAAAGGAACGCCGCTTTCGGCTTTTCTTGAGCAGGCTTTTTTAAGGTCTATGAAAATAGCGGTTTATTCGCCGGTAAATATACGCCATTTCGGCCTTGCTTTGTCGTCTTACACGCATTTTACTTCGCCTATAAGAAGGTATGCCGATCTTATAATACACAGAATACTCGCGTTTATAATTTGCAATGAAAGAAACGAAAAGAAAGTTCCCGAATGGTTAAACCCTGAATATTTAAAATCGGTTTCAAACGCAATTTCCAGAAGGGAAAAGCTTTCCTCAGACGCAGAAAGAGAATATTTGGACTTTAAAAAGATGCAGTTTTTAAAGAAGCACGAACAGGCGCTTTACGAAGGTTTCATTACTAACGTCGTTAATTTCGGTTTTTTCGTCGATATTAAAGGTTTTTTTATACAGGGGTTTGTCCATGTTTCCACGATAGCGGACGATTATTATGAATACAGCGATTATTCTAAAATTCTTAAGGGGAGGCATACAAGAAAAATATTTAAGACCGGCGACGGCGTTTTGGTCAGCGTTTATTCTATAGACCTTCTAAAAAGAGAAATAGATCTTAGATTCGTTAAATTTCAAAAATGAATGTATCCAATTTGTTACAGGGACAGAATTGAATTCTGTCCCTGTATTTACAATAATAGCGAAAAATAATTTATTACCATGAAAATAGGCGACATAGTAAAGCTAATTAGAGCGATAAAGCGGATAAGGCAGGTTGTTTATATATTTGCAAAACACGGTTTTTATCAGATTATAACTAATATAGGCATGTCTAAATTTTTTATATTTAAAAAATATTTAAAAGCGGCTTACCCCGTCGATGATTACATTAACGTTCCGCCCGAGATAAGGCTGAGATATGCCATTGAAGAGCTTGGACCTACTTTTATTAAGCTTGGACAGGTGTTTTCTCAGGAAATACGGACCCTGCCGTTAAAATATATCGAAGAGCTTAGAAAACTTCAGGATGCAACCCGTGCGGATTTTAATAGCATAAAAGAAATAGGCGAAATATTTAAAAACGAAACCGGCAAAAATATAGAAGACGTTTTTGAATCGTTCGAGGAAATCCCCGTTGCGTCGGCGTCAATAGCTCAGGTGCATAAGGCCGTTTTAAAAGACGGTACCGCCGTTGCGGTAAAAATAAAAAAAAGAAACGTAGATAAATCGATAAAAAACGATATAGACGTTTTATATTTTATAGTCGGCATAATTAAAGAAACCGTAAAAGAGCTTTTATATATAGACAACGTAGAAGATTTATTTAAAGAATTCAGCAAAAGCATTATATTGGAACTGGATTTCATGGCTGAAGCCGGATACACCGAAAAAATAAGAAAATCCAATTTAGACAAAGACACCGTTGAAATTCCAAAAATTTACTGGCAGTATTCAGCTAAATCTATATTAGTCGAAGATTTTATAGACGGCGTAAAAGTCAGCGATATCGACGAACTTTCTAAAAAAGGCTACGACAATAAAGTTATTCTTAAAATATTTCTAAATCACTTCTTTAAACAAATATTCGTAATAGGTTATTTTAACGCCGACCCCCATCCGGGAAACGTTTTTGTGGTAGATCGGGAAAAAATAGGCATAATAGATTTCGGCTCGGTAGGAATACTGACAAAAGATTTGCGAAAAAAAATATTGAAATATTTTATAGAATTTTTTAACGCAAATTATGAAGAGGCGGCTTCTTTATTTATCGAAATATGTATGGGAGACTTAACGGATAAAGAAGAGCAGATTTTTAAATTTGAACTTATGGAATTCATAGAAAGTTTTTATAATAAACCTTTTAAAGATATTTACAGTTCCGAAATTCTATTAGAAACTTTAAGGATAGGGCAAAAAAATAAATTAATAATACCGTCGGAACTTTCTTTGCTGTTCAAGGCTTTACTGCCTATAGAATCTATAGCTAAAACGCTTGACCCCGATTTTTCTTTCGTCGATTCCGGTTTAAAATTCTTTGATTTTGACGTTTTAATCGATAAAAAAGAAAGAGTGAAAGAGATAAAGGAATCTTTTGAAGATAAATTAAAAAATTATAAAGATTTACTTAGCGGATTTCCTAAGAGAGCGGATAAAATACTTAAAAAAATGTCGGAGGATAATTTTTCCATAGATTTTATCCATAAAGGGTTAGACGGCTTTATAGAAGAAATGGAGAAATCCAGCAAAAGAATGACGAACGGACTTTTAATAGCATCTTTGATAATTTCATCAGGGATTTTGGTTTTTATAGGAATCGTTTATTTGCATTTTTATATTTTGATTATGGGCATAGCCGGATGGGTAATGGGTTTAATATATATATTAATTTTATTGCTTAAATAATTTACAAGTTGTGACGGTGCCAGAATTGAATTCTGGCACCGTATATATAAAGGGGGGTGTAAAATATTGCAAGTTTTAGAGATAAACAGCACGGAATTTGATTTTAAAAATTCGGTAATTACTATAGGCAGTTTTGACGGCATTCATTTAGGACACAGAAGATTAATGGAAATGGCTAAAGATTCGGCGTCGGAGTTGAACTCGGTTTCCGTAGTTCTTACATTTCATCCGCACCCATCCAGAATAATCAATCCCGAGGCTAAAATTAAACTTATAACTACATTCGAAAAAAAAACCGAATTAATAGAAGAAATAGGTATGGACTACTTGATTTATATTACGTTTACTCCGGAGTTCGCCGGTATGCAGCCGGAAGATTTTATTAAAAACGTTATAGTCAAAAAATTAAATCCTCTAAAAATAATAGTTGGTCACGATTTTGGATTCGGCGTTAATAAATCCGGAAATATTGCTTTATTAAATAAATTGTCAAACGAACTCGGTTTTAAACTTGAGGTCGTCGAACCGGTTATAATCGATAATCAAATAGTTTCAAGCACTCTTATTAGGAGATTGGTCGTTACGGGCAAGGTTTGCGCCGTAAAAAGATTCTTAGGAAGAGATTATTCGGTTCACGGCAGGGTCGTTAAAGGCTGCGGCAGAGGCAGGCAGCTTGGATATCCGACTGCAAATATTATTCCGGAGGAAGAATTATTTCCTAAAGACGGAGTTTATGTTACAAACGTCGGAATAAGCGGAAAACTATACGATTCGATTACCAATGTCGGTTCGAATCCTACTTTTGACGACATCGAGAGAAGAATAGAAACTTATATATTCGATTTCGACGATAATTTATACGACAAAGAAATAGAAGTTTTCTTCCTCGAAAGACTGAGGGAAGAGATAAAGTTTGACAATATAAACGAACTTGAAGAAAGAATTAAAAAAGATATAGAACTTGCGGGTTTAATTCTAAAAAGAAGATATAAAAAAAGATACTGCCTTTGATTTTTAATCTAAAATGTAATAAAATAAATTTATTATGAAGCGGCAAAAATCAAAAAAAATTAAAATTTTTATTTTAAGCGCTATCTCCGGATTTATTATTTTAACTATGGGTTTTTTTGCATATGCGGCATTAGGCATGTTCGGAATGCTTCGTTACGGAACCTCAGGTTTGCCTTACTCGTTAAAGCAGTCCGGCATGGTTTTTTTTAACGGAAACAGCGGGATAAAACTTGCATATCCTTCATTGTCCGGTACTTCCGGCGGATCTTTTTTTTATCTCGTTTTTATTTTAGCCGCTTTATTTGCCGCCGCCGCCATAATTTTTATGTATGTATATTTTTACAAGCTGATCGAAGTTCAGGACGATACCGAAAAGTCCTTAAGATCTTTAGAAAAAAATATTCTTGAAATACCTTCTACTATTATTCATGAGATTAAAGGCAACATAAATTCGATTATGATTAATTCCAGAATATTGACGGAAAAGATTAAAAATTCGGAATTTAATAAAAAAGACGAAATAGCTAAAACCGGATACGTAATAGAAGACGAAATATCAAAGATAGCTTTTACTATAGACGGCATACTAAAATTTACCAAAGATTTAGATTTAAATTTGGAAGAGGTTAATCTTTCCGAATTAATACGCGAAGCATACGAACCGATTAAAGACGGATTTTCAATGAAAAAAATTAAATTTTCTTCTTCCGTCGATAAAAACATATATATCGTTATGGATAAAGATTTAATGGTTCAAGTTTTTAAAAATTTAATATTAAATGCCGCAGAGTCGTACGGCGGCAGAAACGGAGATGTTTTAATCCATTCTTCGTATGTATTGAATAAAGTTTGTTTAACGGTCGAAGACTATGGGTGCGGCATTGAAAAAAAAGAGTTAAATAAAATTTTTGAACCTTTTTTTACGACGAAAAAAAACGGCGTAGGACTTGGCCTTGCCCTGATAAAAAGAATAGCCGATGCGCATAAATTCGATATAAATATTGAATCGCGCATAGGTTTTGGAACAAAGGTTTCTTTAATTATGAAAGAAATTCAGTAAAAAAACGCTGCAGCGGTAAATTAATCGTTATAAATGAACCTGTCCGATAGAAAATTCGTCAATATATTGATAGTCGAAGACGAGGATGCTTCAAGGAACGGTCTTGTCGAGTATTTCACCCTTAAGGGCTATAAAGTTTTTTCGGCCGATCGTCTAAAATCCGCGTTTGAAATCTTAAACTCTTCAGCCGAATTAGAAAATAATAAAGATAAAATAGACATTGTAATTACCGATCTTAAACTTCCCGACGGAACCGGATTGGAATTATTAAAATCTATAAAAGAAGGCTTAAATCAAAATGCCGAAGTTATAATAGCTACCGGTTTCAGTTCGGTCAAAACGGCCGTAGAAGCTATTAAACTAGGGGCATACGATTATATAACCAAACCGGTAAACCTTGAAGAATTAGATCTGCTGATAAGCCGTATAATATCTAATAAAAACCTCATAGATGAATTAAATATACTTAAAAACAGGCTTGACGAAAAATACAATTTCGGCAACCTTATAACGTCTTCAAGAAAAATGATTGAAACCGTCGATACCGCAATCTCGGTATCCGGCACTAATTCCACCGTTCTCATAGAAGGAGAATCCGGTACGGGCAAAGAACTGCTTGCCAACATAATAGTCAATAATTCCAAAAGAAAAAATAAACCGTTTGTTAAGGTAAATTGCGCAGCGCTTTCGGAGACTGTTTTAGAAAACGAACTTTTCGGCCACGAAAAAGGGGCATATACCGGCGCGGATTCCTTATATAAAGGAAGATTTGAAATTGCCGACGGCGGAACTATATTTCTTGACGAAATAGGAGAAATTTCTTTAAAAACGCAGACTAAAATATTGCGGGTTCTGCAGGAAAGAGAGTTCGAAAGAGTCGGAGGCAGTAAAACTATTAAAGTAGATATAAGGATAATAGCCGCATCGCAAGATATAACCCAAAAGGTTTCTAACGGCGAATTCAGGAAAGATTTATATTATAGGCTTAACGTAATAAACCTTAATCTTATCCCTTTAAGGGAAAGAAAGGAAGACATACCGCTTCTTGTTAAGCGTTTCTTAGGCGATTTTGCCGAGGAAAACGGAAAAAAAATTACGGGATTAAACAAAGAAGTTTTGGATATTTTATTAAATTACGATTATCCGGGCAACGTCAGGGAGCTTAAAAATATTATAGAATATATGACTGCGGTTTCCAAGAATTCGGTTATAGACGAATCGTCCGTACCCGGTTATTTAAAAAAAATAAATCAAAAAAAGGAAGCCGATTCGGACTCCGGCGGTAAAGATTTTATAAAGATACCGTTCGGAATCGGATTGGAAGACGCCGAAAACATTATCATAAAAAAAACGCTTGAAAGAAACGGATTTAATAAGGTCAAAACCGCAAACGACTTAAAAATAGGTTTAAAAACCGTTTACAGGAAACTAGAAAAAATTTAATTATTTTTTTTTATTGCGTCTATAAATTTTTTTACCTGCTTCGTTTTCTTTATTTTATATGATTTATTAAAATATTCCAGAGCTTTTTTATAGTTTTTCAACCTTAAATAATCCATGCCCGTATGTTTTAAAACGGTCGGGGACTTGCCGAGCTTTTTAAGGGCTGTTTTGAATAATTTAAGCGCTTCAGCGTATTTTCCTTCCCTGTAATATACAAATCCAAGACTGTCGATTATAAAAGGAGAACCTTTATCGTACGACAGAGCTTTTTTAATCAATTTTTCGGCAGTTTTAATATGCTTATTTTTTACAGCGAGGTAATATCCCAAATAGTTAAGCGCTGAGGCGTCGTACGGGTTTATTTTTAATATTTTTTTCATAACGGCGGCAGCTTTTTTATCAGCTTTTATATAATGATATGCCGAACCTAATTCGTACAAAAGAGCCGTATTGTTTCTAAATTTAGATAAACCTTTTTCAATTACGAGTTTAGAAAGCTTATAATCTTTTACTTCGGACAGAGCGATTGCGGAAAAATAATAAAATTTTAAATTTTTTTTAATTTCGGTATCGTTAAGCATTTTCAATATCGTCGAAATTATATATTTTTTATATTTCGTTTTATCCGTTTTTTTGTAGCGGCTAATGTATATTTCCATAGTTTCGAGTTTAGCGTCTATGTAATGTCTGCCGGGTTTGAGCATGCCCAGAAACGACAATCCTTTTTTATAATTTTTTTCTAATATATATGAAATTCCGATAAAAAAATATGCGTTATTTTTCAGTCTGAAATTATTTTTAGTGCCGGCGGATACGCCGATAAAATCTAAAAATCTTTTTCTCGCCTGCGGATACTCTTTTTGGGTGTATTCTAATATCGCAGACTGATACAGCGCCGTTTTAGAATAAGGGTTTATTTTCAAATATTTATCGAAAATGCCGGCGGCTTTTTTTATTTTTCCGTCCAATATGTAAAGAGCCGCAAGCCTGAAATACGCTTTTTTAAAATAAGGGTCTATGCCGATGAGGCTTATAAGATTTTTTTCGGCATTATTTTTTTCATTTAATACGGAATATATTTTTGACAGCAGGTAATATGAATCTATATTTCCGGGATGCTGCATTTTTGCTATATTAAGATAAAAAACCGCAGTTTTTAAATCGTTTTCGTATATATAAATATTGGCAATGAATAGAAGTGTTTTTAGGCTGTAAGGGTTTTTATTTAAAATACTTTTAAGTATAGTTACCGCGCGTTTCATATTGTTCCCGCCGGCTTCAATTTTTGCTTTTAGAATCAAATAATTAATATTAGCTGACGATAATTTTCCGGAACCGTTGCTTTTATGCAGTAGTTTTAAAGCCGTATCTATATATTTTAAGGCTTTTTTATATTTCGACTGTTTAAAGTATAAAAGCGCCGTTATATAATTTAAATACGGTTTTTGGAAATAGGACGAAGGCTCTTTTTTAAAATATTTTACGGCAGAACCGTAATTTCCGCCGTAATAATTAATATAACCTGCCACGGCGTTAAATACGGTTTCTGATTTTAAGGGCGCTCTTGTAAAACTTGCCGCATCTGCCCTTTTAGTAAAATATATTAGGTTAAAAAGAATTAAAAACAGCGCAATACATAAATAAGCCGCAGTTATCAAACGTTTTTTTTCAGCAATATAAAAAATTCCGTATTCCCCTTTTTTCCTTTTATGCATGATTTTTTTACTCCCAATACGCCGAGATTCAAATTTTTTGAAAAATCTATTATTTTATTAATGACCGATTCGTGTATTTTATCGTCTTTTACTATGCCTTTTTTAACATTTTTTTTGTTTTCGGTTTCGAATTGCGGCTTTATTAAAAAAAGCATTATTCCTTCTCTTTTTACGAATTTTAATATATAAGGGATAATTTTAGTAAGCGACGTAAAGGAGGCATCGCATACCGCAATGTCGAGTTCTTCCCCTATCTTTTCGAAAGGAAGGGTTTTAATGTCCGTATTTTCCAAATTTTTAATTTTTGGATTGCTCCTTAAAGAATAATGAAGCTGTCCGTAGCCTACGTCGATGCAGAATGCAAAATCAGCACCTTCTTTTAGGAGGCAATCCGTGAAACCTCCGGTAGAAGCTCCTACATCGATTATTCTTTTACCCGTTACGTCTAATTTAAAATCCGACAGTGCGCACTTCAGCTTTAATCCTCCGCGCGATACGTAAGGATTGCTTTTTTTAATCTCTATTAAACTGTCTATTTTAACCTGCGTTCCGGGCTTGACGCATTTTAATCCGTTAACGCTTACCATTCCTTCCATTATAAGCGCCGCCGCCCTGCTTCTCGTTAAGTTGTATCCCGACGAAGGTTCAGCAAGAAGAACATCTAATCTTATTTTTTTCACCGTCTGAGATAAAGAAATCTTTTATTGTATCCGATAAACTTTCCTCCGAAAATCCTTTTAAAGCAAGAAGCTCGGACCGCGATCCGTGTTCTATGAAATCGGAGCCGAGAGATACTATTTTATATTCTATGGAATTCAGATTGGTTTGCCGGCTTAACAAGGTTAAAAGTTTTGCTCCAAAACCGGAAAACTCGACGTTTTCTTCGACGGTCATTATTTTTTCCGCATTTTTAATTTTATTTATTAATTCGGAGGAAATAGGCGAAATAAACCTTGCGTCTATTAGGCTGATTAAGTTTTCAGAGGTTTGGGCATTATTTTCGTTAAATGTTTTCAGTATTTTGTTTATTATGGAAGTATGCGGCGCACCGATACTTATTACTACATTCTTAAAGCTGCCTGCATCAAGCAATATCTCAAATTCCCCTTCGGCTATAACCGGAACGCTTCCTTTTTCGGGAAGTTCAAAATAGGGAGTTTCCGCTTTCGGATATCTTACGGCAGCGGGTTTTCCGTAAAGCAAAGAGCTTTTAATCATCCGCATAAGTTCATATTCGTTTCTAGGCGACATAAAAACTAGGTTCGGTATGTAGTTTAAAAAAGATATGTCGAATATTCCCTGGTGGGTTGCGCCGTCTTCTCCGGCAATTCCCGCCCTGTCTATACAGAAAACGACCGGCAGATTTTGCAGGCAGACATCGTGAATTATCTGGTCTAAAGAGCGCTGAAGAAACGTCGAATAAATAAAAACAAACGGTTTTAATCCGTTCGATGCGGCGCCTGCGGCAAACGTTACGGCGTGTTCTTCGGCTATGCCGACGTCGAAAAATCTGTCGGGAAAAAGTTTTGAAAATTTTGAAAGTCCGGTTCCGTCGGGCATTGCCGCCGTTACTGCTATTATTTCAGCGTTAGCAGACGCCATATCTGCAAGAAAGTTTGAAGCCGTTTCGCCGTATGAAACGTTGCCGGATTTCTTTAAAGTTAAACCGGTGTTTTTATCAAAAGCCGAAATTCCGTGAAATATTGACGGATTTTTTTCCGCAGGTTCGTAGCCTTTCCCTTTTTTTGTTATAACATGGAGCAGTATCGGTTTTTTTAATTTCTTTATGTTGTCGAAAGAATCGAGCAGATGCTGGAAGTTATGTCCGTCTATAGGTCCTATATAAGTAAAACCGAGTTCTTCAAAGATAATACCGGGCGCTATAAGATTTTTAAAAGATTCTTCAAATTTCGACGCAAGTTTTGCCACTTGCAAACCGAACAACGGGATAGATTTCAGCATTTTTTCTATTTCTTTTTTTAAGCCCTGATAAAAATTGCCGCTCATTATTTTATTCAAATAATTAGAAATCGCTCCTACGTTTTTGGATATCGACATTTCGTTGTCGTTAAGTATAACTATAACGTCCTTTTTTAATGAACCTGCGTTATTTAAGCCTTCGAGAGCCAGACCGTTGGAAATTGAAGCGTCTCCTATAACGGCTATAATTCTTCCGTTCTTGTCCGTATCGTTTTTTAAATCTTTTGCGGCGCTCATACCGAGCGCGGCGGAAATAGACGTGCCGGCATGGCCTGTACCGAAATAATCGTATCTGCTTTCCGATATCGACGGAAAACCGGATATGCCTCCTAATTTTCTTAAGGTATTAAATTTTTCTTTTCTCCCGGTAAGAATCTTATAAGGATAAGACTGATGTCCGACGTCCCATATGATCTTGTCGGCGTTTTCAAAATCGAAAGATTTTATAAGCGCAACCGTCAGTTCTACTACGCCGAGACTTGACGCAATATGTCCGCCGTTACCGGAGCATACGGAAATTATTTCTTTCCTCAGCTCGTCCGAAAGCAGTTCGAGTTCATTTATATTTAAGTCTTTTATGTCGTTCGGCCTTTTTATTTTTTCAAGTATCATATAAAACTTTATATCTTAGTTTTGTTTAATTTAATTTATCCTGTCCGTAAGATAATTTATTAATTCTATAAGCAGAGTCTTTTCTGCGCCTGTTTTTTCTATAGCCGATAGCGCTATGCCGTTGTATTCTTTAATCAGTTCTTTGGTTTTTTCAATGCCCATCTGCTCGACTACGGTGGATTTACGGTTTATTTTGTCGATCCCTGCCGTTTTTCCTATAACCTCTTCGTCTCCTAAAATACCGAGAATATCATCCACGGCTTGAAAGGCTAATCCTAAATTTAATCCGAATCTTTTAAATTCCGATACTACCGATTCGTCTTTTCCCGACAAAATTGCGCCTACGGCGCAGGCAGCCGAAATAAGAGACGCCGTTTTTTTTTCGTTTATGTATTCTATCTGCTTTGGATTTAAAGATTTACCGAAAGAATCTACGTCGTGAAACTGTCCTTCGACAAGACCCCCTGCCCCGGAAGTATAAGCAATCTCTCTTATTATGCTTAACGTTTTTTCCGGTTCCAGCCATCCGCAATAATTTTTATCCGAAAGCATAGCGAAAGCTTCGGTAAGGAGGGCGTCGCCGGCAAGTATTGCGGAGGCTTCGCCGAATACTATATGGCTTGTAGGTTTCCCTCTCCTGAGGCTGTCGTTGTCCATTGAAGGCAGGTCGTCGTGTATTAAAGAATAGGAGTGAATAAGCTCAATAGAAGAGGCAAAAGGAAGCAGTTTTTTTTTATCGGAAAAACCGAGGCTTTCTGCAGTGAGCATAACCATAATAGGCCTTATTCGTTTGCCGGGCGTGGCAAGCGTATATTGCATTGTATCGGGAAGAGAAAATTTATTGTGCGGAAATTTTTTTCCGTAATCCATTTTTTTAAAATGGTCTTGGATAAAGAGGTCTATTAATTTTTTATTAGTTTCTATATATAAATGCAGGCCGGTCATATATTTAAATTTTCGACGCCGAAAGACTGTTTATCTTTTTCGCCGTTTTTTGCGCTTAATTCTTCTATTCTTTTTTCCGCGGAATCAAGTCTTTCAAGAAGATAATCCGAATATTTTATTCCGTCTTCGTAAATTTTTATGGATTCGTCTAATCCTATATCGCCTTTTTCGAGGCTGAGGACGCTTTCCTCTAATTTTTTAAGCGCTTCTTCAAATGTAGGGGCGTTTATTTTTTTTTCCGGAGTATTAATATTTTCCATATATTTTAATTATAAGAAAAACGAAAAAAAATATCAATCCAAATTTTATCTTACCTATTGTGTCCTTTCCATTTTGTGACGGGGACAGAATTCAATTCTGTCCCCGTATTTAAAAAAATGTATTGAAAAAAATATATCTATTTTGTATTATTAAATTAATATTAATTTTCTAAATAAGAAAACAAAAATTAAAAAAATGGAGAAATAAAATGTTCAATTTAAGCCATGCTTTAAGTTTTATGAATTTATTTTACGTCTTTGTAGTGCTCGGCGCCGTAATAATGTTTGCAAACATGATTACGGCGGCTTCTTTAAGGAAAAGAATACCCGGAGGGTTTGTAGGAAAATGGCTTGCCATCATGTGGGTTTTTATGTTTTTCTTTTTCCTGGCGGAGGCCGGAGCATTTTTTTTCATTTCGTCTCTTAATAATATAGACCTGTCGTATTTTCTAATAGGTTCGGTTCTGTTTTTCGGTTCCATATTCGTAGCCGTGGTAAACAGATTCATATTTCATTTAATTAGAGAGCTTGAAATTCATAAATAATCAACTCGGTATATTTTTATTGTATTATATAATTAAGATATAATAAAAAAAATATTAAATAAGAAATTATAAAAAAGGTTATTATTATGGATATAAAAGGAAATATAACAAATCTTGAGCTTTTCGACGTTTTGAAATTTCTCGAAATTTCAAAAAAAACGGGAGTATTAAATTTAAGATTTGAAAATTTTGCCGCTAAACTTTTT
>JAJYPL010000024.1 GCA_021795355.1 bacterium | reverse complement strand
AATAAAAAATGCGAAACAAAATATAAAATTATGCGAAAAATGTTTTAATCTAAGCTCCGAAGATATCTGCCATATATGCGGCAATCCGTCGAGAAACGGAAAACAGCTTTGCATAGTAGAAAATCCCGAAATAATATACGTATTTGAAAAAAGCGGAAATTATAACGGTTATTATCATGTATTGCACGGTTTAATAAATCCGCTGGAAGGGGTAACGCCGTCCGATTTGAAACTTAAAGAACTTGCAAGCAGGGTAGAAAACGGCGGTTTCGAAGAAATTATACTTGCGCTTAATCCAAACTCCAACGGAGAAGCTACTTCAATATATATACAGAAAATTTTATCGCCTTACAACGTCCGCATATCTGCTTTGGCAAGAGGGATACCCATAGGCTCCGATTTGGAATACGTAGATAAAGACACTTTGTCGGAAGCGATTAATTATAGAAAAAAATTCGATTAAGATGAACAATAAGGTTTTACTTATATCGGTTGACAACCTCAGATACGACTGCGTAAGCTATATTAAGAACAGGCCTCATCTTAAACAATTTTACGTCGAAAATTTAGTAGATACCCCAACGTTAGACGAAATAGCCGAAAACTCCACTGTTTTTACCGATTGTTTTTCCACGTCAAGCTATACTACTGCGGCGCATGCTTCTTTATTTACCGGATTATTACAGCCCAAGCACGGTTTAAGGCCTTTTTTTTATAAAAAAATCGGGAACGATTGCGCTGCTCTCGCAGAAATTTATAAAAATAACGGTTATAAAACTATATTTTATTCCGACGTTATAGAACTTTTTCAGCCTCTGGGACTGACAAAAGGATTTGATTTTATATACGCAAACGATATCAATCTGCTTTTTAAACAAATTTCTGCTTTAGAAAACGAAAAGGTATTCTGCTTTATACATCTTTTCGATATTCACGAACCTTATATTTTTTCGCAAAATTATAACGAAAACCATTATAACGACGACTATTTTGCATTCATAAACAAAATGTCCTCTTTATATAAAATACCCGTTCAAAATAATAATCCTTTCACTCTCTGGAATAATTTTTCCGGAAAAGTAAATTACGGGGTGCAGATAATGCTTCCCCCATATATTTACGGCGTCAATAAATTCGACAAAGGACGGTTTAGGATTATATACGGTTTTTTAAAAAATATGGGGTATTTTAACGATGAAAATATCTATTCTATTTTTGCCGACCACGGAGAAGGCAGAATAGTTTTCTACGATATGCCTGTTTTCGGCCATATGGGCGAACTTTTCGACGAAGTCATAAAAATACCGCTTATCCTGCATGCGCCTCAACTAGAAAAAGGGGTTAATAATAAATTTGCTTCTATAGTCGATTTATTTCCGACATTAATGTCTTTATCCGGTTTAAAATCAATTTCCGACGATAAAAACGCCTCCGAGAGTTCACGTTTAATTGAAACGGACGGCCGCTCTTTATTAGATGCGGACGAAAGAGAATACTGCTATTCGGAATTCTGCACGCAAAATATGTATAACGAAATAACGCAATTTTCAGCCGGAGTTTACGACAGAAGCAAAAACGGCGCTTCTTCTAAAGACAAGTATTTCCTTTCGCAACGCTCCATAAGAACTAAAGACCGTAAATATTTATTCATCCCCGATAATATTTTACAGTCGGAAGCAAAAAAAATTGTCGAAAATATAAATCTTTCCGATGAAGACTTTATAATAGAAATGTTCAATTCCGTTATGAGAAAAAGGGTCAGCAAACCTGAATACCTGTTTCTCCTCAATTCGCTTAAATCGAAACAGACTACCCGTCAAAACATTTATCAAAGCATGATAACTTCGGAAATTTATAACAGGCCCAAAAATTACTACTTTGACCTTATAAACGACCCGCTTGAAGAAAATTTTAACGTATTAAATACTTCTCTATCTGATTCCGCAAAATATATCGAAATATTAAACGAAATAGAAAGCCATGCATTTATAAGCGAAAATTTATTCGATGATAAAAACGGCGCGCAGATTATGTTTAATCAGCCGGAATCAGATAAAAACATAGCGGAGGAATCTCTTGCGCTGCTTGAACAAAAAATTTCTCTTAGCATTGAAATTATCAAAGAAGCGGAAAACAGATACGGAGATAAAATCGGTATAGCATTTACCGGCGGAAAAGATTCAACCGTTCTATTAGATTTGATAAGGCGGGCGGAAGGAGGCAAAATACCCTTTAAAGTTATTACCGTAGATACGTCGGCCGAATTTCCCGAAATTAAAGAATTTATGGAAAAATTAAAATCCGCATGGGGTTTTGAATTAACAAGATTTTCTAACGACGAAGCGCTTCACCGGAAATATCCGGTAGCTGAAGATAAAGCCGACTGCTGCAATACCCTTAAAACTATTCCCCTTAAACAGTCTATTAAAGACCTTCATCTTAAAGCTATGTTTACCGGAATTAGAAGGGACGAAAACGAAGCCAGAGCAAACGAATCTTATTTTTCTAAAAGAAAAGACCCGCACCATTTCAGAGTCCATCCCTTGCTTCATTTTACCGAAAAAAATATATGGGATTATATTAAGTTTAATAATCTTCCGTACTGCAAACTGTACGAACAGGGCTACAGATCTATAGACTGCGCGCCCTGCACTCATAAAACCTCGGAAAAAGATGCCGCCGAACGCTCAGGCCGTTCGCAGGATAAAGAAGCCGCGATGGACAAACTTCGCCGGCTTGGATATTTCTGATTTAATTTGACATATTTTCAAAAAACTAATAAAATATTAGTTTTCAATTATAAAATCTTTATTAATTATTAATTAAGATATTGGATGGGTTAAAAGCCTGTTCGGTATTTTTAAAAAAATTATTTAAATTTTAAATTAACGCAATGTTTGACGGACTTAGTTCAAAACTCGAAAAAGTTTTTAAAAACCTTAAAGGTTACGGAAAACTGTCGGAAAAAAATATAGAAGACAGCCTTAAGGAAGTAAGGCTTTCTTTGCTTGAAGCCGACGTAAACTACCTTATAGTAAAAGAATTTATAGAATCCGTAAAAAATAAAGCCGTAGGCGAAAAAGTAGCCGACAGCCTGACCCCTGCCCAGCAGATTATTAAAATTATAAGGGACGAATTAGTCGAACTGTTGGGAAACAACGAACCTTTAAATATTAAGGCAAAACCTCCGGTCATTATAATGCTCATAGGGCTTCAGGGTTCGGGTAAAACTACTACGGCGGGAAAACTTGCGCTTTATCTTCACAGAATGAAACGCAGCGTATATCTTGTTCCCGCTGACGTTTACAGGCCCGCCGCTATACTTCAGCTTAAAAAAATTGGGGCAAGCATAAATATTCCCGTTTACGAAACGCATGAAGAAAACGGAAAAATCCTGCAAAAGCCCGACGAAATAGTTAAAAGCGCTATAGAAATTGCCGAAAAGCATGCTTATGATACCATAATCGTCGATACTGCCGGACGACTCGAAATAGATGAACCGTTAATGGACGAACTTAAACTTCTTAAAAATAAATTTAATCCAAACGAAATATTATTCGTAGCAGACTCAATGCTGGGGCAGAGCGCGGTTACGGTCGCAAAAACTTTCAACGACGCCTTAGGCATATCCGGAGTCGTTCTCACGAAAGTTGACGGCGACGCAAGAGGCGGAGCGGCTCTTTCTATTAAAAAAACCGTCGCCAAACCGATTAAATTCATAGGCGTCGGCGAAAAACTCAGCGATTTTGAAGTCTTTTACGGGGACAGGATAGCCGACAGAATACTCGGCATGGGCGACATATTAAGCCTTATCGAAAAAGCCCAGGAATCTATAGACGAAAAATCCGCTAAATCCATAGAAGAATCGCTTAACAAAAAAGATTTTACGGTTAAAGATTTCGCCGAACAGCTGAAAATGATGTCTAAAATAGGGGGAATTACCCAGATTGCGGGCATGATACCAGGCTTTTCAAAAATAAAGGATAAATTTAATCCTGAAGCGGCGGAAAAAGAGATAGTTAAAATTAAGGCTATTATTAATTCTATGACGGAAAAAGAAAGGCTGAATCCCGACATATTAAACGGCGGAAGGCGCAAAAGAATCGCCGTAGGAAGCGGCACTACCGTCAACGACGTTAATATCTTTATAAATAAATTCGAAGAAGTAAAAAAAATTATGAAGTCTTTCAAAAAGAACAAATTGGGTTCTTTAAAAAATATAAATAATATTAAAAACATGTTTAACAAAGGAGATTTCAAGTGGCGGTAAAAATCAGATTATCGAGAATCGGTTCTCACAAAAAACCTTTTTACAGAATCGTAGCGGCTTCCGGAGAGAAAGCCGTGCAGAAAAAATTTATCGAAATACTGGGGACTTACAATCCGTGCGCCGATAAAGGCGTCCAGTTTAATATCGATAAGGACAAATTCGACAAGTGGGTAAGTTTGGGGGCAAAACCGAGCGATACCGTTATGACGTTGGTAAAAAAACAGGCTAAATGAATCCCGTTTATATAGATATAGGGGAATTTATAAAACCGCACGGCATCTTCGGCGAACTTTTATTTAATCTGTATAACCCCTTGTCTAACGTTATGGATTCGGGCTGCGAACTTTTTATTAAAGAAAACGGCGCATATCAAAAATTAGAAATAGAAAAAATCAGGCCGGTAAACAAAGGTTATCTCATTAAATTAAACGGCATAGATTCTATAGAATCGGCGGAAAAGTTTAAAAGAACTTCCGTTTATATTAATAAAACCGATATTAAATTGGACAAGGACGAATTTTTAATTTCCGATTTAATCGGTTTAAACTGCTATAACGAAAAAAAAATTAACATCGGAACGGTTTCGGAAATTTACGGCGGAGAAACCGACGTTATGGAAATAAAGTCAAATTCGGCGGTTTACCTGATTCCTATGACGGCTGAAAATATCGAAACTATAGATATTAAAAGTTCAAAAATATCGGTTAAAAACGAAAATAATTATAGAATCTAAAAATATGAAGAAGGTAATAGACGTTATATCTATAATGCCGGAATATTTTGATTCGTTTTTAAAAACCGGCCTTATAGGAAAGGCTTTAAAAACCGGATTAATGGAAATAAATATTATTAATCCCAGAGACTTTTCAAGCGGTAAATATAAAAGGGTCGACGATAAAATTTACGGCGGGGGCGCAGGACAGCTGTTAATGGCAGAACCCGTTATTAAAGCCTGCGAATATTCCGTAGAAAATTTTAATAAAAAAGATAAAAGCGAAAAAAGGGCGGTCGTTATAATGTCTCCTTCCGGAAAATTGCTCGACTCGGATACCGCTTCGGAAATGTCGGATTTTGACCATATTATAATAATTTGCGGAAGATATGAAGGCATAGACGCAAGGGTGGCCGATTTAACGGGAGGAATCGAAATATCGATAGGCAGTTATATACTGTCTGGAGGCGAAATCGCTTCGATAGTTTTTATAGAATCGGTAAGCAGATATTTTAAAGGTTTTTTGGGTAATCAAGAATCGCTTAAAGAGGAAAGCCTTTCCGGCGATTTTAAAAAAATATTGGAATATCCCCAGTATACCAAACCAAAAACGTTTAGAAATTTATCCGTTCCCGAAATACTTTTTAGCGGAAATCATAAGCTGATTGAAAAGTGGAGAATGGAAAAAGCATTAAAAAAAACGGAACAAATAAGAAAAATTAATTAATTGTATAAATAAATATAAAAATATAAACAAAAGGAGAGACCTAAATGAATATCGTAGAAAAAATCGAAAATGCGTCGTTAAGAACGGGCGTTCCTCAATTTAAATCGGGAGACACCGTCAAAGTATACCAAAAAATAAAAGAGGGCGACAAAGAAAGAATTCAGGTTTATGAAGGAGTGGTTATTGCGAGAAAAGGAAGCGGCATTAGGTCGGCTTTTACGGTAAGAAAAAATTCTTACGGCGTCGGAGTCGAAAAAACTTTTCTGATTAATTCCCCTTTAATCGATAAAATTGAACTTCTTTATCAAGGAAAGGTAAGAAGGGCAAAATTATACTACTTAAGAAAGAAAAAAGGTAAGGAAGCCAAAATAGAAAGGCTCGATATGGTTCAGCAGCAGCAGTAAGTTAAAATGAAAGCCGCAATACGTTTGAAGGTTATTTAATTAACTTTTTTTAAATATTAATGATATACTTATAATATTAAACGAATTATCGTAAGTATAATTATAATTAATATTTAAAGGAGGTTTTATGGAATCGCAAAAAACGGCTGTCGATAAGTTTACCGAATTTATAGGAACTGTCCTTGGGGTTACCGAGGACAGATTTCAGAAGATTTTAGACGAATTTATAGTCAGCCATAATTTCGGCAAAAAAGAATCCGAAGTTTTTTCGCAAAAAATGAAAGACATATACGATGCGAATAAAAAAAAATTGATGTCTATAGTTGACGAATCCGTAAAAAAAGCCCTTAGCAAAGCCGATATAGCCAGAAGTTCCGAAATCAAAGGATTAGAAGAAAAGATTAATATGCTTGAGGAAAAACTTAATAAACAGTCTGCCGCACATTCTAAACATAAAGACGCTCCTATTTCGGCTAAAACTAAAAGCCGCGGTCAAAGCCTTAAAAATAATAAAGAAAAATAAATAGTATAATTTCTTACAATCATTCGAAATACAGTAATTATTAGTTATTTATGGCTTTAAAATCTTACAGGGTTATTATAAAAGGGATAGTTCAGGGCGTAAATTTCAGAAATTTTACAAAACTCGAAGCGGAAAGAATCGGCATAAAGGGTTATGTAATGAATACGCATGACGGTCATGTAGAGGCATTTTTCGAGGGCGAGGAAGAAAAAATTAAGGAAATCATTGCTTCGGTGCATGTCGGTCCGCCTTCTTCAAGAGTCAAAGAAGTTAAACTATACGAACAGGACGGGCTTTCTAATTTTAAAGATTTTAAGATATTAAGATAATTCTTGGTTTGTTTCCGCAATAGGCGACGGATCGACGATAACGGTCAACTCGCCCTTAGTTAGTTCCGGCCTGTTTTTAATTTCTTCGGTTATAGTTTTTACGTCTTTCGTTTCTATAAATTCATAAATTTTAGTAAGCTCTTTTGCATAGCATATTTTAACGCTGCCCATAATTTCGTTTATATCCGCAAGCAGTTTTTCTACGCTTCTGCCGGGTTCAAACAGTATAAAAACCCTTTTTTCATCCTTTAATTTTGCAAGTACCTTTTTTCTTTTTCCCTCTTTTTTAGGTAAAAAACCGATAAAAGTAAATTCCGAAGTATTCAGCCCTGATGCCGATATTGCGGCTAATACGCTTGAAGGACCGGGGATCGGAACTACTTTTATTCCTTTTTCTATACACAAACGGACCAAATAAGAACCCGGGTCGGATATTAAAGGCGTTCCGGCTTCGCTGACAAGAACGTAATCTCTGCCTTTCATTATGCCGCCCGCGATAGCGTCGGCAGCCGATTTTTTATTATATTCGTGATATGGAATTAAGCGGGTTTTAATATGATATTTTGAAGTTAATATTCTTGTTTTCCGAGTATCTTCGCAGGCTATAAAATCTGCCTCTCTCATTACTTTTAACGCTCTTATTGTAATATCTTCGAGGTTTCCGATAGGCGTCGCCACCACGTATAATGCGCTCATAAAGACTATGCCCAGTCCCTTAAATATCTGAAATCTATATTTATAGTCCGTTCCGAAACCTTCGCTATTAAAGGCATTCGTCTTTTATACTGCGATTTTTTTATTCTTTCGTATATTTTGTTTACGGTATTTTCTTCAAATCCTAAAGAAATTACTACTTCGGGCTTGTACATTTTATCTATTAAGAGATACATTATATCGTCCGCCGTTTTATAGGTAAAACCAAGTTCCGATTCATCCGACTGCCCTTCCCATAAGTCAGCCGACGGCGGTTTATTTATTATAGTTTTTGGAATGCCGAGATGCTCCGCAAGCTGGTAAATCTGGGTTTTATAAATATCTCCTATAGGATTTAACGCCGAAGCCATATCGCCGTATAAAGTTCCGTAGCCTAAAAGCAGTTCCGATTTATTGCTCGTGCCGAGGACTAACGAATTCAGCTTATATGAATAATCATACAGAATGGACATCCTTTCTCTGGCCATTTTATTGCCTTTTCTAAGTTTTAAGGCTATATCATCGCCTGCCGCAACGACATTTCCGCTTACTTCGGTCTTATCCTTAAAATATTCGTTTATCTGTTTAGATATATCTAAGACGTAATATTTAATGCCGAGCGTATTTACAACTTTTAAAGCATCCTCCATACTCGACTTGGAACTGCTTTCATAAGGCATTATTAAAGCCGTTACGTTATCTTTTCCAAGCGCGCTTGCAGCCAAAAAACAGGACGCCGCCGAATCTATGCCGCCGGACAAACCAAGAACTACCCTGTTTACTCCAGCCTTTAAAACTTCGCTTTTAATAAAATTACCGAGATGTTTATAAATTAAAGGAAAATTTAATTCGTCTATTTTCGGCAGTTCGATTTTATGCTTCATATAAAAATCTTTTCACTTAACTTTATTATTATTAATTATATTTTCTAATTCTTTAAGAGTCAGGTTTAAATTTTCGTCGCGTAAAAGAGGCGTTTTAAATCTTTCGTTATTAAGAAGGTTTAAATTTACTTCCGCTATAATTTCTCCTGTTTCAATATAAGCCATTTTGCTTTCGATATTGCCCGAAGGATTTATAACGCACGAACCTCCGGAAAATCCTATTCCGTCTTCGAAACCGACCCTGTTCGCATATATAACGTAACTTTTATAGTAGAAAGCAATAACGGAAAGCAACTCCTCCCACATTTTCGTCGAATTAAATTTATCAAGTCCGCCGGTTATCCCTCTCGCGGGAGAAGCTGAATTGATTATAATTATATGCGCGCCTTTGTTGACGGCGATATAAGACGACGAAAGATGCCATGCATCTTCGCATGTTAAGACTGAAATTTTAACGCCGTTTAAATCAAAAACGCCGAACCCGTCCCCCGGCTTAAAATACCTCAATTCTTCAAACATGCCGTAAGTCGGCAGATAAACCTTTCTGTGAACGTTAATAAGCTTTCCGTTATAAACGCAAAAAGTCGAATTATAAAAATTAAAATCGGCGTCTTTTTCTACAAAACCGGCGATAACCGCAATATTTAGTTCTTCCGAAATTTTATAAAGAGGTTCGAAGACTGCGGATTCATCGGAATTAATTTCGACGCCTAAATCGTAAACGGAGTCTTTTAAAAAATACCCCGTAAGAGAAAGTTCCGGAAAAATTACGATTTCCGCCCCTTTGTTTTTTGCGGAGGAAATAATTTCAATATGGCTTTCTATATTTTTTTTTAAATCTCCCGTTTTGGGGTCGGTCTGCGCTAAACAGACGTTTATACTGCTATTGCTTTTATTTTTCATTCGAGAATATTTTCAAAAAAAATTAATTTAATTGAACCGCGTTCTATATATTCTATGGAAATTACGCCGTAATTTATCATTTTATTATCGTTTTTTATATTAGATGCAGACGACTGCATCAAAAAAAAATTAGATACGTCTATAATAGTCGAAAGCTTCCTTTTGTTTACCGCTTCGTAAGGCTTGCCGAACCGGCTTTTAAATCTTGCCTTTACTTCTATAAAATTTAAATTGCCGCTTTCGCTTTCGGCAATAATGTCTATTTCATGTCTGCCTTTTTTAAAATTTTTTTTAATAATTCTGTATCCTATTTTTTCTAAAAACTCTGCCGCAACAGTTTCTCCTTCGTCTCCCTTAGCTTTATTTAGCGACTTGCCGTTCATCGTTTTATCGTCTATATTTAATTTCATTTTATGTGTTAATCAATTTACAATTTGTGATGGGGACAGAATTGAATTCTGTCCCCATATTTATAATATATATTAAATCTTATTAAATATCAAAATTTAAAAGTTTTCCTGTGGATTTCCGTTAACCCGTATTTTCTAATATTTTTTTTATGTTCGACGGTTGCGTAACCTTTGTGTTTTTTAAAACCATATTCCGGATATTTTTCGTCGATATCCGCCATTAGTCCGTCCCTAAAAACCTTAGCTATCACGGAAGCGCAAGAAACGACTTTTACCCGGTCGTCGCCTTTTATTACGGGTATTACTTTTAATCCGGAAATATCCGATAAACCGTCCGGCGCCACCGGACCGTCTATAATTACGACGTCGGGCTTTACGGATAAACCGTCAAAAGCTCTTTCCATAGAAAGCATAGCCGCTTTAAGAATATTAATTTTATCTATTTCTAAATTAGAAGCGATGCCTATCGAATAAGATATGGCGGAACTTAAAATAATCTTATAGAACTCTTTTCTTTTTAGCTCGGTTAACTGTTTGGAATCTTTTATACCGGAAGGAATTTTATTTTTATCTATTATCACCGCCGCCGATACTACCGGACCTGCAAGGCAGCCTCTGCCGGCTTCGTCTATTCCGCATATTTTTAACGGCATAAAAATATAATTAATATTAAGTTAATTTTTTATACCCGAAAGAAAACCTAAAAAAGCCTCGATTCTTTCGGTGCATCTTTCTTTTCCGAGTGAAAATATCATCTCGTATATAGGAGGGCTGACTTTTTCTCCGGTAAAAGCAAGCCTTATTATCATGGCTTTTTCTTTCATCGTCCATCCGTTTTGCGAAAGAAAATCGTTAAATGCATTTTTTATGGATTCTATAGAGACTTTCAAACCTTCCAAATTTTTCCCGTCTATAAAAATGTCATCGTCCAAGCTTATTATAAAATCTTTAAAAACCTGAAGAAAAGCTGCATCGTTTTGATTAAAATTAAATTCGTTAATAACGCCGGCATTATATTCAACGGTTTTATTTAAGAAAAAATCTAATTTCTGCCTTAATTCGACGAGGGTTTTGGAGCGGGATTTAAGGGAATCCACGAGCGCAGCCGTTTTTACGTCTTCGTTAAGCCGAGCTTGCGAATCTTCCGATATATCGTTTATAAGGCTTATTAAGGCGAACGGGTCTTTCGATTTTATATAATGGGAATTAAGCCATAATAACTTTTCGGTATTAAAAATAGCGGCGGATTTGCTTATGTTTTTTAAATCGAAAAATTTTATGATTTCATCTAAAGAAAGTATTTCGTCGTTGCCGTGGGACCAGCCGAGCCTTATAAGATAATTAACTAAAGCTTCCGGTAAAAATCCTTCTTTTTTGTACTGGATGACGGAAGTAGCGCCGTGTCTTTTAGAAAGCCTTTTACCGTCGGAACCAAGTATCATGGAAACATGGGCAAATTCCGGCACTTTAAAACCTAAAGCGTTATACAGCATTATCTGTTTAGGCGTATTGCTGACATGGTCGTCGCCTCTTAGCACGTGCGTTATTCCGGACAGAGCATCGTCTATGACTACAGCAAAGTTGTAAGTAGGAATTCCGTCTTCCCTGACTATTACGAAATCGTCTATTTCTTTGTTTTCTATGCTTATAATCTGATTTCTTATTAAGTCTTTAAAAAACGTGGCGGATCCGGTTCCCCTTTCAACTTTAAACCTTATAACGTGCGGAGTTTTTAGCATTTCCTCGCCAGGCTTTAATTCTCTGCATCTGCCGACGTACATAGGTTTTTTATTTTCCGCCGTAAGTTTATTTCTGTCTTCTTCCAACAGATCTTTTGAGCAAAAACAGTAATAAGCCCTTCCTTCTTTTAAAAGTTTTTCGACGTAAGAATTATAAATATTAAGGCGTTCGGATTGATGCAATATTTCTTCGTCCGATATTATAGACATCCACCTAAGGCTTTCTATTATATCTTCTTCAAATATTTTTTCGGAACGCTCAAAATCGGTGTCTTCAATTCTTAAAACAAACTTTCCGCCGTTATGTTTAGCATAGACATAGTTAAAAAGAGCCGTCCTTGCTCCGCCTATATGCAGATAACCCGTAGGACTCGGAGCAAATCTTGTTTTTATCGTATCCATAATAAATAATAAATGTTAAGTAATAAGCATTAGAAAAAGGTGTCAGATTTTATTTTTTTGCATACGGAACAAATCAAATTTTATAAAATTTTATTAAAAAAATTAATCTGACACCTTTTCCGCTAGTATACAACTATCGAAGAATATCCGACTACGCTTGAATAATCGCCGGTAACTTCTCCCGAATTTGTATACCCTATAAGTTTTGCCTTAGTTCGTCCGGCCATTTTGGCGACGTTAAGCATTATAGACGCGGGAATAAAACCGCACATAGTAATATCGTTTAATCTTACTTTTTCGTACAGGCCCTGCGAATTTAAATCCAATATTTCTTTTATTGCGATATCGTCTTTATATTTTGCCGACTCTGCGGATTCGTAATGCGTCATATCGGAACTTGCAACTATCAAAACGTCGTCTATTAAATCCAGTTTTTTTAAAGCGTTATATATAGCTTTTGAAACATTAAGAACATCGATGTATCTGATAAAAGAAACGACTATAGGAACTATGGAAAAATCTTTTTTTAAATTATATATAAGGGGTATCTGAACTTCGACGGAATGCTCCCTTAAATGAGCCTGCTCATCGGCAATAAAAGGACTGTCTGCGCCGTCGATAATAGCATCGGCGAGTTTTGAATTAATCGGAACGGAAAAATCTTTAAAATCGTATTTTCCTTTATTCATTACCGAATAGTCCGCTCCCATACCGGTATGGTTCGGGCCTATAATGATTATATTGTTTTTTATGCCGATACTGGAATAACCCTCATAGGCAATTTTTCCGGAATATACATAGCCGGCGTGCGGCGATATAATCCCGAATGCGTCTATTTTTTTATCGGCGACCGGTATATCGGCTTTAAAGGAATCTATAAAATTATTTATGTTATTTAATCCTTCCGGATAAAAATAACCCATTGCCGCGGCTTTTCTAATCAATTTAAACACCGTCCTATATAAATTATACCGCAAATTTATAAGTTTACGACTCTACGTAAATCAAAGTTTCGTCTGGATTTACGCTGTCCCCTTCTTTTATGTAAATCTCTTTAACCGTTCCGTCTATAGGAGTATGTATTTCGTTTTCCATCTTCATCGCTTCTACTATTAAAACCGTATCGCCGGCTTTAACGGAGTCGCCGGCTTTAACCATAACTTTTGTAATTCTTCCCGGCATAGGCGCATAAACGTCGCCTTCTCTTTTCGGCGAAGGTCTTTTCGACCGCGCTATGCTTTCGCCCACTATTTCGCCGCCGGCGCTTGGAACTATTTCGGTAAGAGATTCTATGACGACCTCTTCGAGAGTGCCGTCCACGTTTAAAAAGAAGGGCCTTTTTTGGTCGGATTTATGTCCGGCTCCGGCAATTTTAATCTTGTAGCTTTCGCCGTGAACGGTAACGATAAATTCGCTCGGGGCCAATCCTCCGTCTTTTGCAAGAATAGAAGAATCTAAAACTTCTGCGGATATATTATTCTCTTCCGATAAATTTTTTAGAGCATCCGTATCCGTAGGCTTTGAATAGTCGGGAAGACTGCCTTCTTTTCTTGCTTTAAAAAATTCTAAAGCTATATTCGGAAACAATACGTAAGACAATAAATCCTCTTCGCTTATATTGAACTCTTTAATATCTTTATATTCCTTCGACATTTCCGGTTCGATTAAATCCGCAGGCCTTACGGTCACTACTTCTTCGTTCCCAAGCACTTTTTTTTGTATCTCCGGATTAATTTCGGCTGGCGGCTTGCCGTAATAACCTTTTAGATAATTTTTAGTTTCGCTGGTGACGACTTTATATTTTTCTCCCGTTATTACGTTAAGGGCGGCTTGAGTCCCTACTATCTGAGAAGAAGGCGTAACAAGCGGCGGATAGCCGAAATCTTCTCTGACCTGGGGCACTTCATAAAGCACCTCTTCCATTTTATCGAGCGCGTTCTGTTCCTTAAGCTGGCTTGCCAGATTAGACATCATTCCGCCCGGAACTTGCGTCACTATAATGTCGGCATTAATATTAGTATATTCGCTTTCCAAAGCAACGTATCTTTTTCTGACGCTTCTAAAATAATCTGCGACTTCTTTAAGTTTTTCAAGATCAAGATCGACGTCGTAGCCCATTTCGGATAACGTAAAAACCATAGATTCGGTAGGCGGATGCGATGTTCCGCAAGACATAGAAGAGATTGCAGTGTCTATAATATCGGCACCGGCTTCTACCGCTTTAAGCAACGACATAGAAGAAAATCCACTTGTAGAGTGGGAATGAACATGAATAGGCAAAGAGACTTTTTTCTTGATCATAGAAACCAGATTATATGCATTTGCAGGAGAAAGTATTCCTGCCATATCTTTTATACATATAGTATCCGCCCCCATATTTTCGAGCTCTACCGCCATTTGAGTAAAAAGTTCGTTTGTATGAACAGGGCTTGTAGTATAGCATATAGTCGCTTCGACAATCTTTTTTTTCTTTTTTGCAACTTCTACCGCTTTTCTTATGTTTCTAAAATCATTTAGGGAATCGAAAATTCTAAATACGTCTATTCCGTTATCGGCGCTTAAAGACACAAATTTTTCTACGACATCGTCTGCATAATGCCTGTATCCGACTAGATTTTGCCCTCTTAAAAGCATTTGTAAGCGGGAATTTTTATATGCTTTTCTAACTCTTTTAAGTCTTTCCCACGGATCTTCTTTTAAAAACCTAAGACATGAATCAAAGGTAGCCCCTCCCCATACCTCAAGCGACCAGAATCCTATATTGTCCAAAACGTTAGCTATCCCCAGTATATCCGGCGTAATCATTCTTGTAGCCAAAAGAGACTGGTGGGCATCTCTTAGAACGGTTTCCATAACGCCTATTTTTCTTATGTAGGTTTTTTCTTCCATATATTAATACCTTCCTTTGCTTTTCTTTTAAATTCCGTAATAAGCTGCAATAGCAGCAGATATTGCAAGTATCCTGTCGAAAGGATCTTTCTGCGGTTTATAATCCCTCAAATAAAGCCTTTCGTCTATAAAGTGCGTATCGAAATTACCTTTTAAAAAATCTTCGTCCTGAACTATTCTAAGCTGAAAAGGTATAGTGGTCTTAACGCCTTTAATAACATATTCGTCCAAAGCCCTCTGCGCTCTCCGCACGGTTTCTTCCCAAGTTCTGCCGCTAACGGTCAGTTTAGCAATCATGGAATCGTAAAAAGGCTGGATTACATAATCTTTATAAACCGCGCCGTCTATTCTTACTCCGATTCCGCCCGGAGAATAATACGCCGTTACTTTTCCGGTGCTGGGAGCAAAATTTTTTCTGGGATTCTCTGCATTTATGCGGCATTCTATGGCATAACCCCTCATGGAAACGTCTTCCTGTTTAATGTCTAGCTCTTTGCCCATTGCTATCTGTATCTGTTCTCCGACTATATCGACTCCCGTAACTATTTCGGTGACGCTGTGCTCCACCTGTATTCTGGTGTTCATTTCCATAAAATAGTAATTACCGTTTTTATCGACGATATATTCTATAGTTCCTGCATTGCGGTAGTTGCAGGCGCGCGCGGCCTTTATAGAAGATTCTCCCATTTTTCTGCGGGTTTCTTCGTTAAGTATAAGCGACGGTGCTATTTCTATAAGCTTTTGATGTCTTCTCTGTATAGAGCAGTCTCTTTCGCCGAGATGTATAATATTTCCGTAATTATCAGCCAGTATTTGAAACTCGATATGATGTGGTTTTTCTATATATTTTTCTATGAAAACTTCCGGATTGCCGAACGCTTTTTCAGCCTCGGAACGGGATAACGAAAAATTTTTAACAAGCTCGCCGTCGTTAAAACATATCCTGATTCCTTTACCGCCTCCTCCCGCCGAAGCTTTTATCATGACGGGATAACCTATCTTATTTGCTACAGTTATTGCCTCTTCTTCCGATTCTACGCCGCCTTCCGACCCCTCTACTACAGGCACTCCGACCGATCTCATAAGCCTTTTTGATTCTATCTTATCTCCCATCATAGCGATGGTTTTTGAAGAAGGACCTATGAATATTACTCCCCGTTTTTCGCAGACTTCCGGAAATTTAGGATTTTCCGATAAAAATCCATATCCCGGATGTATTGCATCCGCTCCGGTATTAATAGCTAAATCGACTATTCTGTTAATATTTAAATAGCCCGATATCGGTCCGGGGCCGACTAAGTAAGCTTCGTCAGCTTTTTTAACGTGAAGAGCCTGGCTGTCTGCTTCAGAATAAATAGCTACGGTTTTAATTCCAAGCTCTTTGCAAGCCCTGATGATTCTGGAAGCGATTTCTCCCCTGTTGGCTATCAATACTTTCTTAAACTGTTTCATAAAATTTTTATAGACTTATCTTGTTATATTATCAGAAATATTTTAATTAGAAAAACGATTAAGGCTGTGTTCGCGGAAGCGGTTTGTATTATAGAAATCAGTTAAATTTTTACAAACAGCGGTCGATGATTAATTTTAAACCATTATTTTAAAAAAGTCAAACTAATTAGGACTAATTAAGGATTTAATATATATTTTGGAGAATTTAACTGCCGGACAAAAAAGAGCCGTTCAGTTCTTTTTTGTAATTTCTCCAGAGAGGAATGAATTTATCCATAATTTCCTTAAATCTTTTATTATGATTTTTTTCGATAAGGTGCGCCAGTTCGTGAACGACTATGTATTCAATGCAATAAACCGGCTTTTTTATAAGCTCTAAATTTATCCATATTCTTTTCGCTTTAATGTTGCAAGTTCCCCATTTTGTTTTCATCTGTTTTATTCTCCACTCATTGGCGGAAACCCCCATTGATGTCTGCCATTTATTAAAAATATCAGGAAGTTCTTTTACTAGTTCCTTCCTCTGCCAGAGTAAAAAAACTTTTTTCTTTTCTTCTATGTCTGCATCTTTTTTTACGTAAAAATCTATATATTTTTTATTGTTTATCGTTACATACGGTTTTCCGGCGTATTCGATAACGTTCAGCAGATACCTTTCTCCTTTAAAATAATGGCTTTCTCCCGAAACATATTCTCTCGGAGTTTCTCTCGGCTGTTCTTTAAATCTGTTTACGTGTTTTTCTATCCAAGGCAGCTTAGATACTATAAAAACGCGGATAGACCTATCGTCCATTCTTTTTGGAGCCGACACCCTTACCTTTCCGTCCGGCGGAAGTATATTTAAGTGAAGATTTTTAATATCTTTTTTTAAAACCGCAATATTAAAACCGCTTATTATTATTTCCGATTTTATAACGGTCTTGTCACGCTTTTTTTTAAAAAATTTAAACATAATCTATTTGAAATTCTTTTTTATACCGGTCTTTATCAAAAACATGCGATAGAGGAAGATTAAATATTCGGTTTAACGTAAAAATTCAAATAGATCTTCCGCCGCTAATAACCTTTCTTCCCTCGTTTTGAGATTTTTTAAGGTAAGTTTTTGTTCCGCGGCTTCTCTTTCGCCTATTATGGCTACATATTCTATTTTTTTCTTATCGGCATATTTTATCTCTTTGCCTATGCTGGGTTCGGAAGAAACGCAGATTTCGGCGCTTATTCCTTTTGAACGAAGAATTTTTGCGGTTTTATACGCAAACGGCTTTTCTTTTCCGGTTAAATAAACTATGTATATTTTTACCGGCGAAGAAACGGACTGAAGGACGTCCGCGTTTTTTTGCGTTATTATGTCTATTATTCTTTCTACTCCGAAAGATATTCCGCAGGCGCCTTCGGGTCTGGCGCCGTAAAGTTCCACTAGATTATCGTATCGTCCTCCCGCAGCAAAACTGCCTATGGCGACGTCTTTCGATTTTATCTCGAAAATAGGCCCTGTATAATAACCTAACCCCCTGACTAAAAGCGGGTCGAATTTTATAATTTCCGCATCGGCGGCTACGGCTTTCCGCCCGCTTTCTATTATCGAAGAAAGTTCGTCTATACCTTCTACGGCTCTTTGTTTAACGGATTCGTCTTTTAATTCTCTTATAAGGCGCTCTTTTAAAATCGATAGTTTTTTTGCGTTATCGGTTCTTTCGTTTCCGGAGTCTAAATCGATAATGCGCATAAACAACCGATAATTTTCTTCGGTTATGCCGTTTTCCAGAAATTCTTTAATAACGCCGGCTTCTCCTATTTTAGCAGTTTTATCTAAAGCCCTTAATGCCGCGTCTTTTTTGCTTTCGTCTATACCTGCGGCGTTAATGATGCCGTCGAGTATTTTCCTGTTGTTTATAACTATTTCGTAATTTCCCATACCCAGTTTTTCAAGGGTAAAAACCGCAAGGTCTATAAGTTCGCTCTCGACGTTCATGGAATACGAACCGATTATATCGGCATCCGCCTGATAAAATTCCCTGTATCTTCCGGCCTGGGTATTTTCGTACCTGTAAACTTTACCTATTATGTATCTTTTAAAAGGCTTCGTAAGCTTTTCGGCGTTTGTAGCGTAATAACGTCCTAAAGGAGAAGTGAATTCAAACCTTAACCCCAGTTTGCGCTTAGCCTTATCCTCAAAAACGTAAATCTCTTTTTCCACTTCGCTTCCGCATTTACGGGAAAGAAGTTCGAAATATTCGAACACCGGCGAATCTATTTCTACAAAACCGTAAAGAGCAAAACATTCCCGTATGGTTTCAATAACCCTTCTTCTTAAAATCATCTCTTCTGGAAGAAAATCCTTTGTTCCTTTAGGCGGCTGGACTAATTTGCTCATATTAAAGCGCTATATATACGCACCCTTCTTTTGAAAGTTTTCCTATTTTTTCTACGCCTGCAGGTACTATTTTTGCGTAATCGGGTATGTCGCCGTCTTTAAGTTCAAACATATTCATAGCGTTGCGGCATACGTAGATGTTTACTTTATCGTTCAAAACGGCTCTCAACTGCTCTTTAAGCTGAGAATGATGCAGAAGTGCGACTACGGCAGGGCCTATAACGACGACGTTTATTTCTTCAGTTTCGCTTATAGCACTTGTATTTTTAATGACGCTCATTAAAAGACCCGGATTAATAGTTCCGTTTGACGTCTGAATGACGTATTTCATAATTTACCTCCGTTTTTATTAGGGGACGGATTTTAAATCCGTCCCCATTATTTTAAAATCTTCCCCTGTTAATTAATATTCGACGAAAGTCTAAATATATTATAAAAATTTTGCGGGTCTAAACTTGCACCGCCTACCAAAACGCCGTCTATATTCGGCTTTTCCATAAGCTCTCGGATGTTTTTTTCGGTTACGCTGCCGCCGTATATAACCCTTATTTCGCCTATAGAATAATCCGACTTCAAATAATCGTAAATAAAACGGTGCATAGCTTCGCCGTCTTCGGCTTTTATAGGCATTCCCGTGCCGATAGCCCATACTGGTTCATAGGCGACTATTAAAGATTTTATATCGGTTCCCTTAACGTATCTTAATGCTGCCGATAACTGATCTTCTACGAATTTTTCCTGGCCGTCGTTCTTTCTTAATTCTAAGTTTTCCCCTACGCATAATATAGGCGACAGTCTTCCGTCTTTATAAACCGCTTCTACTTTTTTTCCTATTAATTCATCGCTTTCATTAAATATGTTTCTTCTTTCGCTATGTCCTATAATA
>JAJYPL010000004.1 GCA_021795355.1 bacterium | reverse complement strand
TACGTAAAAAATTCCAAGAATAGTAAGTATTATAACTAAAATTATAAAATAAGGTTTTATCTTAGTCACGATAAAATGCCCTCAATTTAGCGCTCCTCGATCTGGGATTATTTTCTATTTCTTCTTCCGCCGGGACTATCGGTTTTTTATTTAAAGGTTTAAAATTTAAATTATTTTTTAAAAAATTTTTAACAATTCTGTCTTCGCCGGAGTGAAACGAAATTATGACGGCTCTTCCGTCTTTTTTTAAAACGCCGTCGAGTTTGCCCAAAAACAGCGAAAGAGAATCGTATTCTTCGTTTACGAAAATTCTCAAAGCCATGAACGTTTTCGTTGCGGGATCGGTTTTGAATCTTTTAAATTTTCCGTATCCTTTGTAAACCGCTTTCCTTATTATTTCGGCTAATTCAGAAGGAGTATCTATCGATTTATTTTTTTTTCTGTATTCTATTATGCTTTTTGCTATTCTTCTTGAAAATTTTTCGTCGCCGTATTTATATATGATATCTGCTATCTCCCGCTCCGGATAGCCGTTTACTATGTCGTATGCGGTTAATCCGTTTTCGTCGCCGGCATCCATCCTCATATCTATGCTTGCTTCGGCTTCGATCTTTCCTTCGCCTTCTATGGAGGCTTCATTATTAAAAGTAAAACTAAACCCCCTGTTGCTTCCAAGCTGTATCGAACTGATGCCGAGATCGAGAACTACTCCGTCTATGCTTGCAAAACCGGCCGTTTTTATTACTTCGTCAATTTTGCCGAAATTTGAATGAAAAAGTTTAAAATTTTTCGTATTAAATTCCGTTTCAAATTTAGACGAAACATTTTTAACCGCCGAAAAATCCCTGTCTATTCCGATAAGAAAACCTTCGCCGTCAAGTTTTTTCAGTATTGCTTCCGAAAACCCGCCTCCGCCTAATGTTCCATCGACGTAAACATTGCCGCGCCGTACGTTTAAAGCATCCATAGCTTCTTTTAAAAGCACCGGTATATGGACGGCAGACTGCGTTTGAGTTTGTGTTGAGATAACAACGCCGCCGCTTTTCTTTTCGGAAAATATTTCCATAATAATATCTTAATTAATTATTTATTTATATTATTAACATCTCATATGTTACCCTTAAATGTTTGTATTGAAAAATTCGGTGCTTTTATCTCGTATTAACATCCCATACAGCACCTTTAAAAGTGTCTTTTCGATATTGTCAGAATCCTATCTGCGCCATAGTAGCGGCGATAGATTCAAAATTGGATTTCGCGCCTTGAAAATTAACATCCCATAAATCTCTGTCCCATATTTCAAATCTGTTTATTATTCCTACGATCACCGCTTCTTTATTTAAATTTCCGCTTAATTTAAGCGACTGGGGAATGTGTATCCTGTCCATTTTATCAAGTTCTACTTCCTCCGCCCCCGAAAAAAAATACCTTAAAAATTCCAGCACGTCTTTTTGCATAGACGGAAGTTTAAGCGCCTTTTCTTCTAATTTCCGCCATTCCTCAAGCGGATATGCGACGAGACATTTGTCGAGATTGGTAATCACCACGGAAGTATCGTCGTAAACCGACACTAACGAGTCTTTTATCTTTTGAGGCACCTTTATCCTGCCCTTATCGTCTATCGCATGGTTATATCTGCCGCTAAACATAATAGGAATAATTCTTTATAATAATAAAATTTAATATATTTAACCTTTTACCACTTTTTACCACTTTTTACCACACTTAAATAATATTATTCATTTAATTAAAAGTCAAGTAAATTTAAAAATATTTTTTTAGCGGGCTTCTTAAAGGGGTCTTTTAAAGGGGTCAGATTTATTTATTTGCTCACTGCCGATTGGGTTTGCGGATAAACTACAAAAACAAAAAGGTGTCGCAAAAAGGTGTCATGTGAAAAAAGCGGGAGTAGTTAAATAAATAAATCTGACACCTTTTTTTCTTCTACTAATAGACAGGGACAGAATTGAATTCTGCCCCTGTATTTATATGGTAAGATACGCGGCCAGCCAGTCTTTTAAGCGGGTTCTTTTTAATCCTAATATTTCGTCGTTTTTTTTCGATTCATCGTCTGTTTCGCAGATATTGTCGTGTTTCAGCATCCTTATCTGGTCGGAAGTTACGGGGGCGTTTTTGGATAAAGACAGGGATAATTTTTCGATAAAACCAAGGGATTTTTCCGCTATAAACGAAGGCGTATGGATTTTCAATTTTTTAGGCGGGTGAATTTCCATAATTAAATCTATAATTTCCTCGAAAGTGTAAATATCCGGTCCGCATAAGCGGAAAACTTCGTTGACGGTTTTTTCGTTATATAAAGAATTATTATACGCTTCGGCTATTGAAAAAACGTCTATAGGAGCAAATTTGGTTTCGCCGGTTCCTATTATCGGAACCAACGCTCTTGTTTTTACCACGTCGATTATATCGTCGAAAAAACCGGCGTTGTCTCCGAAAATCAAAGAAGGACGGAACACAGTCCATTTTAAACCTGAATTTTTGACGAGCGATTCGCCTTCGTATTTTGTAGAAAAATACTCTGAGTCGCTGTTTTCGGATGCGCCGAGAGCGCTCATATGGATAAACCTGTCTATGCCGTTTTCCTTTGCCAATTCCAATAAAGTATTTACGTAATCCACGTGAACTTTTTGAAAGGAAAAACCGGGGACGCTTCTTATTATGCCTATAAGATTTATTACGGCGTCGAATTTATTTGCGGATAAAAAGCCGTTAACTGCGGCTTTATCTTCGAGAGTACTTTCAAAAACTTCGTATCCCTGTTCTTTTAAGCGCGGAATCTTATTTTTATTGCGCTCTAAAAGCACGACCGAAGCGCCGGACGATTTAATTTTTTCCGATACGGCCGAACCGACAAAACCGGTGCCGCCGGCAATAAAAACTTTCATAAAAACACCTCTTTTTCTTAAATATAAGTTTATTAACGATATAATAATAAGTTAAGTTAATTATACCATTAATTTCAATATGAGGTGCGTAATGCAGAATTTTGGTAAAACCGGATATTTATTTTATTTCTTTGTAATTGAAATAGTGGTTGGCTTCTATATACCTAATGGTTCCGGTTTTAGACCTCATGACTACCGAATACGTTTTTGCGCCGCCGTGAAAAAATTCCACGCCGTTCAAATAATCGCCGTTAGTCACTCCGGTTGCGACAAATATCACGTCTCCGGCGGCAAGTTCCTGTATGCCGTAAACTTTATTTAAATCTTTTATCCCCATTTTAAGTGCGCGCTCTTTTTCGCCTTCATTCCTGAATGCAAGCCTGCCCTGCATATCTCCCCCGACGCATCTTAGCGCCGCCGCGCCGAGAACTCCTTCAGGCGCGCCTCCGGTGCCCATAAGAACGTCTATTCCGGAGTCTTCTTTAGCGGTAGCGATAGCTCCGGCAACGTCGCCGTCCTGAATTAGGCGGATTCTTGCTCCGGCTTTTCTAACTTCGTCTATTAATTCTTTATGTCTTTCGCGGTTAAGGATTATGACTGTAAGGTCTTCAACATATCTGTTCATGGCATCCGCTATCCTGTGAAGATTTTCAGTCGGTGAAAGATTTATGTCTATTGCGCCTTTTGCTTTAGGTCCGACGGCTATTTTCTGCATATAGGTATCCGGCGCATGAAGAAAGTTTCCATGGTCGCCTATAGCCATTACGGCGATAGCGTTTGGCGCGCTGGTAGCCGCCAAAGTAGTTCCTTCTAAAGGATCGACGGCTATATCTACCTTCTGCCCTTTTCCGTTCCCTACTTTTTCCCCTATGTAAAGCATGGGAGCTTCGTCTCTTTCGCCTTCGCCGATAACGATAGTGCCGTCTATATCGATATAATTAAGAGAGTCCCTCATGGATTCTACGGCAGCCCTGTCCGCCGCTTTTTCGTCGCCTCTGCCTATAAATCTTGCAACGGATATTGCGGCATGTTCCGTAACCCTGACAAATTCGATAGTCAACGCTTTATCGTCCATTATTGCTCCTCCCTTATTATATTTACCGATTAGAGTTATGTAATGTTTTAAAATTAAGCAACGTCTTCTTAGAGGTCTCTTTGCCTCACGTAACTTTGATGAATTATACTACGTTTATAGGTATATTTCAATTAGAAAAAGGTGTCAGATTTTATTTTCCGCTATCAGCTATATATATTAACTAACTTTTTTTATACGGAAAATAAAATCTGACACCTTTTTCTATTTTACTGCTTTTTAAGTTCGCGCTCCGGCACTCCGTCGTATTCGTGGAGATTGGCGGCTAATCTGCGGAACGGTTTTTCCCTCATCCATTCCTCGAAAACCTGGCCGACGAGACCGGCGGAACGGGCGATAATAAAGAAACCCTTGCCGAGCCTGTAATCAAAGCCCATATCGGAAATTATCGCGGCAATACAGCCGTCCACGTTAAGCGGAAGTTTCTGTTCGGGTTTTTTAACTTTAAATTCGTCTGCGATATAAACGGCTAACTTAATAAAATCTCCTCCGAAATTTAAATCTTCGGCGACTTCTAAAAGCCTCTTAGTTCTCGGATCGACGGTATGAAGTTTATGCCCGTAGCCTGCAAGCCTTTTTTTATTTTTCAACGCATCGTCAACTATGTTTGCCGCCATATCTTTTATTTCGGATTCCTTAAGTCCGTCCTTGCCTTTTAGATAATCCTGAAACATTTTGGCGGCTTTTTCTATTGCGCCTCCGTGAGCATCGCCTAAAGTCAAAACTCCGGCGGCTACGGCGGCATTAAGCGAATTTCCGCCGGAAAATACGGTCCTTGCGGCAACGGACGAAGGAGCGGCTATGCCTGCATCTATGCAGGAAACAAAAATTGCGTCCAGCATTTTAGCTTCGTTTTGGTTTGGAAGTTCGCCTTTTAATAGCAGAAAACAGACTTCCGCATAAGATTTATTCCCTATTAAACTATCGAGATTGTAGCCTCTTATAAGAATTTTGCCGTCCTGATTGGACGTAATTGCGGTTCTCCATTCTTTTTGAGAAACGGTTTCGGACATAAAATCATCGCTCCTTATTTTAAAAATTATTTTTAATATTTAAATTTAAGTTAATTCGCCTTGATTTCAAAATTAAATTTCCCTTAGCTTCGACAAAAACATTGAAGAAACTAAGGGAGTGAAATTATAAATTCGATAAAAAATTATTTTAAAGTGCTGTAAAGCGGCTTAACGTCGTCGGAAGAACCGTCTTCAAAGTCTCTTTTGACGCCGAGCGAAATAATCGAGTTGACTAATTCGTGATAAAATTTGGCGACTTTAATAGTTCCTGTTTTTTTGCCGACTTCTTCGAGTATCTTTATTTTATTCGTGGCTTTGCCCATACCTCTTTCGACTATGGCTCCCGCATGGCCGAATGAAACGCCTTCGGGCATCATCTCCTGAAAAACGCCTGCTACGAACACCGCCAACGGCTTAGTATATCCGCCTTTATCTACGAGTTCGGCAACCTTCTCTTCGTAAACGCCGCCGGGTTCGCCCATTATAACGCATGCCTGAACGTTTTTGTCTTTTTCCAGTTCAGGAAGGACATCGGCAAACGTAGTACATGCAATAACGTCGCCACCTACGGCAAGAGCCATATAAATTCCGAAGCCTCTTCTTTTAAACATCTCGGAAGTCGTAACGGTAAGTCCGCCGCTTTTCGAAAGCACCACTATAGAGCCGTCCTTAAATGCGATGCTCGGGTCTTTTCCGCCGATAGCTCCTATCCTGCCTACAGAAGGGGCATAGCATCCGAGAGAAGTTCCTCCTACTATCGTAACGTCTTTTTCTTTCGCAAATTCGTATATTATTATAGAATCCCTGATAGGCACGTGTTCTGTAATTATATATATAAGTTTAATGCCGTTGTCGATAAGTTCATAAACCGCATCCAAAACGGACGTCGGCGGAACGTAAACAAGTCCGGTATTTACGGACTGCTTTAATTCTTTAACCTTAAGAGCTTCTTTTACGGTATCGAAAACCGGTACCGGACAGTCGTTTGTAAGCACGGTTCCGCCTTTGCCGGGCGTTACTCCGCATTTTACTATGCCTGGAAATAATTTTTCCGATTCGATAACGACCTGGGAAGCCTCTCTTCCGGTAATGCCTATTACTATGACTCCGGTTCCGTCGTTTAAAAACTTAGTGCCTTTCATATAAATAATCTCCAATAAATAATTTTAATCAACTAAATTAATTTTTTACGGAATTATGCACTTAACAAAGCAATATTTGGTATCTGTCATACAATAACGGCGAGATTGCGAGCGATAGCGGACGAAGTCCAGCGAAGCTAACCAATCTCGCTTTGTCAAGTGCATAATTTCTATTTTTTAAAATTTATAATAAATTTTTAGATTTTAAAATTTCGTATAATTTTTGAGGAGCTTCGGTAAGCGGAAGTTCCGAATCGTATATAACGCCTTCGATATTGTTTCTCTGAAAACATTCGTGAAGCATTTTTAAACCTTTCTGATATTCGGGACCGCTTCTTCTTACCATCCATATCATACCCTCAGGAAACGTTCCTTCTTTTTTCATTTCTTCTATCGCCGATACCAATCCTTCGCCTATGGTAACGTCTATCCTTGTATTGCTTGCAGTGCCGCCGCATACTAGAACGGCCTTTAAACCCGGCTTGGAAAGTATAATTTTTGAAATTTTATTCATTTTTTCTGCGGGAGGATTTCCGCCTATATCCGTCAAATTAGCGGGTTTCATTCCCAGCGCGAAAACGGTTTCCGCCGTAATAGTAGAACCGCCGCCGCCGAAAGTCATCATTCCTATATTTCCGTCTAATTCAACGTAAGAACCTGCTTTTCCCCTGTGGTCATCCCTGTCTATTAAGTGGGCGGCTTTTTCTCTTTCCGTCAGAGGCCTTCCCATTGCGCCTCTTGCGGTGTATATTTTTGAAGGCGCTATTCTGGCGTCGTCGTCTATCATGGTTACGGCATCTATGGCAAAAACTTTCTGCTTATCGGGATTTGCCTTGTCCCCTGCTATTATTAAAGGATTAACCTCTATCAGCCTTGCTTCCGAATTCCAAAATCCTTTATACATGTTGGCTATTACTTCCGACATCTGCCTTAATACAGGCCTGTCTTCAAGCCCTATTTCAATAAGATATTCCCTGACTTTATAAGGAAACAGTCCTTCGAGCGGATTTATCTCGAAAGTAAATATTTTAGAAGGATCCTGCGCCTCGACGTCCATTCCGCCTTCGAGAGAAACTACGAAGACCGGACGCCTCGGCTTTGAAGAATATGTAAAACTTACGTATAATTCCTTTAATATAGATGCTTTTTCCTGAAGAATTACGCTTACGGGTTTTTCTCCGTAAACCTCGGCTTCCATTAATGCCTGAACATGTTCGTTTGCTTCGTCGCCGTTTTTTGCAAACTTTACGGCGCCCGCCTTGCCCCTTTTGCCTACCAGAACCTGAGATTTTATGACGACTTCGCCGTACTGTTCCACAAAATCTTCGACGTTCTGCCCCGGATGCTGGACTACTAAATATTTAGGCGTAGGCACGCCGTATTTTTTAAATATGGTATCATAAGTTTCGTATTCGTAAAGCTTCATATAAAACCTCGATAAATTAATTAAATATTGTTTTTATAACTATCCTATATTTAACAGCGGATCGTCCGGCGTAATATTATCGCCCACTTTGACATAAACCGCTTTAACCGTGCCGTCCGCAGCCGCATGAATTTCGTTTTCCATTTTCATAGCTTCGACCATGGCAACGGTCTGCCCTTTCGTTACTTTATCGCCTTCTTTTACTAATAATTTGGCGACCTTGCCGGGCATAGGAGCCGAAACGTCTCCGGCTTCAATCCTTCTTTTGCCGCTAGACGCGCTTCCCGCAGAGGTTTTAGAACCGCCGGCTTTTCCGCCGACTACCGCTTCCACTTTCGGAAAGAGTTGTATTTCTTCTAATTTGCCGCCTACCCTTACATAATATTTTCTGGGTTTGCCTTCTTCCTGATTCGGGGTTACGCCTTCAATTTTTACGTTAAATTTATCGCCGTGATATGTAACGTCAAACTCTACCGGCGCAGTATTTTCTATAACTCCTGCGCGCGTTTCTATCATATCTTCGGTACCCGGCGTAACTTCCGGCGTTTCCAACTGTCCGCTTTCCCTTGCTTTCAAAAATTCCATAGCCTGCAGCGGGAACAAGACGTAAAGAAGAATATCCTCTTCGGATTTTGCAAGCGAACCGAGTTCTTTAACGGCTTTATCCCATTCGTTTACGTCTGCGCTGTCGCTTGGACGCTTGGAGTAATCCGGTTTGCCGCCTTGGCCCATAATTTTTTCGATAAGCTCTTTCGATACCGGTCCCGGAGGCATACCGTATTTGCCTTCTATATAATCTCTGACTTCTTTTGTTATCATTTTATATCTTTCGCCGGATATAACGTTTAAGACGGCCTGAACGCCGACTATTTGAGACGACGGCGTTAAAAGCGGAGGATAACCGAGGTCTCTTTCGACGTTGGGAGTTTCTTTAAGAACTTCTTCCATTTTGTCGATAGCGTTAGCCTCTTTTAACTGTGCGGTCATATTAGAAATCATTCCGCCGGGTATTTTATGGATAAGAACTTTCGCGTTAACTCCGCCGTATTCGGTTTCGTATTTTTTATAATTTTTTCTGATAATTCCGGTTAAAGCGGCTGCCTCTTCCAAGATTTTTAAATCTATGCCCGTATCGTAAGGCGTGCCTTGAAGCGCGGCGACTACGCTTTCGGTAGCGGGATGGGAAGAGCCGAATGCTAGAGGAGAAAGAACGGTATCAAGCATATCCACGCCGGCAAATATCGCCATCATATGATTCATTATGGCGGTTCCGCTCATATCGTGATTGTGAAATAAAATTTTTATTTTATCTCCGACTTTTTCTTTCATTCCTTTTATTATGTTGTAGGTATCCAAAGGCATTATGATACCGGTAGCGTCTTTAAAGGAAATCCAGTCCGGTCCGATTTCTAAAAGTTCGTCGGCGTATTGCATCCATTTTTCGTATGTATGAACAGGGCTTTTGGTATAGCTTATTTCCGCATGGCATTCTCCGCCGAGTTCCTTGATGACCTTGCAGGCGACTTCGATATTGCGGTTATCGTTTAAAGAGTCGAACACCCTGAAAACGGTAATGCCGTTCTTAAGGGCTTTTTCGACAAACTTGTAAACTACCTTGTCGGCTCGCGGTCTATAGCCTACTATGCTCTGTCCTCTAAACAGCATCTGTATTTTTGTATTCGGCATCACGGCTTTAATTCTTTTGAGTCTTTCCCACGGGTCTTCCTTTAAATATCTTAAACAGACGTCGTACGTCGCGCCGCCCCATGCCTCGAAAGCGTAAAGACCGGCTTTATCCATTTTTTCGCATAAAGGAAGCAGATCGTCCGTCGTAACCCTCGTCGCTAATTTACACTGCTGTCCGTCCCTTGCGGTTAAATCGGTAATTAAAATCTTTTTAGGCTTCGCAATTTCTATCGAGCCTTCATGCAACATAGTTTCGATATTTTTCATTTATTTTTATTCCTCCGTTATAGACTATAAACCGTGATATGCCGACAAGGCGGCGCTTATGAAAGCTACAAAATCTTCTTTATCCCTCTGCACTTCATATTCAAAAACATCGGGGTTTTCTTTTAAATAACTCGTAGAAAAAAGTCCTGTTTTAAAATTATCCTTTTTTATTATCTTTTTTATAATAGGTATGGTGGTTTTAATGCCTTTGATCTCGTAAGTTTCGAGAGCTTCATAAGTTCTGCTGATAGCTTCTTCAAACGTATTACCCCAGCAGATTAATTTGCCTATCATCGAATCGTAATAAGGAGTTACTTCAAAACCGACCGAGGCCGCGCTTTCTATCCTTATACCGTTGCCTCCGGGAACATAATAGCGTTCTATAGTGCCGATGCTGGGACGGAAATCGTGTTTCGGGTCTTCCGCATTTATTCTGCATTCTATGGCAAATCCGTTCAGCTTAACGTCTTCCTGTTTGATCGATAATTTGTTTCCTGCGGCGATTTTAATCTGTTCTTTCACTATGTCGAACCCTGTAATGCTTTCGGTAACGGGATGTTCTACCTGAACCCTCGTGTTCATTTCAATAAAGTATATATTGCCCGACAAATCGGAAACGAATTCCATAGTGCCTGCGCTGTAATAGCCTATATCCCTGCATGCCTTAACCGCGGCATCGCCGTAAAATTTACGTTTTTCTTCGGTTAAAACCATAGAAGGCGCTATTTCTATCATTTTTTGATTTTTTCTCTGAATGGAACAGTCTCTTTCTCCAAGATGAACTACGTTGCCGAATTTATCGCCGAGAATTTGAAACTCTATATGCTTTGGATTTTCGATAAATTTTTCTAAAAGCAGCTCTCCGTTGCCGAATGCTTTAAGGGCTTCCGCGTAAGCGTTTTCATAATTGGCCTTTACTTCTTCTGCATTTCGGCATAGTCTTATTCCTCTTCCTCCGCCGCCGGCTGTAGCTTTAAGAAGAACCGGATAACCTATTTTTTCGGCTATTTCTACCCCTTCTTCAGCCGATTTTAATATGCCGTCGCTGCCGGGGACAGTAATAACGCCGGCTTTTTTCATAATTTCTTTCGACCTTGCTTTATCGCCCATAAGCCTTATAACTTCCGACGAAGGTCCGATAAAATTAATATTATTGTCTTCGGCGGCTTTTGCGAAATCTTCATTTTCGGCAAGAAATCCGTAACCCGGATGAATTGCATCAGCTCCTATAGATTTTGCAAGGTCTATTATCAGCTGATAGTTAAGATAAGTATCAAGAGGGTTTGCGCCTATCATGTAAGCTTCGTCGGCCATTTTAACGTGCCGCGCCGTCGGTTCTACGTCGGAAAAAATAGCCGCAGTAGGTATGCCGAGCTCTTTCGACGCCCTTATTATTCTGCAGGCTATCTCACCCCTGTTCGCTACTAAAATTTTATTAAACATTATTTTAAAACTCCTCCGTCAGATTAATTCGGTTCATTTCGGTGCGGTTAATTAAATTGTATCGTTAATTAACTAACCAAGTTTAATGCTGTAAGTTATCGGGCAAGCTTTGTTTACTAAATAAGCTATGCTGCAGGAACTTGTAAGAGCTTCTTCGACGGCTTTTTTGACGTCTTCTTCCGTTATTCCTTTGCCTTTTACCGTGAAACTTAAGATTATTTTCGTAAATACCTTCGGTTTTTCTTCCCTTCTTTCGCTGTCGGTATCGACTATTACGTCCTCTACGTGTCTGCCCATTTTATGAAGCGCCTCGTATGCATGTATCCCCATGCATCCTGCGATAGAATACAAGAATAGTTCGGGCGGCCTTATTCCCCTGCCTTTGCCGCCGACGTAACCTGCCGCGTCTATATTAATTTCGCCGGATTCGCTTTTGCCGACAAAATGAAAATCTTCTTTCTGCTTAACGGTTAATTTCATATAGCCTCCGGAATTTATTTTAAATCTTATTTTAAATTCTATTTATTTTTTATTTTTAAATCTCTTTTATTATATGTTTTCCGAACTCTACGGTGCTGAGCTCTACCGCTTTTTTGTCTAATTTTTCAAAACCGGTGTAAATATCCCTCGTGCCGTTGCCCTGATAAATAGTTCTTTTCACGGCATCGTAAACGAGTTTTGCCGCTTCGTTAAAACCTATATATTCAAGCATCATGGCTCCCGAAAGTGTTATCGACAGAGGATTTGCTATCCCCTTGCCTGCAATGTCCATACCTACGCCGTGGGTGCTTTCAAAAAGAGCGTAACCGTCTCCTATATTGCCGCTGGGTACGAAACCGGGTCCGCCGACTAATGCGGAAGCAAGATCGGAAATATAATCGCCGTTTAAATTTTGTGTAATTATAACATCGTATGCGTTAGGATTTAAAACCAACTGCATAAGCATCTGATCGGTAATAACTTTCGATAATTTTATTTTTTCAGGAGAAGAGCCTGCTTCCGTTGAAATTTTATCTTTAAACTCATCTTCTTTAGCTGCTTCGAACGCCCAGTTTAGAAATGCGCCTTCGGTAGCTTTCATTATGTTGCCTTTACCTGCAACGGCGATAGATTTTTTACCGTTATCTATAGCATACCTGAAAGCCTTCCTGACGTGTCTTTTAGTTTTAAATTCGCTCATAGGCTTTATAGTTATTCCGGCGTCTTCCGGAATGGCGGCATCCTTGACGCCCATCTCGTTCAAGAAGAAATTGCGCACCTTTTTTGCGCCTTCGGAACCTGCCATATATTCTATAGCCATATAAACGTCGTCGGAATTTTCCCTGAAAATAGTAACGTCCACTCTTTCGGGATCGGGAATAGGCGTAGGCTGGCCGAGATAATAAACCGGCCTTATCGCCGAATAAAAATCCATAGACTGCCTTAATATAGAATTTAACGATTTTCCGGGTTTGCCGACCGGAGTTCCGAGCGGTCCTTTTATGGAAACCACGCTGCGTTTAAGCAATTCTAGAGTTTCCGCCGGCATTCTTTCCAAGCCGTTAGACTCGGCTTTGTCTCCGGCAACGGCTTCTGTCCAGTATATTTTTTTTTCGTCCCCGTAAGCTTTTTCCATTGCGGCATTAACTACGTTAAGCATTACGGGAGTAATCTCCGGTCCTATGCCGTCTCCGCTTATAAAAGGTATAATAGGATTATTCGGCACTTCTATGCTGTGGTCGCTTTTTAATTTTATAAATTCGCCGCCATTAGGTATGTTTATTTTACCGTCCCATAAAAAAACGTTTTCGTTTTTCATTATTTATATTCCTTTTAAAATTATCTGCTATTAATTATTAATTTAACGGGATTAAAAAATACGATGAAATTGATTATAATAAAACATTTTTTTAAAATCAAGCAAAAAATAAAAACGTTAATTTATTTTTTCAAAAATATCTCTGTCGAACGAATAGTTATAAACATCTCCGGTTTCTATGTCGTAATGCCATCCGTATATATCGATATCTTTATTTTCTTTAATATAAGGATAAGAAGCAAGGTGTTTAAGCTGTTCTTTTATGTTCTCTCTTTCCGTAAGCGCCGCTATCTGTTTTTCGGTAAATTTTTCGCCTTTTTCGCCCGCTTCCCTGATATGGCCGGATACTATTTTTTTTGCGCTGCCCGCAAGCTCAAGCCATTTTTTTGTATGCGGAATATGTTTTAAATCTTCGTCCGACATATATAGAGCCCTGCATCCTCCGCAGTTAGAATGTCCGCATACTACGATATTCCGGACTTTTAAAACGTTTATTGCATATTCTATGGCCGAAGTCGTTGCAAGATATTCGGCTACGTTTCTATATGGCGGCACTAAATTCGCGATATTCCTGACGACGAAAAGTTCGCCGGGGAGCGATTTAGTTATAAGGGTAGGAACCACTCTGGAATCGGAACACCCGATAAAAAGGGTGTGCGGACTCTGGCCGTCCGCTATTTTCTTAAATAGCTCGCTGTATTTTTTATACTCGTTATTATTGAAATCGATAACTCCGTCAAATAAACTTGCCATAATTGCGACCTATTATTGATTTTAAGTTAAATCATTATAAGTGATATTTGATTATAATAAAACAATTTTTTAAAATCAAGCAAAAATATCGAAAGAGCTCCGGCTTTTAACATTTTCTGCTTATTATAAATTATAAAAACGCTAAAAATTAAATGCAGTTTATATGCTTTTACCGCCGGTTAAAATCGTTTAAAAAATATTTAAACAGTTTAGAACCTGAGTCGAAAAATAAACCGCTGTTTTGAGCTAAAGTTTCGGAATAATGAACGGCGGAGTATTTATCGGATGCCTGCTTTTCCGTTTGGGTAGAAAAACCGCAGAACGGCACGGGTTCAGGCGTATGCTTTTTTAATTTAACCTGATTGTAATGGTCGGGCAGAATCATTAACGTATATCCGCCAAATTTTTTAAGTCCTTCAAGCACCCCTCCGGCAATAAATTTGTCGAAATCTTCTATGGCTTTAAGTTTTAAATCTATTTTTCCTTCATGGGAAGTTTCGTCGGTAGCTTCTACATGAATATAAACAAAATCTCCGTCGTTTAAAGATTTCATTCCGTATTCGACTTTACCGGCATAATTGGTATCTAAATATCCGGTAGCGCCTGGAACGTCGATAACTTTAAGTCCGGCATATTTTCCGATGCCTTTTACCAAATCTACGGCGGAAATAACCGAACCTTCAAGTCCGTAAGCTTCTTTCATGGTGGGCATAGAAGGTTTATATCCCTGTCCCCAAAGCCAAATAGAATTTGCCGGCAATTTGCCTCCGGCGGTTCTTTTTTTGTTTACTTCATGATTTTCCAATATTTTTTCCGCTTTTTTCATTATTTCGACTATTTCGGGACTTGAAGCCGTTCCGTGGGGAATATATTCGTCTGTCTGCAAATCGGGAATGTCGTGCGGAGCAACGGTTTGAAGACCGTTTATGTCTATATTTTTAACGACGAGAAGATGCCTGTAGCTGACTCCCGGATAGAAGCGGAACCTGTCGCTGCCGAGTTCTTTCCGGAACGATTCTATAATCTGCCTTGCCTCTTCAGTCGTAATATGTCCGCCGGAATAGTCGTGCATATATTTTTTGCCGTCTTTTTCAAGTATATTTACAAGATTAAGCCTGAACGCAACGTCGTCTTTGCCGAGTTCGACGCCCATGCTTGCCGCCTCGAGAGGCGACCTTCCGGTATAATAATTTAAAGGGTCGTATCCGAGTATCGACATAGAACCTATATCGCTGCCGGGAAGGCATCCGTCGGGAATAGTTTGAATTAAACCGGTAACTCCTCTTGCCGCTACGGAATCCATATTCGGCGTTTTAGCATACTCAAGAGGCGTCTTGCCGCCAAGCTCCGATAACGGCGTATCGGCCATGCCGTCGGGACATAAAATAACGTACTTATGTTTATTCATCTAAATTAAATAAATCCTCCTGATTTTGTTTTTTTTATACCCATAGCTTTTAGAACCGAATTTTTATCGCACGGCACTATGACGGGCTCTTTTGAAACCTTTATGGCATTGCCGGGGTCTTTAAGTCCGTGACCCGTGAGAGTTAAAACGCAGACGGAACCTTTTTCAAAAAAGCCGCGCCCGTTGAGTTTGATTAATCCGGCAAGGGTAATCGCCGAAGCCGGTTCGCAAAAAACTCCTTCGTTTGCCGCCAGCAAAGCATAAGCCTTTAATATATCTTCGTCGCTAACCGCTTCTATTAACCCGCCCGATTCTTCTTTTGCCTCTACCGCTTTCTGCCAGCTTGCGGGATTGCCTATCCTTATCGCCGTAGCTACGGTATGAGGCTCTTTTACTATATGGTTTAAAACTATAGGGGCAGCGCCTTCGGCCTGAAAACCTATCATTTTCGGAAGTTTTTTTATTTTGCCTGCGGCGAAGTATTCTTTATAGCCTTTCCAGTACGCAGTTATATTTCCTGCATTTCCTACCGGCAGAATATGGTAATCCGGCGCGGAACCGAGTTCGTCGGCTATTTCAAAACTTGCGGTCTTCTGCCCTTCCAGCCTGAACGGATTTACGGAATTAACTAAAGTAACATCGTAATCTTTTGCTATTTCGCGCGTAATTACAAGAGCGTCATCAAAATTCCCCTGAATCTGCATGACTAACGCTCCGTGGACTAAAGCCTGGGACAGCTTTCCCGTAGCTATTTTACCTTCAGGGATTAAAACAAAAGATTTTATTCCCGCCCTTGCCGCATAAGCGGAAGCGGAAGCGGAAGTATTTCCGGTAGAAGCGCATATCACGGCTTTGGAGCCGTCCGACACGGCTTTGGATACAGCCATAGTCATCCCTCTGTCTTTAAATGAACCGGTTGGATTTAAACCTTCGTATTTAAAATATATTTCTATGTCGGGATTTATTATCCTGCCTAAGTTGCGGGCTTTTATCAGCGGAGTGTTTCCTTCGTTTATAGTAATTATATATTTTTCGTCTATTTCCGGTAAAAATTCGCGGTATCTTTTTATTACTCCTTCGTATCCTTTAAAGACCAAACTTCCCTCCGTCAGCTTTTTTATGAGTTAGTTTTTGATTTATTTGCTTTACTCTATTTTGTCTTCTATCCTTAAAACCATAGTCTTGGCGGTAATAACGTCTAATTTGTCGCATTTCTCTACGCTCTTAAACAATTCGGCTTCGTTTGCCTCGTGAGTGGTAATTACTATAGGAACGGAGCCTTCGACTTTTCTGCCTTTTTGAATCATCGAGCTGATGCTTATAGAATTTTCCCCGAGAATGCCGGATATTTTAGACAGCACACCCGGTCTGTCCACAGCCGAAAACCTTAAATAATACCTTGAAATTATATCTTTTTTTGTTTTTATATTAAGCTTGTTTTTAATTTTAGACATAATAAAATCGCGCCTGTTTTCGCCGTTTATTATTCCGGAAATAGTTTCTACCAGATCTCCCATGACGGCGCTGGCAGTAGGATTTCCTCCGGCTCCGTAACCGGTAAGGCTTAACGGTCCGGCAAATTTTGTATTGACGAGAAATGCGTTAAAGACGCCGTCAACCTTCGATATAATGCTTGAAAACGGAATTAAAGTAGGATGCACTCTTATTTCTATTTTAGAATCTTCGTTTTTAAGAATACCCAAAAGTTTTATAACGTAACCGAGTTCTTTTGCAAAACTGATGTCTAACTGCGTTATATTTTCAATGCCTTCTATTATAATATCGTCCATAGTCAAACTTGTGGAAAAAGCAAGCCTTCCAAGAATAGCAAGTTTATGGGCGCTGTCCGTGCCGTTTATATCTAAAGACGGGTCGGCTTCGGCATATCCTTTTTCCTGCGCTTTTTTAAGAACGTCTTCAAATTTTCCGCCTTCTTTAGTCATTTTTGACAGTATGAAATTAGACGTTCCGTTTATTATGGAATAGACCGATTTAATTTCGTCTCCGGCAAGTCCGTTTTTTATAGAACGCAATACAGGAATACCGCCGCCTACGGCGGCTTCAAATCCTATATGCACTTTTTTTGCAGCGGATTTTTTAAATATCTCTTCTCCGTGTTCGGCAAGAAGGGCTTTATTTGCGGTAATTATATTTTTTCCGCCTTCTATAGCTTGCAAGATAAAACTTTTTGCAGGTTCGATTCCTCCTATAAGCTCTATAACGACATCGATATCTTCGTCGCCTGTTATATCGGCGGCGCTTTTAACAAGCAGTTTTTTAATATTTTCGGGCACCGGATGGCTGCCGCCGCGGGTAAATATTTTTTTTATATTAATGGGAACCGAAAATACTTCATCGATTTCATTTTTCTGTTCCGAAAAAATGTGGTAAAAACTTGAAGCTACGGTACCGAAACCTAGAAGCCCAATGTTGATAAATTTTTTCATATTTTTTTTGTATTTATTTAGAACTATTTAGAACGCCGACAGTTTTAATATAATTTATATAATTTAATGAATATAATGTGATTAGAAATAATAAATATTTACAATATAAATAAGTATTATTTTATACTGCTTTGCGTATAAACTCTTCGTTATTTATGAAATGCTTTACTCCTTTAGATGCCTGCCTTATTCTCATCTCGTTTTCCACTAAAGCAAAGCGGACGTATTCGTCGCCGTATTCTCCGAATCCTATTCCCGGAGAAACCGCAACCTTAGCATTATCCAACAATAATTTAGAAAATTCGAGCGATTTAATTCCCGCATCTAGAAACTGGTTTGGTATTTTACCCCATACAAACATGGTAGCTTTGGGTTTTTCTATGTGCCAACCGGCAAATCTGAAACTTTCTATAAGTACGTCTCTTCTTTTTTTATAGTGCAAAACCATATCGCTTATAGCATTATGCTCTATTTCTTCGTTGAGGGCTATTATGGAAGCTATCTGTATAGGCTGAAACATTCCGTAATCCAAATAGCTTTTTATCCTCGAAAGCGCATTTATAAGGGTTGGATTGCCGAGCGCATAGCCCACCCTGAACCCCGCCATACTGTAGCTTTTCGACATAGAAAAAAATTCTATTCCTACGTCTTTTGCTCCCTTTGCCTGCAAAAAACTTGGGGCTTTGTATCCGTCGAAAGTCAAATCGGCGTATGCATTGTCATGTATTATATATATGTTGTTTTCTTTGGCAAAATCGACTAATTTTTCAAAAAAATCAAGTTCTACCGTGACGGTAGTAGGATTGTGCGGAAAACTTAAAACGATAACCTTCGGTTTAGGCCAAGTCTGTTTAAGCGCCGTCATAAGATGTTCGAAAAAATCTTCGCCCGGAATTAAAGGTATGCTTCTGACGTCTCCTCCCGCAATAATAACGCTGTATGCATGGATGGGATAAGTCGGGTTAGGTACAAAGGCTACGTCGCCCTTATTTATAATCGCCAGCATAAGATGGCTCAACCCTTCTTTTATGCCCATAGTAACTATTGCCTCGGAGTCGGGATCGAGCTCGACGCCGTAATTTCTCTTATACATATTTACTATGGCAAGCCTCAGTTTGTAAATTCCCCGAGATACCGAATATCTGTGATTTTTGGGATGCCTCGACGCTTCTATCAGCTTTTCTATTATATAATCGGGAGTAGGAGAATCGGGATTGCCCATTCCGAGGTCTATAATGTCGTCGCCCCTTTTCCTGGCTTCCATTTTTATTTTATTTACTTCCGCAAAAACATATGGCGGAAGCCTTTTAATAGTCTCAAAATCTTCTGTCATGATAAATTTCTCCGAAATTATATAACTAATATAATAGTTTTATATTATATTATTTTGCTCAGATAAAATAAATAATAAAATTCGAAAATAAAAAAACGAATAAAAATAAAGACGAAATTAAGACGAGTGCTTAAAAAACTTTTCGGCGCCGAAAGAGCTTCTTACAAGCGGAGCGGCAAACACCTGTTTTACGCCTTTTGTGTTTGCATAATTTTTATATTCTATAAATTTATTTAAAGGTACATACCTTTGAACAGGTATATTTTCTAAAGACGGTCTTAAATACTGTCCTATGGTAATAAATTCTATCCCGTTATCGATCATATCGTCTATAGTTTGAAAAACTTCACCGTCGTCTTCTCCAAGCCCGACCATAATGCCCGATTTCGTTACGATATCCGGTTTTTCTTCTTTTACGCTTTTAAGCAGGTTCAAAGACCTCGTATATGAGCTTGAAGGCCTGACGTCTGCATAAAGCCTTTCTACCGTTTCAATATTATGGCCGAAAATATCTATGCCGCTTTCGGCAACGTCTAATGCAGACTTCTTGTTTCCGTTAAAATCGGACGTTAAAACTTCTACGATTTTACAGCCGGTAGTTTTTCTAATTTCCCTTACCGTTTTAACCAAAATATCGGCGCCTCCGTCATCGATATCGTCTCTTGTAACCATCGTTATTACGGCATGTTTTAAACCGAGAGTTTTTACCGCATATGCTACTTTTTGAGGTTCGTCGATATCTACGGACGCATATGCTGTTACGGGCATAGCTGATTTTACGGACATAGCCGTTTCACTGTTTTTATCATTTTTAAAAGACGTATCCATATGTTCTATGTTGCAGAAAGGGCATTTTCTCGTACATTTGTCGCCGAGAAGCAAAAAAGTCGCGGTTTTATTTGAAAAGCAGAGGTGCAGGTTAGGACATCTCGATGAAGAGCAGACGGTATTTAGCTCTTTTTCCTTTATAATTTTAGACGTCTCGAAAATATCTTTTCTGGACTTGATTTTCAGAATCTCTTTTTTTAAATAATCGGGAAGTCTTTGGTTCATTTTATATCCGCATTATCGATTTAATCTAATGCGCTTATTATTAAATTATTTTATAGTTTTTTTATTTATTCCACCGTATATATAAACTATTTATATATAGCTTATACATTATATAATAATACATAAAACATATATAAATTTCAATCGTATTTTGCTATTTTATTATTTTACTAATTTTAATTTTTAAAGTTTTTAAAATTTTAATAAATTTATATAATATTTTTATATAATATTAAGAATGAATAAATTAGACGATAAATATTTTATGAATTTAGCTTTAAAAGAAGCAGAAAAGGCGCTGAACGGGGACGAAGTTCCGGTTGGAGCTATTATAGCAAGCGCCGGAGGAGAGGTAATTTCTTCAGCTTTCAATACTGTAGAAAGCAATGTTTCCTGTATTATGCACGCCGAAATAAACTCTATTTTAGCGGGGCAGAAAAAACTTCATAACTGGCGCTTAGACGAATGTTCGCTTTACGTTACCCTTGAGCCTTGCATAATGTGCTGCGGGGCTATTCTTTTATCGAGAATCGGCAGGGTGGTTTACGGGGCATCCGACCCGAAAGGCGGCGTTTCAAGTTCTATTTTGGGCGGGAAAATCGAACTTATCGGGGGCATAATGGCTGAAGAATCGTCAATGCTGTTAAAGTCGTTTTTTAAATCTAAACGCGAAAACATAAGATATGATAAATCTGCAAACGTAAACGGAAGCTAATTAAAGTCCGGATGAACATAAATGGAAAAGGTGAGCGGAAAAGGTGTCAAATTTTATTTTCCGCACCTGAAATATAAATATTTTATATAAAGGTCATTGCGGAAAATTAATCTGACACCTTTAAAAAAAAATAAAATGAAAAAAGAGGGCCGGATTTGTTTAACCCGACCCTCTTTTTAGATTATTATTGCACTGCCGCTAATTTATATTAATGCGCCCAAAGCAGTAAGACAATCGGGATGATTAAGATAGTAAAGATGTTTACGACTTTAATCATCGGGTTGATTGCCGGACCGGCGGTATCTTTGTAAGGATCGCCGACGGTGTCGCCGGTAACTGCGGCTTTGTGGGCTTCGCTGCCTTTGCGGTACGTCTGTCCGTTATATTCAAATCCTTTTTCTATAAGTTTTTTTGCGTTATCCCATGCCGCTCCGCCGCTTGTCATAGATATTGCGACGAAAAGACCCGATATAATAGTTCCCAATAATATCCCGCCGAGAACCTGAGGTCCCATAGTAAGACCGAAAACAATAGGACCGGCAATCGGAATAAATGCGGGAAGTATCATTTCCCTTAAGGAAGATTTCGTGACTATATCGACGCATTTTCCGTATTCGGGTTTGCCGGTGCCGTCCATGATTCCGGGAATTTCTTTAAACTGCCTCCTGACTTCGACGACTATATCTCCCGCCGCCTTTCCGACGGATTTCATTGCAAGGGAAGCAAATATATAAGGAAGCATTGCGCCGAGGAAAAGTCCTATTAATACCATAGGCTGATGTATAGAAAACGATATTTTTTCTAGTCCTGCCTTTACGTATCCATTTTGGATCAAATTAGAGTATTCTCCGAAAAGTACTATAGCCGCAAGAGCTGCGGAGCCTATAGCATATCCTTTCGTTACCGCTTTTGTCGTGTTTCCGACTGCATCGAGTGCATCGGTGGTTTCCCTGACGTCTTCCGGAAGTTCGCTCATTTCGGCGATACCCCCGGCATTATCGGTAATAGGTCCGAACGAATCGACCGCTATTACCATTCCCGCCATAGAGAGCATGCTGGAAGCCGCAACCGCCACGCCGTAAAAACCCGCAAAATGATAAGAAATCAAAATGCCGAAAACTATCGCTATAACAGGCAAAGCCGTGGACATCTGTCCTACTGCTAATCCTGCAATAATGTTAGTTCCGTGACCGGTTGTCGATGCTTCGGCTATAGATTTGACAGGTGAAAATTGAGTCGATGTAAAATAATCGGTTATTACTATAATTAGTCCGGTTAAAATAAGACCGACGAGAGCCGCATAGTAATAATCCATTGCGGAATGGGTTCCAACGTGCTTCATAAAAGCCATTGTGAAGAAATAATATGCAATAGCCGAAACTATTCCTGTAACGAACAGCCCTTTATAAAGACCCTGCATAATTTTTTCTTTAGTTGGAGCGCTTACGAAAAATACGCCTATAATCGATGTAAAAACTGCTATGCCTCCCAAAAGAAGGGGGTAAAGTATACCGTGCATTAGACTGCCGCTGTTTGAACCGGTTTTAAAGGTGGAGTATGCCAGCAATATAGATGCTATTATAGTAACAGCAAAAGTTTCAAAAACATCTGCCGCCATACCGGCGCAGTCTCCGACGTTGTCTCCGACCTGGTCTGCAATAACCGCAGGGTTTCTTGGGTCGTCTTCCGGTATTCCGGCTTCTACTTTTCCGACGAGGTCGGCGCCTACGTCTGCAGCCTTAGTGTATATACCGCCGCCAAGCCTTGCAAAAACGGAAATAAGACTGCATCCGAAAGCAAAGCCTATTAATGAATTTATAACGCCGTCAAGCCCGCTCGTGTGATACCCTATTAACATAAAAACCGATATTCCGAGGACGCCGAGGCCTAAAACCATTAAGCCGGTAACGGAACCGCCTTTAAATGCAAACTTTAAAGCCGGTTTTACGCCTTTATGCGCAATCTGGGCAGTTCTTATGTTTGCTCTAACAGCGTTAAACATACCGAGATAACCTGCCAAAGCCGATAAAAAAGCGCCCAACGCAAATCCGCATGCCGTTAAAAGCCCAAACTGGGGCACCCATATTTTACCGATAAGAAGCAAAGCGAAAATAACTACTCCCACTATCGCTACCGTCCTATACTGCCTGTTAAGAAATGCTGTGGCGCCTTCCTGGATAGCCTTAGCTATCTGTTTCATTCTGTCGGAACCTTCATCCTGCTTCATAGCCCATATCGTTACCGCTATACTGTAAATAACGGCGATAAGACCCGCAATAATTCCGAAAATCATTGCTTTGTCAAATAGACTCATAACCTAAAACCCCCTAAATTAAATTTTTAATTATTATTAAAATTTCTTTAACATTACACATGTTAAAGCATTAATTATTACTTAGGTTTTTAGCTTTTTCTTTTAAGTTTGCAAAATATACTGCAACCGGTCTGTAAGCAAGATGTGACCATTTAGAAAAAGGAACTTCTATCACAAGCATCGGAAATAATATCATTAAATGAATCAGATATATATAAAAAATAGCGGAAACCGAATAGTTGTAAACTATAGCCGCCCTTAGTAAAACTCCGCTAACCGCCGTTAAAAAGAGCAGTGTGACGAACATCCAGTCGGTATGATGGGAAAACTTGCTTCTTTCTATTTTTTTAGAAAATCTTTTAATTATAAAATAAATAGTTCCGAAAATTAATCCTATGCTGGCAAAATAATCGAATAGAACTATATGAAGAATCGGCATGCTGTTTTCGCTTTGAAACCAGTCCAAGAAAAATACGATGGCTACAAACAGGGATACATAGCTTATCATTAAGAAAAGATGGGCAAGCCAGAAATTATATTTGCCGGAGGCAAGTTTTTTAGTCGCCGACTCTTCAGAATCGTCGCATTTTGCATATCTATACTGCGTAAAAAAGTTAAATATCAGCGACCATGCTTCCGTAACGTAAAGGCTTAGCGGAATTTTCACGCTTTTGTCGCTTAATACCGTCTTCCGGTACATATTGTATATGAAAGACGTCAGCATAATTGCAAGAAAAGCCGATATCGGCCAGTCGAAGAAATAGTCCACTTTATCCGGAGATACCGCTTGGGACAGCGTCGCTCCTGCGGCCGGATGAAGTCCGAATATAACCGCCCACTCAAGCAAAACTCCGAGCGCTACTATTAATATTGCGATATATTCGGCGTACTTCGATACATATAAAAGCTTTGAAATCCCGGTCCAGTCATACGCGCTTATTAAAAAACGGCGCAGCGACATCATCAGTTCGCCCGGTTCGGCTTTCCTTGGGCAGTTCTTGGAGCATTCGCCGCAGTAATAGCATAACCATGGGTCTAAATCGGCGGTCAGCTGTTCTTTCATTCCCCATCCCGCCATTATCATTTCTTTTCTCGGAAACGGCCTGTCTTCGGTTGACAGAGGACATACTGCGGAACACGTGCCGCACTGAAAACATTTTTTAAAATTGCTTTCGCCTACTTCTTTTATATATTTAATCAACTCGTTGTCGGTCTTAATAACGGTATTATTCAAAATATCCCCCCTTTCTTAAAAGCCTTTATATGGATTAGGTCCAAGAGATTTAACTTTATTAACGAAATCTTCGACTATTTCCGGCAGTTTCATATAGTCGGTATATTCGAGCTGAACCTGCCTGACTCTTTCTTCTTCGAGAACAAGCCTTGTAAGTGTTTCCTTGAGGTTTCCCATTCTGTAAGAAGCCAGTTCCGAACCTTTCGTAAAATGGCACTGATAGTCGTCGCCGTATTTACAGCCCAGCAAAAGAATGCCGTCTATGCCTTTTGAAAGAGCGTCGGCATACCATACGTTATTTATAGAACCGAGACACCTTACCGGAATAACCCTTATATTAGAAGATAAGTTCATTTTATTCAATCCGAGTATGTCGAGAGCCGGATAAGCGTCGTTTTCGCATGCAAATACTAATATCCTGTAATTTTCGTCGGTCGGATCTTCCGGAACGTATATGCTTTTAATCATAGAGCCGATAATATCCGGCGAATAATTTTTAAACGATATGATTCTTACCGGACATGCGCCCATGCATATACCGCATCTCCTGCATCTTTCGGGATTATATTGCGGCGTTCCTTTTTCGTCTTCGTCTATAGCGCCGAAAGGACACTCTTCGGTGCATCTTTTACACTGCGTACACCTTGGAAGGTCAAAAAACGGGTACGTAGTATCGTTTGAACGAGGGTGAACCGCCCTGCCTTTAGAAGTCTGTTCAATACACTGTATGGCCTTTAAAACCGCTCCTTTCGCATCATCGACGGAAAAGACGGTATCTAAAGGCATCCTGACGGAACCGGCGGGATATATTCCCGTCCTTCTTGATTCGTAAGGAAAGCATATGAAATTTGAATCCGGAAATCCGTAAATAAGGTCCGGCATTTCTTTACCCTGCCTATAGGAAAGGTTTAACAAGCCGCTCTTAGGAACCTGAGCCGTTGAAACAGGCACGGAAGGCGGACAGGAAGCTCCGCTTGCAGGCTGTACTTCTCCTACGTTTAAAGTTGCGGCATTATCTTTTAATTCTATCTCTCCGGAATTCGGAACCATACCGGTAGCAAGAACGACCATTTCGGTATTTATATCGATATCTCCTCCGAAAAGGGTATCTTTTACCTTAACGCCTATGGTATTTCCGCTCTTGTCGAACGATACGCCGGATACGACGCCTTTAACCATAAAAATGCCCTCGTCGTCCTGCATTTTTCTGTAAAAGTTTTCGTATTCGCCCATAGTTCTCATATCTTTGTATATAATGTAAACATTTGCATCGGGATTGTTTTTTCTTATTAAAGCGGCTTCTTTTAAGGAAGACATACAGCAGACGGTCGAACAGTAAGGAAGATGATTTTCGTCCCTTGAACCTGCGCACTGAACAAACAATACCGACTTAACCGGCTTGCCGTCCGATTTTCTTTTTAATGCGAAATTTTCGGATTTTCCGTTATCCGAGAGCTCGGAATACAGTTCTTCCAGTTCTACGTTTGTTAAAATATCGGGCGTTAAACCGTATCCAAGATTATCCAATTTTTTTGCATCGTAAGGCTTCCAGCCCGTCGCTGCGACTATAGAACCGGCAATTTCTTTAACAGGCTCCGAACCGGAATTTCCTTCGGCTGATTCTATTTCTACGTTAAATTTGCCCGGCGCTCCGGATATAGACTTAATTTTAGAATTTTTATATATTTTTATTTTATTAGATTTTTCCGCTTCGCTTATAAGTTCGTCTAATCCTTCCCTTATCCACGTATTTTTGTCGAAAGGGGGTTTGGTTTCCCATTTTTTATATTTTGAAAACGGAAATCCGCCGAGATTCGGCTTTTTTTCGACAAGAACGACGTCGTAACCAGCTTTCGCGGCGTTAACCGATGCGTTAAGTCCTGTAACTCCGCCGCCTACTACGAGAACCGTTTTGTTAAGGTCCTGGACTAAAGGTTCCGGAAATGCAGCTTTTTTTGCTCTAGAAGCGCCCATATTTATATAATCTTCTGCAAGAAGCTGTGTATTATTATCGTTCGGCGGGCTTATCCAAATAACGTGCTCCCTTAAGTTTACCCTTTCGGTATGAATAGTAAACTGGTCGAAATTAAAAACATCCTGTTTGGCGCGCATCGAACAGGCGGCTATTACTAATTTATTTATTTTTTTTTCGGAAATATCGTTTTTTATGAGATTTATGCCTTCCGGTCCGCAAAGAAACTCATGGCTTACGCATACTAAAGGCTTGCCGGAATCTTTCGCGGTATTGATTAATCTTTCAACGTTAAGGCTTTTTCCTATATCGCAGCCGGAACATATATAAATCCCCAAATTATTATCCATTTTAACTCCTTCCTAAATAATATCTTTTATAGTTTCGCGTTATGCTGAATTACCGATAATGCTGCTGAAGTCGCAGATTGTCCGGACATATAAACGTCCAAAGGAAACCTTGCAACGCCTGCCGAAAATATTCCTTCTTTAAAATTATCGTTAAATATAAATCCGTTTTCGTCGATATCTATTTTAATTTCTTCGTCTATTTTAATTTCTTTAAGGTCGTCTTTAATGTTTGACGCCATTCCTGCGGCAAGAACCACCATTTCCGCCCTGACCTTATTTTTTTTGCCGGAAAGCATATCTTCGACGTCTAAAAGCAGATCTCCCGTTTCACGGTCTTCGGATATTTTGCCGACTATTCCTTTATTGAATTTTATTTTTTCGTCGCTTTGAGCTTTATTTAAAAAATTTTCATATCTGCCCGGCGTTCTTAAATCTATATAAAATATGACCGGCGAGGATTCGGGATTTTTTTCCCTCAAATACATCGCCTGCTTCAAGGATGCCATACAGCAAATCGCGGAACAGTATGGCAGATGGTTTTCGTTTCTGGAGCCGGCGCACTGAATAAATGCTACGTTTTTAACTTCTTTTCCGTCGGACGGCCTTAAAATTTTTCCGCCTGTAGGACCGTTTTCTGCGGCAAGCCTCTCCATTTTTACGTTGGTAATAACGTTTTTATATTTGCCGTATCCCAGGTTTTCTAATTTTTCTACTTCATAGGGCTTCCAGCCCGTAGCAAATATGATATCTGATACCGTTAATTCTATAATATTCTCTTTTGCATCCAAGTTAATTGCACTGTATCTGCACGCTTCTTCGCATTTTTTACATGCAGAAAACTTGCAGTATTTATCATCTACGCTGTATTTAAGGGGAAACGAAGATATTGCAGGCATAAATATAGCTTTAGTATTATCCATGCCGTAATTGAAATCGTTAGGTCTTTCTTCGGGGCAAACCTTAGCGCATTCTCCGCATACGGTACAGTTATCGTTGATATATTGCGGTTTTTGTTTAATTTTTACTTTATATCCTGATCCTTCTTTTGCTTTCGTGATTTCTTCGACGCTTGAAGAAACTAAAAAATTTATATTTCCTTCGGCGGACGACTTTATTCTTTTCGTATTGATTTCAAAGCCGCAGAATGGGGGGCATAATTTTGGAAAATACTTATACATCTGGAGAACCCTGCCGCCGATATACGATTTTTTTTCTACTATATATACTTTTTTATCGACCGCCTCGGTGATTTCTAATGCGGCAGATACCCCGCTGTGCCCGCCGCCGATTATTAGCACGGCATTTTCATTATTTAGCTCGCTCAACTTTAAATCTCCATTGCTAAGTTTTTATTTATTTAAATATAATATAAAAAATATATAAAGACTTTATACATATTAAAATCCCCTTCTCTATCTAGAGAAGGGGATAGACTTAATTTTATAAATTATTTTTACAATATATTAAGTTTATTTACTAATTTTTCGGAACGATTTCAATATAAGGCTTTTTAAACAATTCCGGCTGTCCCGTTGTTTTATTTAATTTAGAATTCACAAAAACCTTCCAGTTCTGCTCGTCGAGTTTGGGATGGTCGGTTCTGTAATAGAAGCCCGGATATCTTGTTTCTTCTCTGAACAGTACATGCCTTAAGTGAAGTTCGCCGACTATAGACCTGTGGTAATTTTCCCATGCTCTCATAAGTTCATGGAGATTGGCGGCCGCAAGTTTAGGCGCATCCTCTTTCAATCTGTTTAAAAGATCCAATCCTCTTAAAAGGCTGGCTTCGCTTGTCCTGTAGAAAGTCGAAGTTCCGGCGACGTATTCGTCCATAAGTTTATTCAACCTGAACAGATAGAGCCTCGGTTTTATATAGTTAGGATTTACGTTTGACTCTGTGGAATAGTCTTTGAATTTTTCAAAGGTTATCATAGGTCCGTACACTTTTTCCGCAAGGACTTTGTTGTCGGTATGAACCGTAGGCGTAAATCCCGGATCGTCAAGTATAAACCTGACTGCGGATTTTGCCGCAATTCTTCCTTCTACGTATGAGCCGGAAGAGAATTTGTGTCCGGATGCTCCTACGCCGTCGCCGCCTGTGAATAGTCCGTTAACTGTCGTCATACGGTTATAGCCCCACTGATATTCCTTCGGAGCTAAATCTTCCGGTCCCGAAACCCACATTCCGCAAGCGCCCGAATGCGAACCTAAGAAATAAGGTTCGGTCGGCATAACTTCGGAGTTTGTTTCACCAGGATCTATATCCATCGACGCCCATAATCCCGCCTGCGCAACCGTCATATCAAGGAAATCTTCCCAAGCATCGGCTTCAAGCGATTTTTTTCTCTTTTCGGGAAGAGTTTCAAAAAGCGTTTTCATAGCGCCGGACGTATTCATATAGAAAGGACCGTTTCCTTCCATCCAGTCTTTAAGCATAACGTGGTTCCATAAGCAAGTGGCGGGAACTTTCGCAAGTCCGTAAGGAGCATAATCCTGAAGCATGTGTCCCCATTTCTGCATATAATCTTCACCGTGAGCATTTAAAACTCTGGATTTGAAGAGAGTAAACCATGCGCCTACGGGTCCGTATCCGTCTTTAAATCTGTTCGGAACGAATCTGTTTTCCATAGTGGTCATTTCTGCGCCGGCCTGATAACCCATAGCATAGGTAGAACCGGCATTCCATATTGCATACCATGTTCTTCCCATACCTTCAGCCTGGGATCTCGGCCTGAAAACGTTAACCGTTCCGCCGCAAGCCATGATTACCGCTTTTGCTTTAATGATATATATTTTTGCTTCTCTTAAGCTGAAACCGATTGCTCCGGCAACCCTGTTTTCGTGCTTTTCGTCCATAAGAAGTTCGGTAATAAAGACTCTTTCCTTGATGTTTTCTTCGCCTAAAGCTTTTCTTGCCGCTTCGGCAACAAGTACTTTATAAGACTCGCCGTGAATCATTATCTGCCATCTTCCTGCTCTTAACGGTTTTGCTCCCTCGGCAATCGTTCTTGAATCGTCTTCGTCTTCTTTAAATATAGGAAGTCCGAATTTTTCAAAAAGCCTTACGGTAGAATCGACGTGCCTTCCGGTATCGTATATAAGGTCTTCCCTAACTATACCCATAAGGTCGTTAGCAACGTGTTTAACGTAATCTTCCGGAGTATTGTCTCCAAGATACGTATTAATAGCGGATAATCCCATTGCAACGGCGCCGCTTCTTTCTATGGAAGCTTTTTCTATCAAAGTTATTTTCATATCTTTCGGCGCCCATTTTTTGATTTCGAATGCGGCTCCGCAACCAACCATACCGCCGCCGACGATTAAGACGTCGGTGCTGATTTCTTCTATGGTATAATTGTTCAAAACTTCGGTGCTAGTCATTGAACCTTTCATTTCAGCCATATCAATTTATCCTCGCAAATTATAAATTATTTTAATTATAAATAAATAAAAGTCTTTTAATTCTTTATTTCTTAGGAGCCGTAAGTTCAACTCCGAGTTCGTCGCACAGACGCTCGTCTTTCAGGCTGCCCTGGTTTACCTCGGCTATTCCCTGATACGGATCGATACCGCCTTCCGGAGTAGTTCTTATCGGGAATTTAAACCTTTTAATTTTTCCGTTTCTGAATTTTACCGTCCACATAATTGAATCGGAACCTCTCATAGGAATAACCGATGCGCCCAGCGGGGCAAAATCCTGATAAGCTCTCACTTCGATTGCAGACTGAGGACAAATTTTAACGCAGCTGTAGCACTCCCAGCACTGGTCGGGCTCCTGATTATAAGCCTTCATAATGTCCTTATTTAATACCATAAGGTCGTTCGGACAAATATACTGGCAGGCCGTCTTATCTCTGCCTTTACATCCGTCGCACTTTTCCGTAATTACAAAACTTGGCATTTCCATACCTCCTTAATTTTATATTTTGTTTTTTTATAAGAATATATACTGCCGCTTTATATCAAGCCGGCAATATAAAATTATAACTGAATTAAATTTCTCCTTTTGCCGCTTTATGAAGCTTAATTTCTACCTTATCTTCTTTTGCAAGAGATGCATAGTAATCTTTCAGTATAGATAAAACTTCCGGTCTGGAAAAATGGTCCGGAACTTCCTGTCCTTCGGATAATAATTTTCTTAGCATAGTTCCGCTAAGCGTAAGCCTGTCTTCCTTCGGGTGGGGACATGTTCTCGTCGAAGCCATGCCGTCGCATTTATGGCAGTAAAACGTAAGGTCCATTTTTAACGGTTTTAACTCAAGCGCATTTTTGGGAATTTCGTCGAATATCTTGTGCGCATCGAACGGACCGTAATAGTCGCCGACTCCGGCGTGATCTCTTCCGACGATAAGATGGGAGCATCCGTAATTCTGCCTGAACACTGCATGAAGCAGGGCTTCCCTTGGTCCGGCATATCTCATTTCCATAGGATAACCTGCTTGAACTACGGTGTTTTTAACGAAATATTTATCTATTAATGTATTGATTGCTACCGCTCGAACGTTCGCAGGAATATCTCCGGGTTTTAACTTTCCGACTAACTGGTGTATAAGCACTCCGTCCGTGGTTTCAACCGCAACTTTTGCAAGATATTCGTGCGAGCGGTGCATAGGGTTTCTCGTCTGAAATGCCGCTACGGTATTCCATCCTTTTTCCTCAAACAATTTCCTGACTTCTGCAGGACGCATATATATATCTTTAAATTCTGCCGGATAATAGCTTTCGCTTAATACTTTTACTTTTCCGGCAATATTTATGTCTCCCTGTGCCATAACTTTTTGAACTCCGGGATGTTCCATATCGGTCGTTTTAAATATTTTTTGGCACTCATATGCCTTGTCTATAGAATATTTTTCGGATACGGTAATTATTCCTATAATTTCAGAGGTCTCAAAATCGACAAGCGCAACTTCCTCTCCGATTTTAATTTCGTCGGATAATTCTTTTGCGGCGGAAAGGGTAATCGGTATAGGCCAGAATGTTCCGTCTTCCATAGTATAGTTGTCCACTACGCCCTGCCAGTCTTTCTTTCCCATAAAGCCTTCAAGAGGCGTAAATGCTCCTATGCCCATCATTATAAGGTCGGATGTTTCTCTTGAGGTCATAGGCAATTTCTTAAGGTTTTTCGCTTTTTCTTTTGCGGAGCTAAGTTCGCTTCCCGACAAAAGCAGAGGTTTTAACTTTTTCTCTTTACCGTGCGGATTTACTAAGGCCATATTTTACTCCGTATATATTTTTAAAATTATTTCTATATATTTAATATTATTTGTTTAAAAAGTCAACAATTATTTTTATACTTTTTAAATTACGACCACGTCATAGGATTATGTTCAACTACTTTTTCTACAAAGCCTTTATAGTCTATTACTTTTACGTTTTCTATTATTTCGCTTTCCTGAATGCCTCTTGCTTTTACGTCGGCTATAAGACAGAAAACGGCATTTTTTTGCATAAGGCTTTTTAACGCTCCTTCAAATTTTCCGCCCTTTTTTGCGGCATATATGCCGTCTTCGGTTAAAAGCATTATATCGTTTTGTTCCATATAGTTTATTGCGTCGCTGAATGCGGAAGATTCATATGGAGATTTTTTTACTATGTGCAGCACTTTTAATTTCCTCCTTAATTATTAATCTTTAATAAATTTAGGTTTTTATTATTTAAAACGGAAGTAAAGCTTTCATTTCTCCCATCTTTTGTTTTAAAGAATTTCTATCTATTATTTCTACTTCCGTCGCTAAATCGTCTTCCGTCAAACCTCTTTCTTCGAGAGACTCTTTTTCGACGTATATATGCGAAATTTCAAAGTCGTCTATTAATATAGGATAGGTCATGGAAAAATTTTTCTTTCCCAGCAATGAAGTATCCTGTCCTTTTTTCAGCGAAAATACTCCGTCTCCCGTAAATGTTACGCTGATATCCTGTTCGTATGCGCCGAACATAACCATAGCTTCTATAGCTTCCTGTTCGTATATGGTTCCGTACGGAGCGGTTCTGCATACAAACATAACTTTAGTTTTTTCTTGTTCAGACATCTTATGGCTCCTTTATTCAGTATTTTTATTATATTTTATTAAAAAGTTATAGTTCTGTCGGATGTTATGCAGAGTTCGAGCAGTTGTCCAAGTCCCGATATTTCTTCCACTTTGCATACCGTCTGATTTACTATGCCTCTTCTTTTCCCAGCCGCAACGCAGACTATTAATCTGACTCCTTTCAATTCTAATTCCGTAAGGAGTTTCATGATATTCCTTTCGTCTCTTGGAGGTTCAAGCGTTGCACATCTGTTATAAACTCCGTCGTTATAAAAAAATATGCCCGTTATTTCATGTCCGCTTTCCATAGCCGCTAATATAAAATTATAGGCCGTGTCCATAGCCTGATGCATATAAGGGCCTTCTTTAATAAGAATGCCTAATTTCATTAGTTCCTCCATTAATAATTTAATTTATTATTTAGGAATTATGCACTTGACAAAGTGATATTGCTTCGTAGTTAGCGGACTAAGTCCAGCGAAGCTCGCCAATCCCATAGTTATTGTATGACAAATACCAAGTATTGCTTTGTCAAGTGCATAATTCCGTATTTTTTTACATTATTATAGCATTGCTGACTAACTGATGAATACCGCCCACCATTTCGGCATCTAAGCCGTACAACGGGAATACCTTAGAAAACTGGGTCTTGCATATTGCGCAAATCAAGGCATAAAAATTTACACCGTGATTATCTACGGCTTCTTTAACCGTCTGCATTCTCGGCATTGAACCTGCAAGCCTCACGTTCATGACTTCTTCGGTCAGCAGTCCGCCGCCTGCGCCGCAGCAAAAAGTGCTTTCTTTCGTAGTTCCTTCCCTTAATTCTACAAATTTATTTGCGGCGGCTTTTATCAATTCTCTCGGTATCGTAAATTGGCCGCCTACAACGTCGCCTATTCTGGAACCTCTCGCTACGTTGCAGGAATCGTGGAACGTAACGATTTTATCGTCGTTTGCCGTTGGATCGAGCTTGATAACTCCGTCTTTTACAAGACCTAAGGTGAATTCGCATATATGGGTAGGCTGTTTATATTTCGAATCGAGAAAATCGAAAGGTCCATTCATGGTATTCGAGTACATATAGGCCGCTCTCCATGCATGTCCGCACTCTCCTATAATAACTCTCTTTACTTTAAGCCTTCTTGCTTCATCCCATATCCTTTTATTTATTTCTTTTGTGTTTTGATAGCTTCCTATAAACTTACCGAAATTACCGGCTTCGGACGCATATGATGAAACCGTATAGCTTATACCGGCTTTATGAAACACTTTTGCGTATCCTTTCAGGGATTCCATATGGGGCATAGCAAAAAAATCGGCCGACGGAGGGACAAGCAAGACTTCCGCTCCCTCTACGTCCATTGGAATTTTTACGCCCTTTCCGCCTTCTTCTTCTATTTCTTCTTCTAAGTCGTCAAGCGTATTTCTTAGAGCTGCAGGAGGGATTCCTATATTATTTCCGGTCACGAAAACCTTGTGAATAACTTCTGTCGTGTATTTTTGGCCGAGACCTATTGAATCCATAATCTGTCTTGCCGCCATAGTTATTTCTGCGGTATCTATGCCGTAAGGACAGTACAGAGAACATCTTCTGCACTCCGAACACTGCCAGAAATAAGTGTACCATTCTTTTAATACTTCTTCCGTCAGTTCCTGCGAGTTAGAAAGGCTTTTAAAAAATCCCGACGGAGTAAAATAATATCTGTAAACCTTCCTCATCAATTCCTGCCTTTGTACGGGCATATTATTCGGGTCGGACGTACCGAGGAAAAACTGGCATTTATCGGTACATGCGCCGCACCTGACGCATATATCCATATAATCCCTTACTGCTTTATTATGGTCTAAAATCTGCTTAAATACTCCAAGCGCTTTATCCTTCCATCCGTCTTGCAATTTAGCCGGAAAACCAAGCGCTTCCATATCTTCTTTTTGAGCTTCTATCATATGTTCATACGACGATGCTCCGGGAACTATTTTCGGTATTGAAATCTTTCCGTCCAATACCGGTACTTTATATTTACTTTTCGGCTTAGCCATACTGTACATACCTCCGATTAATCCTTATGAAGAATCAAAATTGCAGGTTATTTATTATTTATATTTTATATAGTAGTTAGACTATAAATTTAAATCGGTTTTGCATGCTTATATCGCACACCTCTATATTGAAAGATCCTTTGCATTAGGACGATAATACCTTTCTTCTATAGGATTATCCGCCATATTTCTTGTCGGAGAAAAGAATATTCCTACGAAATGCATTACTTTGCTGAACGGTATATATAGAATAAGAAGCATTACCAGAGTATAGTGCATCAAAAATAACGGATTTGACGGTATATTAGTGAATTGAAACGTCAAAAGACCGTTTATATACGGATCCAGCTGTTTATCTACTACGGTCAATGCGCTTGGCGTTAATACAAAATTCAAAGACAGACCGGCTATGCCTATAAGCATCAATAAAATTAATATCAAATAGTCTTGAAACAGAGATATAAATTTGACTCTTTCAACGACCACCCTTCTCATGAGAAGTAAAAAAAGAGATAAAACCATAATTATTCCGCATACTATCCCCGCCAATACGAAATAGTTGTACCAGGAAGGCAAAGGATTAGTGTAAACAAAATGGCGCGCAAAATGCATGGCTATTAAAAGAAAAAACGAAATATGAAACAGGTATCCGAATACCCATGTAGGCTTATTGGATTTAAAGAGGCTTTTAAAGAAAAATACCTCTCCGAGAACTCTCGCGAATGCGCCGCTTTTCGTAAGAGGCGCCGGAGTCAGCATTATTTTAATAGGCTGCGGCGTAGTTGCATATTGATATATTCTCAAAATAACGCCTATGGCAAAAACTAATCCGACTGAATATGTAATTAATAAATATATATAAGTTGTAACGGTAAGAGGTTCCATATTTACTCCCCCCTGAATAAATAATTTTATTTTTGTTTTTACATTATGTTCATATAATAATCAAGCGGCTTAAAAAGCCGCTTGATTATTTACATAGTTCTTTTTTATATTAAACGCAGCCTGTCGGTTTAGGAAGACCGGAGATTTTTGCAAGCTGTTTTGCGGGACCTTCCGGAAATAATTCATAAATGAATTTATTAGCTTCTTTTTTATCAGGTAAATTTTCAAGCGACATGACCTCTTTCGTCAGCGATTTAATTGCCGGCGCAACCTGAAATTTCTGGAAATAATCCCTGATCCATTCAATTAATTTCCAGTGCTTTTCGGTTAATTCGACATTTTCCTGCTTCGCAAGAACTTCAGCAAGACCTTTATCCCAGTCTCCAAGATTCTGAAGGTAACCTTCGTCATCCGTTTCTATCGTTTTTCCGTTATAAACAAAACTTGCCATAAATAACCTCCATTAAAATTAAATTTAATTTATTTAAATCCATTACATCATATTAAATAAAAGCTGCATTTACAGCATATCTATATAACCGCATGGGCAGCTTTCGGCGCATTTTTTACATCCGTTGCACGTTTCGAGATGAAATTCGAAATGCTGTCCTTTGGGCAATTTTTTAACTGCGCTCTGCGAGCAGTATTCGAAACAGCTGCCGCAGTCGAAGCAAAGTCCGCAGCTCATACACCTCTTTACTTCCGAAACAAGTTCGTCGAAATTAAGGTCGTTTAAAATACCCTCGAAATCTTTAACTCTTTCTTTCGGATCTCTAGATGTCCTTTTCTTTCTTTCTGCCGGCTGAAAATATGCAAGATACATATTTTTCCCTTCTCTGTTTACTGCGTCGTCGTACTTTATAACTCTTCTTTCGTCGTTAATAACCTGTTCTCCGCTAAACTTTTTATGTATAGCGTATGCGGCATATCTTCCCATTCCGATAGCATCCGTAACGAGACCGAACCTTAATATATCGCCGCCGGCAAACACTTTATCTTCTCCTGCTACAAGATAATTATCGTCAACTTTTAAAAACTCGTTATTCGGATTTTTAGTTAGATTTTCTAAACCTTTATAATCCGGTTTTTGACCGAACGAATATATCAGGGTGTCTAATTTTAAATTAAGTTCCTGTCCGCCTTCGATGATTATCGGATGAACCCTGCCGGATGCGTCTTTCTCAGAAAGTTTCATTTTTTTAAGTTTTACGGCTGTGGCTTTGCCGTTTTCCGTAACTATCTCGTCAAGCGCAAATAAAAATTCGAATTTTATTCCTTCGGCGTGCCCCTCTTTTACTTCCGTAGAACCTTTTTCTTCTATTTCGGATGCATCGTTAACGGTGCCTTTATTATAAATAAACGTGACGTTAGCGCCCAGCCTTTTTGCAACCATTCCCGCGTCCATTGCGCTGTCGCTCCCGATAACTACAACTTCTTTTCCCGCATCTTTAAGTTCGCCGGAAGCCGCTTTCTGCAGAAATTCTATTCCGGTATAAACATTAGCGGAATCTGCGCCGTTCATCTTCATTTTTATAGGTTCGTGAGTTCCTATAGCTATAAATATTGCGTCATATTCTGACTTAAGGCCGTCTAACGTTACGTCCGTCCCTATGTTAACCCCTGTCTTAATCTCTACTCCGAGATTTTTAATGCGCTGAACTTCCGCATCTATGATATCTAACGGCAGCCTGAAACGGGGTATTCCGTACCTTAAATATCCTCCGGTTTCCGGAAATTTTTCGAAAATAACCACGTTATATCCCCTTAACGCAAGATGATAAGCTGCCGACAATCCCGCAGGGCCGCTTCCTATTATTGCAATCTTTTCTTTTCTTGTAACTTCGGTCAATTTTTTATACTGAAGATTATTTTTTATTCCGTAATCTCCTACAAACATTTCTATAGCGTTAATGGCTACCGGCGTGTCTTTTTCTTTTCTGTTGCATGCATCCTCGCACGGATGGGGACATACTCTTCCCGTTGTCGAAGGAAGGGGATTCGACTCCGTCAGCATATTAAAAGCGAGTTTTAAGGAGTCGTCTATCGGACGGTCGTATGACTCGCTCTGCGCTATAAGCTGAATATAATCCCTAACCTTGGTTCCATTCGGACAAGTATCCATACACGGAGGTCTTTTTTCGACGTATTTGGGCCTGTACGGCGACTGAGACATGCCGCCGCCCGTATTTGCCGCAATTTTTGCCGGTTTTTTTGGTTTTTTTAATTCAAGCATAATTTTTCCCTATTTTATTTTTCAGTTGGACGGATTAAATTTCGGCCAACGCTATTTATTATTCGACGGTAAGGCGTAAACTTTATTTACGCCTTACCGTTTTTTTATTAGTTAGTTATTTACTTATTTTCCGGAAGCGTCAGGAAACTGCCTCCTGCATATCCGTAAACAAGCTTTTCATCGTCCATTAAGTCTTTTAATGCTCCTTTAATATCGTCTTTAGTTAACCCTTCGCTTGCAAACTCCTTTTCCATTTCCTTAACGATATCTATCGGCTTGAACCTTTTTTTTCCTGCATATTCCGTCACAAGCCCTAAAATTTTATCCTCGACTTTCTTTTTAGTTTCGTCAGTCATATAATGAGCTCCCTATATACTAAATACTAAATATTAGTTTTAATTTATAAAAATTATCGAAAGACTACAACCTGGCGTGCGAAGAATAGTTCATAGTAGTTTCGCCGAGCCTGAAATCGTCGATATGGTATTTCGTGAACGGGAATCCCGTAATCTTAAAGAATCTCGGCCAGCCTATCCTGTCTATCCATTCGCCGACTCTTTCGCCCGGTTCTGCGCCTTTTTTATATTCGTTAAGAATAGTTTTAACGGCGTTTACTACTCCCGGCCATCTCGGAGGATCATTAGGAATAAACGGTATCGCCAATTTAGAGAAAGTCGGTTTCGTTCTGGCATTGGATACTTTTCCTCCGACCCAAATCGATAAACCGTCGTTTTCGGCATTAGCAATAGGCATAGCGGGACAAACCGTATAGCAGCTTCCGCAAAAAACGCAAGTTTCTTCGTTTACTTTTACTGCCGGTTTACCGTCCACGGTATCCGGCCTGATTGAATTTGTAGGACACGCCGCAATAGTACTCGGTATTTCGCAGAGGTTTCTAAGTCTTTCGAGATCGATTCTCGGCGGTTTTCTGTGAGTTCCTACTATAGCTATGTCCGAAGACGAAACGGAACCGCACATATTTAAACAGCATGCAAATGCTATTCTGACTTTTGACGGAAGCTTTTCTTCAACAAAATATTCATATAATTCATCCATGACCGATTTTACGACGCCTGATGCATCGCTTGCGGAAGTATGGCAGTGCACCCATCCCTGAGTATGAACTATATTTGCAACAATGTTGCCTATGCCGCCTACGTTATAGCCCATTTTTTCAAGGTCTTTTTTAAGCGGTTCGACGTTTTTTTCGTCTTCTATTAAAAATTCAACGTTATTTCTTGTAGTAAATCTTAAGTGTCCGCCGCAGTATTTATCGGCGATATCGCAAATATCCCTCACGAAACTGCCGCTGACTAATCTCGGCGAACCCATTCTCACCGTATACAGTTTATCGCCGCTTTCCGCCACGTGCACCATAGTGCCGGGATCGATAATCTCATGATAAGCCCATTTGCCGTAATTCTTTTTTATAACGGGCGACAAATATTCGTTGTAATCATGGGGTCCAATATCGGTAAGTCTTTTCTTTTTAACTTCTTCTGCCATATTAACCTCCAAATTTATATATAATGCTAAAAATTATTGTTATTATTATTTTAATTTTTAAATTTTAAGACTACTAATCTTCGTCTTCGGTAAATTTAATAAACGGATTGCTTCTCGGATGTTCGACCATTTCGGGAATAGGCTCTAATCCTATGCCTTCCAAGAAGGTATTTAATCCTACCCTTCCTATAAGCTCTCCTATTCTTTCCCTGCTGACTCCGTATTCGTCCCAGAATTCCCACATATTGGAAATTAAGGATTTTATCCATTCATAGTCGTTCTTTGCATCTTCGTTTACGTCGTAAAAAGGAACGAGCATCATGCCCATTCTAGGACCGGTAACCAAAGGCGCTTTTGCTCCTATTAAAATAGAGCAGCCTCTTTCATCGCCGGCTTTAAGAGCTTTAGGCAGTTCATTTATACAGTGCATACATTTCACGCAGTTTTCGTCGTCGATGGCAAGATTTTCACCTTCAAACCACATGCACTTTGTCGGACATTTATCGAGAACGTATTTTTGAACGTCGAATTTCTTTTTATAATTTTTTACTTCTTCCTGATTGATTTTTATTTTGTCTTTCCATGTTCCTATGAAAGCAAGATCGGATCTTGCGGCTGATGCGACGCAGTCGTTAGAGCATCCTGAAAATTTAAATTTAAATTTATAATTAAACGCCGGTCTGTGAAGCTCGTCCAAATATTCTTCGGTTAAATGGCGGCAAATTTTCATAGTATCGTAATTTGCAAATTCGCATCTTGCCTGTCCGGCACAGCATGAAGGCGTTCTTAAATCGGATCCGCTGCCGCCAAGGTCGAAACCGAGCTCCGCTACTGCCTGGAAAACGTCTTCGGCTTCCGCCTGGGACATTCCGAGTATCTGAATATTTCCGGTAGCTCCGTGAAAGTTCAGCAAGCCTCCGGCGTGTTTTTCGGAAATATCGGCTAATTTTCTAAGAAAATCGGAGTTATAGAAAAAACCTGCGGAAGGTATAATTCTCATAGAATGACATTCTTTAATTCCCGGATATTTATCGGGGTATTCGCTGAACCTGCCGACCATTCCTGCGCCGTATCCCTTAACGCCCGCCATGCCGCCGTGTTTCCAATGGTTTACTTTATCGCGGTAAGATTCTTCAACCTGTCCCAAAAGGTCTTCGGTTCTCTCGCTCTTCTCCGCCGCTCTTTCTATTTCCTTGACAAAACTTATCCACTTCCCTTTTTTAAGTTCGTCAAGAAGCGGAGTCTGGTGCTTTTTACCCATAGTAAAGCCTCCTTTATTTAAATATTAAAAAAATAAAATTAGAATAATTATAATGCCGCCTTATATTTATACGCATTATTTTTTAAATGAATTAAAACTAAAACATAGTTGTAATTTTTATTTATACAACTTTATTGCTATAATTGTCAATAAAAAAATTGCCGTTATAAAAAAAATTATATGTTATTTTATTTTCTATAGTTCTCAAATAATTTATTGTACAACTAATATTAAACATTTTAAATAATATAAAATCTGATTGTTGTAATAAAAAATCCTACATATTTTCTTGTTTATTTTTTGTCCGTTTTATAAAAGCAACCCAGTTTTTAAACCACCCTGGCGACGACGGAGAATACATATGCGTGTATCCTGCCAAAAGATTCTTATATGTTATGCCGTCGGAGAAGCCGTCCACTCCGTAGCCTTTTTTCATTTTAAATACAAATTTATATCTTTCCGGAGACATTTCTAAATACGAATGATGAAATTCGTGTCCTTTTATTAATTTAATTTTATCGAACCACAGGCTTACGCCCGCTTTCCCATAAGAATACGGGGTCAGTTTCGTGTATCCGTGTCCCTTCGGTTTTTTGGTAAGTTTAACGTCGGCGTCTATCGCGCCTACCATTTCGTTAAAACCGTTTTCGTAAGAAATGCTTTGGCAAAGATACATAAGTCCGCCGCACTCTGCATAAACGGGAAGACCTTCTTCTATTTTCCGTCTTATCTCCTTCCGCATCGAGTTATTGTCCTGTAAATCCTGCGCAAATATTTCCGGAAATCCGCCGCCTATATATAAAGCGTCGATATCCGGCAGATGCTTATCGGAGAGCGGAGAAAATTTAATCAATTCGCATCCGAGATTTTCGAGAGCTTCCAAATTTTCGTTATAATAAAAATTAAAAGCGTTATCGAAAGCAACGCCTATTTTGATTGAGCCGCTTCTTTTATTTTTTTGCTTTGCGTTATCGGCGTTTAATTTTAATATATGTTTTTTTTGGGCATCGGTATAATGTTTGTCGGCAAATTTCGACATTTTTATTATGCCTTCCAAATCTATATAGTCCGCGATTTCGGTTGAAGTCTTATCTACCAACGCTTCTATTTCACTGCCGGACATCGTCGATAAAAGCCCCAGATGCCTCTGTTTTATAGAAAATTCCGGATTATTGGGTATATTGCCTACGACCTTTAAATCGGTATAATATTTAATCGCTCTAAGCAGATTTTTTTCGTGTCTTTTGCTGTGGACTTTATTCAGAATAACGCCTTTTATATCTACGTTTTTATCGAATTCTTTATACCCCAATATTAAAGGGACAACTCCTCTGTTCAATTCTCCGACGTCTATAATAAGTATCACCGGAAGTCCCAGCAGTTTAGCCATTTCGGCGTTGGACGATTTTCCGTAAATATCTATAGAATCGTGCAGACCGTGATTTCCCTCTACTATGCTGATGTCCGAATTTAAAGAATATTTTAAGAAATGATTTCTGATTTTATCTTTAGGCATAAAATAGAAATCCAGATTATAAGCCCTGTTTCTTGAGGCGATATTCAGCCACATGGGATCGATAAAATCAGGGCCTTTTTTGAAAGGCTGGACGGATAAACCCCTGTTGCTCAGCAAACGCGACAGAGCTATAGAAATAGTAGTTTTCCCTGAATTTCTTTTAGCGGCTGAAATGTAAATTCCTTTAATAATATTTCTATTATTCTTTTTATATTTTTGGGTATTTTCAACGTTAATCATCCTGCTTCCTGAGTTCCGTAATTTTTGAAATCAAATTTATCTTATATGCGGAAAGTTTTTTTCCTTGAGCTTCCGCTTCTTCTTTTCTATGTTCTACGGAATATATCCTTTCAACGCCCAGGATGAACAGCGCGAATTCATATTCGGCGGATCTGTCTTTATCGAAATAGTGCTGATGAAAAGCAAATTCATCGTCCTCTTCTATTATTTTGCTTATATAAAACGCTTCAAGTTTAGCCTGCAAAGGAAGCCCGTCAAAATATTTAAGGAGTCCGAGTATGAACTCTTTGCTCAACTTGGTGATTTTCGTAATATATTCTACGTCGTATTTAAATTTCATATAAGCGGCGGAGTAAATGGCGGAGAGAGAGGGATGAGCGTCCTGCGGACGCTAAAAGCGGCGAACCCCCTTGCGGGCTTACGCCCTTACCGGAGGTTCAAATCCCTCTCTGACCGTCTTTTAATACCTATTATTGTTATTCTTACTTTTTTGACATAAATGGCGGAGAGAGAGGGATGAGCGTCCTGCGGACGCTAAAAGCGGCGAACCCCCTTGCGGGCTTACGCCCTTACCGGAGGTTCAAATCCCTCTCTGACCGTCTTTTAATACCTATTATTGTTATTCTTACTTTTTTGACATAAATGGCGGAGAGAGAGGGATTCGAACCCCCGGTAAGCTTTCGCCTACAATTGATTTCGAGTCAATCGCCTTCAACCGGACTCGGCCATCTCTCCGTGTAAAAATAATTTATTTATTTAATTTATTAAATTCGTACGGCAAATATCCCCTCGGCAATTCGCCGGTAATATGCGCTACTATATAGCCTTTTCTGTTTATAAGAAAAGACTGCGGAATTTCATATATGTTTCCGTATGCTTTTTCTATCGAATATGTAGCCATGCCTACGGGATAAGTTATAATGCCGCCCTTAAAGGTCTTTATAAAATGCAGGACGTAGTTTTTTCCCTGATTGTTAACCGAAAGACCGATTACGGTAAAGCCGTCTTTTTTATGCGATTTGTAAAATTTTTCCAATCGAGGGATTTCGGCTCTGCAGGGGGGACACCACGTAGCCCAAAAATTTACTAAAATTATTTTTCCTTTATAGCGTTTTAACGATAAGACTTTTCCTTTATAGTTAATAGCGGAAACTGAAAAATACGGCGCCTTGAATTTATTTCCCGATTTTTTTAAAGCAGGTTTTCCTTTCGGCGAAGAAGAATTCTTTATCGATGCTACTATTTCCGGCATCTTTACTATGATTATCGACAAAAATACGATAGCTAATACAAAAACCGAAAGCTTAATTATCTGCAGATTTTTTTTCGTCATATTTAATTTAATTTTAAAAATTTTGAGGTTGAGACTTATAGTTATATTTTATTTAATTTTTGAGATACTGAATAATTTTATCATAAACCGAAAATATTATCAAAAAAATATTATTGCCCAAGTTGTGGCGGGGGCGGTATTCAATTCCGTCCCCGTATTTAATATTGATAATTTTGATATTTTTTTTTATTATGGTATATTATTTCGTAATATTTTACTAAAACTGCTATACTAAATTTATTTACGGAGGCTCTTTATTAATGAAAGTCAATAAAGCGGTTTTTCCCGCCGCGGGTCTTGGAACAAGGCTTCTGCCTATTACAAAATCGATTCCGAAAGAAATGCTTGTTCTCGTAGATAAGCCTTTAATACAGTACGGCGTCGAAGAATGCATGGGGGCGGATATAACGGATATAATCATCATCACCGGCAGAGGAAAAACGGCTATAGAAGACTACTTCGACAGGTCGATAGAACATGAAATTCTTCTGAAAGAAAAAGGCAAGCACCACCTCTTAAAATCGGTCGATGAAATATCTAACCGCATCAGCCTTACTTATACGAGGCAAAAAGAAGCTCTTGGACTTGGGCATGCGATTTTATGCTCTCAAAATATGGTCGGCGATGAACCTTTCGCGGTCGTATTGAGCGACGACATTATAGATTCCGAAGTTCCCGTTATGAAACAGATGGTCGCTATTTATAAAAAATACAGATATTCCGTTTTGGCGGTTCAGCGGGTTAAAGACGAAGACGTATCGAAATACGGAATAATCAGCGGCAAAGAAATTGAAAAAGGCTTGTACGGCGTGGAAGATTTAGTCGAAAAACCCGATATTAAAGACGCTCCTTCCAATCTTGCAATAATAGGAAGATATATATTAATGCCGGATATATTCGACTTTCTTAAAAATACCGCTCCCGGAAAAGGCGGCGAAATTCAGCTTACCGACGCCATAAAATCCCTGCTCCAGATTCAGCCCGTTTATGCCTTGGAATTCAACGGCGACAGATACGACGGCGGCAACAAACTCGACCTGCTTAAGGCACAGATAATTTACGGTTTAAAAAACGACGAAATTAAAAAAGGCTTAATGGATTTTATTAAAAAATCGGAATGGTGCAGAGATTAAAATTATGAAATTTTTTTATGAAGACGACGATTTAAGCAAAAAAATAATAAAATTTAGAAATGAAATAGAAAAACTTTTTCATAATAATTTCGGTTTGTTTAACGCCGAAGACCTGCCTTATTCTTTTAAAACAAATTCCGCCCCGTACGCCCCTATAGATATCTACACCCACGAAAATACCTTAACCGTAGAAATCGAACTTCCCGGAATAAAAAAAGACAACATTTTAATAGGAATTCACCATAACGTTCTGGTAATCCGATGGAAAGCCGAAGAGGGGAATAAAACTAAACCGGCGGTTAATTTTCACTGCCTTGAAAGAAGATTCGGCAGATTCGAGAAATTCATCTTACTGCCCGTCTCTCCCTTAAAAGAAAATACTAACGCATCTTTATCAAACGGCGTTTTAAAAATAAGTTTCGACATAGGCGGCCTTTTCGTTAACTTTGATACTTTAATACCCGTCTCTTAAAAAAATTTAGAGTAATTACGGCAAAAATATGATACAATAAATATATCTATATTGCCTTTAAAATACGGCAATACTACAGGAGATAACACATGAATAATAATTATATAAACTTTTACGATTCCGAAAGTTTTTCCGAAAATTCGGGAAATAATCCCGGCGAAACGTCTATGGGAAGAGGGGAAAGCATAGAACAGCACGAACTTCCGGACGAAATTCAACTGCCGGAAGTAATTCCGCTTTTACCGGTAAGGGATATAGTCCTTTTTCCGTTTATGATTATTCCTCTTTTCGTCGGAAGAGAAGCATCCATAAAAGCAGTGGATGAAGCGCTTTCAAAAGACAGGCTTATATTGCTGTCCGCACAAAGAGACATAATCGTCGAAGAACCATCCCAGAACGATATTTACGACATAGGCGTAGTCGCAATGATTATGAAAATGCTTAAGCTTCCGGACGGAAGGGTTAAAATTTTAGTCCAGGGACTGCTTAAAGCAAGAATCGAAACGTTTGTCCAGATAAAACCTTTTTATTTAGTAAAAGCTTCTAAAATAAAAGAAGAACCCGTAACGGAAATTACTCCCGCCGTGGACGCCTTAATGAGAAACGTCAAAGAACAGCTTGAAAAATATGTTTCGCTCGGCAGGCTTCCGTCGCAGGATATTTTAATTATACTCGAAAATATTAGTAATCCGGGAAGATTAGCCGATATAGTAGCATCCAATATGGGCTTAAAAATAGAAGAATCCCAGAAAATATTGGAAGATACCAACCAGATTGAAAGGCTTAAAAAAGTTAACGATATTCTTGCAAGGGAAATAGAAATTCTTTCAATGCAGGCTAAAATACAGTCTCAGGCGAAAGAAGAAATGACCAAAACCCAGAGAGACTATTTTTTAAGGGAGCAGCTGAGGCAGATAAAGCAGGAACTCGGCGAAACGGACGAAAAATCTCAGGAAATAAACGAACTGCAGGAAAAAATTAAAGCGGCTAAAATGCCTCCGGAAGTTTTAAAAGAAGCCGAAAAACAGCTGACAAGATTAGAATCTATGCATCAGGATGCGGCGGAGGCTTCTACGATTAAAACTTATTTAGAATGGCTTTGCGATATTCCGTGGTCTAAAAAAACAAAAGATAATCTAGATATTAAAACGGCAAGGGAGATTTTAGACGAAGACCATTACGACTTAGAAAAAATAAAAGACAGAATCCTCGAATATTTAAGCGTCAGAAAACTGAACAAAAAAATGAAAGGCCCCATACTTTGCTTTATAGGACCTCCCGGCGTAGGAAAAACTTCTCTCGGAAAATCTATAGCAAAAGCAATGAATAGAAAATTCGTCAGAATATCCTTGGGCGGTGTACATGACGAAGCCGAAATAAGAGGACACAGAAGAACATACGTAGGAGCGCTTCCGGGAAGAATAATCCAGGGAATCAAACAGGCGGGGACTAATAATCCCGTATTTATGATAGACGAAATAGACAAAGTCGGCACGGATTTTAGGGGCGATCCTTCCTCGGCTCTTTTAGAAGTATTGGATCCGGAACAGAATTCCAGTTTCTCCGACCACTATTTAAACGTTCCCTTCGATTTGTCTAACGTTATGTTCGTAGCAACCGCAAACGTTGCCGACACTATACCTTCCCCTTTAAGAGACAGAATGGAGATTATAAATCTTTCCGGCTACACTCAGGAAGAAAAGGAAAAGATAGCGGAAAAATATCTTATACCGAGACAGATTAAGGAAAACGGTTTAAAAAAAGAATATATAGAAATTAAACAAAGCGCCTTAAGAACTATTATTGCAGGGTACACGCGAGAGGCCGGTTTAAGAAATTTAGAAAGGGAAATCGGTACGGTATGCCGTAAAGTAGCGAGAAATATCGCCGAAAATAAAATAAAAAAATATATTATAACGGATAAAAATATACATAAATATCTCGGCGTAATTAAAATACTCCCCGACGAAGAAAGACAGAAGGACGAAATAGGAGTCGCTACGGGACTTGCATGGACTCCTTACGGCGGCGAAGTCCTTTATATAGAAACGATATTAGTTAAAGGAAAGGGCGGTGTTTCGCTTACGGGACAGCTCGGCGACGTCATGAAAGAATCGGCGCATGCCGCAGTCAGCTACGCAAGGTCTAAAGCCGACGAGCTGGGGATTAAAACCGATACTTTCGAAAAACACGATATACATATCCACATACCGGAAGGGGCTATCCCTAAAGACGGTCCGTCCGCAGGAATTACTATGGCGACCTCTTTAATTTCGGCGGTACTTAAAAAACCGGTAAGAAAAGATATTGCAATGACGGGCGAAATTACGCTTAGAGGCAACGTCCTGCCTATCGGCGGATTAAAAGAAAAGTCGTTAGCCGCTTTGAGGGCCGGAATAAAAACAATTCTTATACCCGAAAGAAATAAAAAAGATCTGGAAGATATTTCTCAATTAGTTAAGAAAAATCTTAAATTTATTCCGGTCAAGCATATGGACGAAGTAGTGAAATATGCAATAATCGGCGTAGATTCTAAGAATACTAATGCTTCGGATTTAAACGAATCTTCCGACGGCGTCAAAACCAAAACTAAAACTAAAAAAACAAATACTTCCAAAAAGGGTGATAAAAAAAGAAAAGTTTAACGAGTCGGAATTAATAAAATACATTGAAAAAGCCGGCTTAGAAACTCAAAGCTTTAATAAAAATTTAATAGTAGAATCTATCGGGGACGATTGCGCCGTTATAGAAGATAAAAAGAAAATTCTTCTAAGTTCCGACAATATTACGGAAAACGTTCATTTCAGCTTGGATTTGTATGATTTTCAAGAAATAGGCAAAAAATCACTTCTTGTAAATCTTAGCGATATCGCCGCTATGGGCGGAATTCCCCGATTGTTTCTTTTGTCCCTTTTTATTCCTCCATACTTATGCACCTCCGATATTAAATCCCTTATTAAAGGCGTTATAGAAGAAGCAAAAAAATACGGGGTATCCCTGATAGGCGGAAATATTTCCTCGGCATCCGAACTTTCCGTATCTATTACGATTATAGGCGACTGCGAAGGCGCAGGCATTAAAAGATTCGGTTCTAAAAAAGGGGATGCGGTATATGTATCCGGGGAAATAGGAAACTCATGGATGGCTTTTTATCTTAATTCCAATAAAGATTATATATTTAAAAACAAACATGGTCTTAAAGCATCGGATAAAAAATTAATAACGGATTTTATAAATAAATATAAACTGCCTAAACCGAGAATAAATTTAGGCAGAAAATTATATACAAAAAAACTTGCCGGTTCTTTGACCGATATAAGCGACGGAATTTACAAAGATATTTTTAACGTAGCGGGGAAAGGATGCGGATGCCGCATAAACGTCGAAGATATACCGGTCAATGACGGGCTTAAAAAAATAGCCGGTATTTTAAACATAAAAAACTATATGGACGATATAATTTCTTTCGGCGAAGATTACGAACTTTTGTGGACTTTCAACAGGGAATACACAGCGGACGAAATTGCGGAGCTTGAAGATTCATGCGGAAATAAGATAAAAAAAATAGGTTTTATAAACGAAAAAAACGCAAAACTTACCTTAATAAAAGACGGCAAGGTTTTCAACCCTGAAGATCATACTTTCAGGCATCTATAATAAATAATATAATATGGATTTATTACTTTTTTTATTTTTATTCATTTTATTTTTGGCTGTATCTTCGGTTTTTTCCATTTCGGAGTCGTCGATATTTTCTCTTAATCAAACCGATATCGACGAATTGAATTTAAGAAAAAAAAACAAAGTTATATTTTTGATAAGAAATTCGTCTATATTTCTGGTAATTATCCTTATCGGAAATATGACCGCAAACGTTATAACCGCAAGCATAGGGTCTATAATTTTAAATATTTATTTTAAAAATATACCGGTAATTTATTCTATTATTTTTATATCGCTTATACTGATTATTATCGCTGAAATAATTCCAAAAATAGTAGCGCTAAAAAAACCGATAGAACTTTCCCTGTTCGTTTCCGAAATATTTTACGGGGCAGTATATTTTGCGGGGTCGTTTATACAAAAAACGGGGCTTAAAGGAAAAAGACTCCAGCTTAAAAAAGAAGAATCCATATCTAACGAAGAGCTTAGAACTATCATAGAAATAGGCAGAAACGAGGGTGAAATTAAAGAGAAAGAATATGAATTTATAAAAAATTTCCTTAAACTTTCTTACTTGAAAGCCTCTAATATTATGACTAAAAAAGATGCCGTGTTTGAATTAGACGTCGGAACTCCGGTATCCGCCGCGGTAGAATTGATAGAATCTTATCATTTTTCAAGAATTCCGATATATTTTAGGGAAAAAGACAATATAATAGGGATAATTTTATCAAAAAACATACTGTCTAAAGTATATAATAAGAGCGAAGCAAAAAGAACGCTCAATTCCTTTATGATTAAGCCTTATTTTATTCCAGGCTCTAAAAATGCGCTGGAACTTTTCAGGGAACTGCAAAAGAAAAAAATTCATATGGCCGTAATCGTGGATGAATACGGAAAAATGAAAGGCATAATTACCATGGAGGATCTGCTGGAAGAAATTTTCGGCGAAATAGAGGATGAATATGACGTTCAGTAATATTTTAAACGGCGCTTATATTTATATAGCCGTTATTATCGGCGCAATAATTTTAGAGGGTTTTTTCGCGGGATCGGAAATCGGCATCATAAGCTACGATAAAATAAAGATTAAGCATAAAGAAGCCGGCGGAAACAGGCTTGCTAAATTTCTGCTTGCAATGACCAGAAAGCCGGAAAGCACTTTTTCTACGTCTTTAATCGGAAATAATTTTGCATACACCACGGCTACTATTCTTGCGACGTCCATAATTTACGCATATGCAAAGTCTTACACTCCTATTATAGTCGCCGTTATTCTTACGCCTATTATGGTTATTTTCGGAGAAATTATTCCTAAAATGATATACAGGCGGCATGCAAACAGCCTTATGCTTAAAAGCATTCCGTTTATTGCCTTTTTCTCCTTAATATTTTTTCCGATTAATATAATTTTTATAGGTTTCTCAAAAATTTTAAATTTAATCTTTAAAAGCAAGTCCAAAAACGTTTTTCTAACGAAAGACGAACTTATAAAAGTTCTTACGATAAGCGGCAATATAGAAGAATTTAAAGAATACGACAAAAAAATAATAAAAAGGATATTCGAGTTCGGCGGCAAAACGGCAAAGGACGTTATGATTCCGTTAATAAACGTTATAGCCCTTAACGAAAACGACGGCATAGACAAAGCAAGGCAGATTTTTGCAGACACCAGCTATTCCAGAATTCCAGTTTATTCGGAACGCATCGATAATATTTCGAGTTTAGTTTTTGCTTTCGACGTATTTAATCCGAAAAATGCAGAAAAAGTCGTAGGAGAGATTGCCAAACCGGTTTTATTTATTCCCGAAACTCTGAAGATAACCAATATAATGCTGAAAATGCAAAAAAGCCGCCAGCAGATGGTCGTAGTAGTGGACGAGTACGGAGGTGCATCAGGAATAATTACTTTTGAAGATATTCTTGAAGAAATCGTCGGCGAGATAAGGGACGAAACCGACGAAGAAGTAGCGATGTACAAAAAAATAGGTAAAAATACCTATCTGATAAATGCGCGGTTAACTTTAGACGAATTATCGGAGATTTTTAACTTAAGCGCCTTAAACAACGAAGAAGCGGAATATGAAACGGTATCCGGTTTAATAATGGACCGTCTTGGGCGTATACCCGTTTCCGGCGAAAAATTTACCATAGACAACATAAATTTTACGGTTTCCAAAGCCACGAGCAAGTCAATCAAAGAAGTGATAATAAGTTTCTGATTTTAAAAAGAAAAAACAAAAAAGGTGTCGGAAAATAAATCCGACACCTTTTTTTCAGACTTTTTTCTTAATTTCCAATAACTTTATCTATCAGCTGCTTAAATGAACCTTTCGGAGCGGCCCCGACTATCTGGTCTGCTATCTGCCCTTTATTAAACAGGATGACGGTGGGGATGCCTCTTATACCGTATTTGCCTGGAATAATCTGATTTTCGTCGACGTTAACTTTGCCTACTTTAATTTTACCGTCGTAATCGGAAGCTATTTCGTCTATTATAGGCGCAACGGCTCTGCAGGGAGCGCACCATACCGCCCAAAAATCGACGAGTACCGGTTTGTCGGATTTTAAAACTTCCGAATCAAAATTTGAATCGGTAAACGCTAAAACTTTTTCTGAAGACATTTAGTAAATCCTCCTTAATAGATTTATATTTTTTATGCAACAACTCTCTGTTCTGCCCTTAAAACCAATGAATCCGATATCTTGTTAAACACGCTCTGAACTTCAGGATGAATATCTTTCGTCATTATAGGTTCTCCTTTGTCCGAAAGTTCGCAGATTTCTTCTACTATCGGTATTTCTCCAAGGAAATTCACGCCGAGTTTTTCTGCAGCCGCTTTTGCTCCGCCGTGTTTAAATATATCGGAACGTTTATTGCAGTGAGGACATATAAAATAGCTCATATTTTCGACCAGACCAAAAACGGGAACGTTGACTTTATCGAACATCGCAAGGGCTTTCTTTGCATCGATAAGGGAAATATCCTGCGGGGTCGAAACCACTATGGCAAAATTTATAGGAACCGTCTGAACTAAAGTAAGCTGAATATCGCCGGTGCCCGGAGGAAGATCTACTACCAAGAAATCGATTTCCCCCCATTCGACGTCTTTTAAAAACTGCGTTATAACCTGCATTACTACAGGGCCTCTCCAAATAGCCGGAGCGTCGTCGGGAATTAAAAATCCTAAAGACATAAGTTTAATTCCGAATTTTTCAAGGGGCACAATTTTATTGCTGGAAGTAATGTCCGGTCTTTTATTTATTCCCATCATCATAGGAATGCTCGGACCGTAAAGGTCTGCGTCCAAAAGCCCGACTTTTTTACCCTGCTTTGCAAGCGTTATCGCCAAGTTTACGCTAAAAGTAGATTTGCCGACGCCGCCTTTTCCGCTTGCGACCGCTATGATATTTTTAACTCCGCCTATGGGAGACTGGTCGTCGAAGGGATTTTTGCTTTCATGCCCGTGTCCGCCGCCGCAGCCGCAGGAAGAATCCTCTTCTTCGTCTCCTCCGCCGCAGCCGCAGGAATCTTCCCCGTCGTCGCCGCTTCCGCAGCCGCAGGAATCTGCGCCTTCTTCGTAGTAATCTTTATTTCCGTCCATTTCGTCGTCTCTGAATTCATTGTTCATAAATAACCTCTCTTGTTAAATTAATTAATTTATTATGCTCTTTTAATCTTTTTGCTTTTAAATCCTTAATGCGCTTTAGCTTTAGATATTATATAAATATTTATATATCTATATAACATTATTTATAATATCATATTTTGTAAGAATTTTCAACGGAAAAGGTGTCAGATTAATTTTCCGCAAGCAACTTTCATATTACTTCACTTTTTCGTATGCGGAAAATAATATCTGACACCTTTTCCTCTTAAAATACGGGGACAGAATTGAATTCTGTCCCCGTCACAAATTAAGGTCTTCTGACTTAAAAGCGTCCATAAATGCGCTGACCGAAAATTCGGCTTTTCCTGCTCCGGCTTCGCCGTAGCCTTCCGGAACCGGCAGACCGTACTTGTAATGCAGTTCGTGCCATTTCATCAAAAGTTTTACATAGTACTCAAGCGGCGCCGAAGTATTCCCCATTTTCCCAAGCCTGCTCGTTTTTTCAGGACACCATGTAGTGTATCTCGGCATTACCCCTTTCGACATAAAAAAATCAAGCCCCTCGGCGGTCGAATTGACGGCTTCGTCGATATCGGCAAAACCGTAAGGCTTAGAAAGTTCGACTCCTGCTACGAAATTAGGTATAACTTTATATTCTCCGAATACCGATACTGCATCTATTATCCTGTTTATCCACTCGTCCCTCCCGATAAATTTAGATTTTCCGGGACATATTTTATCGAAAAGATTTTTATCCCATACTTCAAAATTTGTATGATATATGTAGGCGCCGGCGTTTTTAAGGCGCATTAAATTTTCTTTGGTATGCGCCTGAACGACGACTTTGCTGATCCATCTGCCTTTAAATTTATCCTCTATAGCCTCAAGAAATCTTACGTAAAAATCTATTTCGGTATCGCCTTTAAATTTAATTTCGTCTATAATGCTTCCGCCCGTCAGGGTATATGCGCCGGCATTCGAATCGTCCGCATCCGATATAATAGACAGGGCGCTTAAAATGTCTTCTACCGATTTTACGGCGGAATAATTTTTATTGGATTTTTTCTGGTTTAAATAATTGGAATTCATATCGCAGAATGCGCATTCGCTGCCGTCTTCGAAATACTGGCACATCCTGAATACCGCAAGATATATCAAGTATCCCCATTCTATAGTTGGCGCGGCGTCGCGGACTGATTTTCCCGATTCCGTTTTTTTAAGCATATAAGATTTTTCGGGAGAAAAAAGCACGTCCCCTATATAATCGAGGTCTTTTCCTTTGTATTTGTATATCTTGTAACCTTTAGACTCTTTATCGTAAAGCACCGAATACGGGGATGTTTTATTGATTCTTACGGATATAATAGTGCGCCTGAGGTTATACGGCCCGTTAATCAGGGCTATTTCTTCCGGATACTTTTTATTAATTACGTCTCCGTCGTTATCGACGTTAAACGAAAAAATAAAATAGGATTTGCCGGAAAAGTTTTCTTCCTGATCGACGTCGCCGAAAGAAATCCCCTGCCTTAATATATCTTCTTTTATTATAGCTTCGGGATTTATATCGCGCCCGTATTTTTCGATAAAAAAATCAAGTTCGTCGGTATATTCGTTATTTTTGCTCATTTGTTTATTTTATTATATCCGTTAAAAAAATACAAATTTTTCTTTACATCAGTAAAAGAAAATATTATAATGTACAAAAATATATGTAATACTAAATTATACTTTAATAATTTACGTATTTTTAAAATTTATAAAATTAATGCAATAATTAATCATAAAGGAGATTTAAATTAAATGAAAAATTTAGAAGCTAAACTTTACATTCTTTTTTCAATTTTTTTTCTAAGCAGGGAGAAATTAATAAAAGATACGATAACAAATATACCGGCAAGCTATAAGGACGTTGCATACTTATCAGACATCGAATTTACCGTATTCGGTTATTTTGCCTATAAATATACCCACTCTACCGCGAAAGAAAAAAAAGAATACGAAAAAAACGGCATAATCGTTTCATATAAGGAACTTAACAGGCTGTATGTTTCCACCCCTCATCTTGCTACGGTTCTTAAAAAACTTCAGGATGAAAAACTTATAAAAAAAGCTACGCTGAACGAAGATAAAAGAAAAACCAATTACGTACTGCCGTTTGCAGAGCTTAAAAAATTTAACGAAATAAACGTTCAGGCGTTAAAATTCTGCGGATTTACGGATTCCGACACGCCTATAATAGACAGATTAATCGAAGGCGTTATAAACCTGCTCAAAACTAATAAAATAATTACGGAAGCGCAATCGAAAAACCTCGACGATTTTCTCCTTAAGTCAGATAACTATTTTAAATTTTATTACATAGCTCTCGCTTTATGGACGAGCAGATATCTTATCACAAATTTCCAGATAAAACTGATGGGTCCGTCGGAATTTATGGTTTACGCCATGATTATAAAATATTATATAAACGGCGAAAAAAAACCTATAACCACAAAAAAAGTTAAAGAAGAAACAGGACTTGCGCCGTCGATTATCAGCCAGAGTTTTAAAAAATTTATAGATGAAGATATAATAATCAGAAAAGAAATCAATAAATTCAAGGTATATTTCCATATAAACAAAAAAGCTTTGGAGAAAAGGCTTGAGAACGATACCGTTTTGATAAAAGAAATCACAAAGAATTTTAAAAAAGGCGACGACAAGAAATTTGAAAAATTTATCGACAAACTTAGTGAAGCGATAACGGCTAAACTTAACGGTTTAGATACCAATAAAATTTGTCCGAACAAAAAATGCGGAATGGAAATACCTCTTATGCCCGGACTAAAATACTGTCCGTATTGCGGCGAAAAAGTTGCATAATGTCGTGGCGGGTACAGATATTCTGAAAGAAATTATAGATATATTTTATATATTGGCTGCATATCTTGCGGGAAGTTTTCCTACTTCGGCTATAATCGCAAGAATAAAAGGAATTTCCGACCTGACTAAAGAAGGCAGCGGAAACCTCGGCGCTACGAACGTATCAAGGGTAATAGGCAAAAAGTTCGGGCTTATTACCCTTGCTATCGACGCAGCGAAAGGTTTTTTGCCGGTTTTTTTTGCGCCGATTTTAATTAACGCCCAATATAAATATGCCGATTTTAATTTTCACCGGTCTATTCAGTGTACCGGCTGCTTAATATTTTATTCTTTAGCAATAATAGCGCCGGTAATCGGACACTGCTATTCGGCATTTATAAAATTTAAAGGCGGCAAAGGAGTCGCTACCGCCCTCGGAGTATTCTTGGCCGTTTCTCCTAAAGCCGTTCTTATAGCCTTTTTAGTTTTCACCGTGATTTTATTAGCTTCCAAATATGTTTCGCTCGCTTCTATAGTAAGCGCATTTTTTATGCCGTTTATAGTATTTTATGCGTTAAAGAACATATACATATTTGCGGCGTCCATGTTAATAGCAGGATTGGTAATATATAAACATTATCCCAACATTAAAAGACTTATAAACGGCACTGAAAACGCTATAAAGAAAAAACGCTGATATTTTTTACTTTATTTTTTTACCGCAACTAATTTTGAACTTAATGCCGTTATAACGTTATTTACTTTAATTATCGCTTCATAAATGTATATTTTCGGCGTTTTCTTAGGAAGTTTTACAGACAAAACGGTTTTATAGTAGCCTTCCCTTACTATATTGGCAGTCGACGTATGAGTATAAAAAATCTTTCCGTTTAAACCTTCAAGTATCCTCGTTTCCTGAATATCGGAATTGCCGAGGTTAATATGCGTTCCAAGAACGTCGTATTCCATGTTTAAGCTTATAGTGCCGCCCGCTATTACGGATTTTGGAACCGTAAATATTTTTAAGTTCGATATAAGAACGCCTTTTACGTCGTTAAAATTTATTTTTTGGCTGCTTTTGGGGTCGTAAATAAATTCGTTGCTTGCAAGCCGATACGGAACGTTAAGCATTGACAATCCTCTTATCTTTCCTTCGCGCGTTACCACATATTTTCCGGTAACATAACCTACGCCGTATCCTATAGACAATCCGGCGGCAGTTCCGATTATTGCGCCTATAGGCCCTCCGGTAAGCGCTCCAACTACAAACCCCGTTCCCGCTCCGAATATCGCCCCCGTAGTTCCGCTCGCCGCAGTTGCCCTTGAAGTAGCGCATCCGCTTAACGATGAAGATACAATAAATATTGCGAGAACTAAAACAAGCGATATAGTAATTTTTTTCTTAATTTTCATTGATTCGTGCCTCCTATTTTTTTATTATGTTCTTATTTATTATAGTATTGTTATAATATCGATAGTATTATTTTAAATATTATTTTTTTCTGTTTCGATAGAATTACCGCCTTCTGCATCATTTTGTATTTTCCCGCATCCTATGGCGGCAAAAGATATAAATTTAAAAATTTCGGACTCTATCGTAAATATGTTATCAAATATAATATCGGTAATTATATCTTTATCTTGATTATTCGAAATTTAAATCGTATCATAACTAAGAAGATTTTGAAGATTTTGAAAAAAATCTTTCCTTCTCGCTATAAATACAACCGCAATAATTTTGACGGTATAAGCCGTATCTATGAGAAAGTTCTATGCCTTCCTTATAGCCCTGCCTGAAATCTTCGTAATAAAAATTAACTCCGTATTTCTTTTGCAGGTTAAAACCCGTTTCTTTTATATAGTCGTGGTCCTGGTGCCTGCTGTATAAAAGGGTAGTCGAAAAATGGGTGAACTTCGACGACCTTGCAAGGGCGGCTGTTTTTTCCAGCCTGCTGCCGATGCAGTAGTAGCAGCGGTTTTCTTCCCTGAAAACCACGTTTCTTATAAACTCCTCGATATCGTAATCTTTTTCGTAAATCACGTTGAGACCGACGGTCTCGCCGAATTTTTTTAAAGACTCCTCGCGCCTAAGATATTCCGTATATGGATGAATATTAGGATTATAAAAATAACCTATAATCTTGTCAAATTTACCGTCTAAGGACTGTCTATCCTGATTTTCACGGCTATTTGGGATATTTGAAGCGTCAGAGGTAATAACGGAGTACGGATACATTAAGCAGGGCGAACAGCATATATGAAGCAAAAGTTTTTTTTCTATTTCTATTTCGGTTTTCATCGCGTTGCGTTAGTAAAATTATTTTTCTAAAATTTTACCTATTATTATATACCTAAAATAATAAAATTAAAACGGGTTTTTGGTTAATTTTCGGATTTAAAAAATAGATGGGCGAGGAATATTTTTTTATATGATTTTATAATTGCAGCAGGGAGTATAAATATGGATGCGGGCATAAAAGCGAAACTTTTATGCCCGCCGAAACGGTAATAAATCTTTTTTACATTTACGCCGGAAGAACAGTTTTTTCAGCCGCTCCGTTAATTAATACGGCTATAGCTGTATAAAGTGCGCATAAACCTGCAACTATGCCGACTATTCCTACTATAGGCAAAAGGCCAGCTAGCGACCCCGTAAAGAGTCCTATAGACTGTATTAAAAGAAAAACGCTTGTTAAAAAGAGGGCAATTTGCAGCATTGCCCATTTTTTTAATACATTAGCCCCAAAAAAAGTTGCAAAGCCAAAGATAGCCCACAATAAATGGAACCAGCCGCCGAACATGGGCGCAGGAACAGCCGCGGCTTTTGTAATCACCGTTGCAATAAAAAAAGTAGAAACGGTTAGGAATAACAAGCCCCATCCCGTAAACGCTACCCCTCCGAAAGCGCTGCCGCGCATAAAATCGTAAACGCCTGCTAAAACAAGACCTACTCCTCCCGTAAAAATAATCGTTCCTAAAATCAGCCCGTTAAACGGACCCGCAAATCCCCCGATTACAGTAGCCAAAAGCGTAAGAGCTATGCCATACGCGAATAGACCCAACGATGTCGGGTCGCCAACTTTTTTTTCTTCTGCCATAACGACTTCCTCCTTACTTTTAAAAGGTTTAATTGTTAAAAACACCTAATTCCTTGAACAAGTACAAGGTTATCAAAGGTATCAAAATCATCTTTACAAAGTATAAAAAAAGCCGCTACCTCTTCGCACTGCTTAATAGGAATACATTATAACATAAAGCAATATTTTATAAAAAAAACTTTATTTATTATAAAATTGAATATATCACAAAGCAATAATGCTGTCAAGCCCCCCTAAACTAGCGATTAACGGAGGAAAGAATTTAACTTTTACAACTTTGAGAGCGGGATAGCGTTAACCCATCCAAAATTGGTTCCTATTATCATAGTTTTACCTATAATAACGGCATCCTGAGGTCCATATCCTCCGTTATGCGCATTAAATTTGCTTATTATACGGCCATTGTCCTTATTTAAAACAAATATAGTTCCATCAGCGGTTGGAAAATAAACTTTGTATCATCCGAAATTCTGCTTTTTTTCACTTTGCCAAACATCCGGCATTTAGTTTAGTCATTCTTAAATCTTGAAATATTTTTTTCTGTGCAGGCGTTAATACGGCATAACTTTTAAGGTGATACGGGATCATCTCGTAAGCAAGGTAAGTTTGCGCCTTGCCAATATTTTTTATATCGTTTATAACGGTTTTTATTTTTGGAGCAGTTTCCATCGAATCTTTTTTGTACTTGGAATATGCAATCTTTAGATTCTTTATTCCTATGACGGTATCTTTTATCATTCCGGCATCTAACTTTTTTATTATTGCTAACTGGCTTGAGGTAAGCCTCAAGCTTTTAATATGCTGAAGATACCAATTAGGACCAGGGTGATATTTATAAAAAATCGGACCGAAATCGAAAGAATGGGATAAGAAATATTTCCTTATCATCGCAATTTTAGCGGCGCTTTTTTTAGCGGATAAAGTAGAAGCATGGGACGGAATACCGAAAGCTGCGACGGTAAAAACAATTGTAATAAATATTAAAACTGCCGTTGTAAAATATCGCATATATTATTTCTCCTTTTATTTTATATGAAAAATAAATTTTATGTTATATTACATATCCCGAATAAAAAAAGAAGGGTGAATTTTCTCACCCTTCTATGCTAATTTTTTGCATTATACTTTTATTATATTATAAACAGCCCGCCCCCATTTTATTTAAAGCTTTTTTTGACTTGCTCCCGCTGCCTTTTTTTGTTTTTTTTGAAGTTTTTTTAGTCAAAGCGGAATGTTTCATAAAATGGCTGCCTTGAAAAGCATATGCGCTTGAGCCTGAAGCCGCGCCGATCCCAAATGCAAACAGCAGAGCTAACACGGCGGTAAATATAATGTTGTTAATTTTTTTCACGAATTATCACCTCCTTATTTCTATTCAATTTTATTTTTTGATTTTCATTTTATTAATGTACAAGCGGAAAGTTTCCAAATGCTATTTTATTTCTATGAAGCAAATCTATTTTTGGATTCCAAGACGACATACCGAATCTTAATATTTTCACATTATAGCCCATCGTCTTTAATAATGCCGCGGCCATGGACTCCCACTGTCCCACGTAGCAAATGCTTATAATCGTCCTATGTTTTGGAAGCATTTTTAAATACTTAGGCGTGAAAAGAACCTGCAGAGGTATGTTATGCGCGCCCGCTATGTGCCCCATTTTCACGAATGCGGCATGTTCTCTGACGTCTAAAAGAAAATAGTGTTTCGCGTTATGTTCTACAATATACTCTTTATAAAGCACCGGCGCCATAATTTGAGGAACGCCGACTACCCCTACCGCATTAGGTTTTGAGCCCACATGGCGCGGGTTTAATGCCTGATAAGCTTTTTTTGCCAGCATTTGATTAAAATTTCCCGCATAAGAAACTGCCGCAGATGAAAGCATTAACATTACGCTTAAGCTTACGATAATAAACTTTTTCATAATCTTAACTCCTTTTTTTATTCTTGCATTAAATTTATTGTTACAATTATATTATAACATTATCTTCGGATTACCAGCAAAATATTTTGTCGTATTTAAATACGTCCGTTATAAAACTGTCATAGTTTACTCCTGGCTCATAAAGCCTGATAATTTTCGTATCGTAAGATTTGGAATGCAATTCCATAATTTCAGTTTCCGTTTTTGACGGCTCTCTTTTTAAAACATGAAGTATTTTCATATTTTATTCTCCGCAATAAGTAATTAATATTAATATGGTATAACTATGTCATATTCGAGCATTTTATCCGCCAGTTCTTCGTTCGATATATATTCGAACCGGTTATCCCTGAAATTCGTTAATACCGGAAGTTCAAGCATATTTTGAACCATATCGAGATGCTTGTTTATAACCTTATTATCTTCAAGTTTTCTATCAAGAACATATACTTCTACTTTATCGTCGAGGAGCGTAAGTCCTCCGGACATTCTAAGCGCCTCGGCCTGTCTGTCGCGCGTAAATACCGCAATCTTTTTAGTCATTTTTCCCCCGTCTTAAAAAACCAGAAACCTGTCTTCGTTTGTCAGCGAGTTTATTATGCTTGCGTTTTCGTACTGGGAAGCATACAGAAAACCTTCTATCTTTTCATGTATGTTTCTGATACCGCATGAATATTCGCAAAGCGAAACATCCGAACCGGTTTCTTTTAATTTGCCGACGAAACTTGTATCGTTTAATAAATTTACTCCGTCGTCCATTATAAAACATTTCAATTCATAACCTGATTTTTTAGCGCTGTTTATGATATTTTCTACGTAATCTTTATATTTATCCGTCGTTATTAAAAGAGCAAGTTTCATTTATACAATCCCTCAACGTTATTATATTATTTAATTTCAAAACAGATTAATAGTGAGGGGATACCCCGCTTTCCGTATCCTTAACCTCTTCCTGTCCGGATTTCAGCACATATTCCCTTATTAAAAGAAGAATTGCGCCTATAATCATGATTACGCCCCACAAGATAAAACTTTCTTTTATTCCTGCTATAGCTTCATTGGATAATTTCCCTATAACCTTATCTTTATTTAAATAAGATAAGAAAAATGAAGCGTATATAGTAAATAATCCGTATAAAGCCAGTAACGTTATTCCGCACCAGTTATGATTTTTTCTTTTTTTCATATTGTCAGCCGCAGCCATTTAAATTCCTCCTTAAAAGTATAGATAAATTTAATACTTCATTTTTACCATATTGCCTGTTGAAATTTAAGAGCAAGATACATTCCCAAAACAAGGGTCGGCAAAAATAACATTCCTGCCCAAGAAAACATTAAAAACCCCGACCATAAAGTACCTATGTTGCAGCCTAAAGCTATTCTTGCGCCGACGCCGGTAAGAATGCCGCCGATAAAATTTTGAAGAAACATTATTTTTCTTTTCGGCACTCTCCATTTGAATTCCCCGCCTAAAATAGCCGTAGTGGTAGAACCGGCAAATGTAGTTATAACAAGCAAGGTCATAGGAATTGCCACCGGCACTATCTGAAACCAGTTTGACGATATTTTGGGCAAAAACGATGCTTTATAATGCCCTACCGTATTATATAGATTGATAAAAGGCGCTAAAATATAAGTATCGAAACTGCCGTAAGGGGTTGTTACGCCCATATATGTAACTTTATGAACGGTAAAATAAGAGACTAAAAAAACTATAATAGCAACCACGGCAAACAATATGCCGCCCAATCTCGGAGAATAAGCCTCTTTAAATTTTAGCATATCCCAAGTTATTATCGGTTCTTTATAGTTTACGCCGCGTTCTTTGCTTATCTTTCCAAATCTCCTTTTTGTCAAATATAATCCCAATATGAGAAACAAGCCGCCGAAAATTAGAGCCGTTACAAACGGTCCCCATACTGCGTTTCCAAACAATTCATGAGGAATATAGTCGGCAAATCCCGGTTTTAAGTTAAGCCACGGTATAGTGTGTAAAATCCAGTAAAGAAAATTAGTCAGCGGGAATATTATGAAAGCAAAGAATATCGTTCCGACAAGTATTCCGAATAATTGCATCCAGTTTTGGGTAAATCCGGAACCTGCCCTGAATATTAATCCGCTCATGCATGCTCCGCAAAGCCCTATGCCGAATCCAAACAAAAGAGAGCCGACTAAATCATACCATCCTGCGGGAAACACGCCTTGAACTGCGGATTGTATCGGAACTATTCCTGCGGATTCTATGATGCCGAAAGCAAGAATAGAAATTCCAAATGCCAGTAATATGCCTTCCAAAATTTTTGTATCTTTTGCCATGAATATATTATTAGTTGCAAGCACGAAACACATTCTACCTCTTTCGAGCGCTGCCCCGAAAATTAAGCCCGCAATACCTATTATAGTGTATTCGAGAAAATAAGGATTCATCGTTTTAATACCTCCCTCTCTTTGTATATGTTAAATTATAGCTGGGTTAAAATACGGCTTACGATGTTTTTTTAATTTTAATGGTAAATTCACCGGGACCGGTCTTTGTTACACAGTAAGGATAATTTAACTTATTAAGCATGGACGGGAACGAATTCTCAACCGCCGCCGCATGATCGGTATAAATCTCCAGCACCTGCCCCACTTTCATTTTGTTGAGCTTTTTATGCGCCATAGCTTCCGGAATAGGACATGTTTCGCCTAACACGTCTAATGTCTCATCCGGTTTTACGTTTTCTAAACTTTTTTCTTCAGCCATTTAAATCCCTCCTTTCTTTTAAGATATTAAATTAGAAATTAAATTAAAAGCTTTCCTGCCAAATCGGCCCATTATACGGGAAAAACTCTTTTCCGCGGGTTGCGCCGCTAATTTTAGTTACGGTTCCGTCTCCGCTGTTTGCCGTCCACACATTGCCTTTATTATCTATTAGTATAAAATTAGGATTTTTCCCGGTTTTATAGGTATTTAAAACCTTGCCCGAACGGCTTAATTTCACTACTTTATCGGCATATATGCAGGCAACGAACATGCTTCCGGTAGTGCTTAGAGCAATTCCGTAAGGCGCTCCTTTTACGTGAAATTTTTTTAAAATTTTCCCGTTTGCGTCAAATTTTAAAACGCTGCCGCTTAACCCGTTCGTAACATATATATCGCCTGAAGGACCTATCGCAATGCCTTCCGGTTTTCTTTGCGCATTGAATACTTTTATTATTTTTCCGCTTCTGTTTAATACGGTAACGGTACCTTTGTTTACGAAGTTCGTAACATATATAAAACCGTTATCGTTTAAAACTATACCGTATGGTGCAATACCGGCATAAAAAACCTTTAAAATCTTAAGCGCCGGGTTTAATTTAGTAACGGTCTTAGAATGTATGGACGTTACATAAATATTTCCATCGGGTCCAACGGCGATTCCTGCCGGAATAACTCCAACTTTTACCTTTTTAAGAATTTGACCTTTGTTATTAAGTTTTACGACATTTCCTATGCCTGTCGATATATAAATATAGCCGGTTTTATTTATAACAATCCCTGAAGGCGCCCAGTCCGCAATAATATTTTTAATTAATTTACCGTTTTGGTTAAGTTCAACCACATTATTAAAACTGCTTATAGCGGCATAAACATTATTTTTTTTGCCTACCGCAAGTCCGTAAGGCATCCTTCCGACCTTAAAATTAGACACGGTTGCGGCATTTGCGTTATTATTAATATTTCCGGCATCGATTAAAATAAGAAGCAGGAACAATGAAAATTTCAAATAATTTTTAGTACGTTCCATAATATAAATTTGTTACTCTTTACCTGCAATTTAATTTGTTTCGTAATTTATAGCGGCAATATTTTTAATGATTATTTTTAAAAATAGATTTAGAAATACCCTCAAACAGCGGATTAGTATATATAATTAAATCCTCTTTTATTACGCCTTCCATTTTCAACTGAATTATTCTAATAACAGGCCCCATTATCAAAGACGATGCTATTAATATATCAACATTCCTAAAAACACCTTCTTTAATTTTAGCTTTTATAAATTTTTTGATATATTCAAAGGGCTTAGCTGAACATATCGGCAAGGCTTCCGGCAAAAAATCTTTATGTTTAGTGTAGAGCACATATTTCATAAGATGCGGGTCTTCATCCGTCAATTTAAATAATGTAAATATAATCGCTTTTAACGCCTCTCGATCATTTGATGATTTTTCAACAGCCGATACTATTTTGTTTAAAAGAATCTCGATTGCCGTATCGTATAAAAACTGCGCAATCTTATTTTTTGAAGAAAAATGATAATATATAGCACCGGAGCTTAATCCTGTTCCTTTAGAAATATTTCTTATGCCGACATTGCTATAACCGTTTTCGGCAAAACTTTCCATACAGTAATCAAATATCTTTTTTTTTGTTAATTCGGATGCTTCTTTGCTCATGTTTATTAAAATTAAAAAGAACGTTCGTTTTGCTTTATATTTTTAGTATATCAAAATTAAGTATATAGTCAACATTTATTTTAAATTAATTTTTAAAGATGCGAATATTAAATGATATCGTTAAAATTATATTAGTTTCTGCAAACATACAAAAAGAAAGCTTAAACAAGAAATAAATTAATTTATTTAATCGTAATCTGTAATTATCCGGCGGTTCTTGAATGTTTATAAATAACGGTTTCGCTTGCAATAGACTTTATTGACTTATGTTTTCTTATGTAATCCGCTATTACGTTGTATGATTTTTCTTTAACCAATCCTTGATTAGGCAAATCTGAAAGCGTCTGCATCATTACTCCTGTGGAAATTAACGGATATTCTTTGTGAAAATCTATTTTTTTATCCATAATAAACCATTCTTTAAGCCTTTTATACATGCTTTGATTTATCTGTATTCTTAATTTAGAATTTGAAACCCTTGTACAGTCGCCGCCCATTTGCAAATAAGGGTCTTTAGCAAATACGTCGCTGAGCCTTTCGGAGTAAACCTGAAACAATACGCTTCCTTTGAGATTAAATTTGTAAACCTCAGGATAAGTCGTTCCGTACCATCCGTAAACATGTTCCATAGTTATCTTTTCACCGGGCATAATAGTCTCGCCCCATCGCCAGCCGGGAGTAAACACTAAGGGCGTGTCGTATTTTTCTATAAATGCCTGCTCTGCAAGACTTCCGACCGAGCATACGAAAGTCGCCCTTCTGTAAAGCAGGTCTTCGGCTTTTCCCAGTTCTTCGTTTAAAGTATCGGCATAGGGAGCATATTCTTTATCGATTAATCTGCTTATTTCAGGGTCGGGCTTAATCCAGTCAGTAACTATAGGAATCAGTTTATGG
>JAJYPL010000045.1 GCA_021795355.1 bacterium | reverse complement strand
GGCGGAACAGCTTCGGGGCCGCTGGTAGTCCATCCTTTAGGCAAAAGATTGTCAGACTGCAAATTTTGAGCATTAATCCCGTTCATGCTGCCGGAATTCATAGACGCATACTGCTCGGAAATAGCCTTGAATTTCTGAATATTGCTTACTATCCCTCCGGTAGCGGCAGTTTTTTGAACGCCAATTAAAGCTTTAATAGAAATTGCGGCCAATAAACCTATAACTACCACTGCGACTAAGATTTCGATTAAAGTAAAACCCGATTCGTTATTAAACTTTCTTTCCATAATTCCTCCTAATATTTAATGATTTTCGGCGTTATCATCATGATAAGGTCGTCTTTTTCGAAAGTGTTATTTACTCCGTCGAATAACGCTCCAATGAATGGAATATCGCTTAAAAGCGGAACGCCGTAATTCTGTTTATTTTTATTAGTCGTAATAATCCCGCCCATTATAACGGTGTGATTATTACGAACCCTTATAATATCGGACAATGTTTTCGACTGAATTATCGGTTCGTCGAAATTAGTGCCGGATACGGTAAAATCGTTATACCCGGTAATATTGTTATCTAAAAAATTTATAACGACGGTTATCATACCTTTTTTCTTATTTATATGCGGCGTAAAAGCGGTCGATAATCCTGCGGACACCTGCGCTATTACAGGGTAGGTCTGAGACGAGGTAAGACCGGTAGAAATGTTTTCTACCGTCTGAATATAATTAGATATCGAACTGCTGTTAATTACTCCCGTTTCTCCGTTAGGAACTATCAAAGTGGGTTCGGACAGTATATCTACCGTCCCCTGCGTTTTTAAGGCTTCCAATATAGCCGAATTAGTTCCGGCGCTATTGGCGAACTCGATAGAAGGAGCTCCCGAAGCGATGCCCGCGCCGGACGCAAGATTAGCGCCTATCGTAATAGCGGACAGTCCCGCCGGATTAGCTTTAAAAGCGCTGTTAAAAACGGCGTTCCAATTGATGCCGACTTGCGTGGAATTATTTAAAGTAACGTCTAAAATCTGCACTTTAAGCCAAACGGCTTCCGCAAGGTTAGCTTTTATTTTTTTAACCCATTTAGCCACCGCAAAAACGTTTGACGGCTTGTCTTTAACGTAAACTATTCCCTGCATGGCGTTTACGCCGAATACGCCTTTTTTGGAGACCAACGGTTTTAACATCTGGGTAATATAGTGAACGGCGGTTTTAGTCAAAGTCATCGAGCTCGTGATCTGCCCGCCCGGATTATTGGCCGTGCCGGACGAAAGGGTCTGCGTAGAAGAAACCGGCGTTGCCGTATTTACGGTTCCGGTCTGCGCCTGCGTATTTCCGGCAATGCCGTTCTGTCCGGGCTGCATATTATTATTATTGCTTACGCCGGTCGTAGCGTTAAAAGCGTTATCGATATTAAAAACAGGTAGGTTAAAAGTCTCGGCGAGCTCGCCGTAAACCTTAATTTCGCCGTTTTTATACTTATAAACATAACCGTTATCTTTAACGACGGCATTTAAAATCATATAAAGAGGTTTATGAATATAATAATAACTATTTTTATTATTACCGACAAAACTTGAGTGAACTATAACAATCGGAATCCCTGTCGCCCTTGTAAGTAAAGACAAAGCTTCCTTAATAGTCAAATTTCCTTCTAAAGAAGTTTCCTGTTTTAATGCTAAAGGAACAGGTTTCTTAATAACATGTAAAACCGGATTTATTATCGTAACCGTCCCTGCAAAAGCATACGGACTCCACAGTAAAATAAACAACGAAATCAATATTTTTTTCATAAAACCCCCTTAATAAGAAATCTTTTTAAATTTGCCGTTACGGGAAAAAGTAGCGTCATTCGAGTTTGCCTTTAACAAGGTATAGCCGCAGGCGCTCTGACCAGCTTTCAAATATTTAGTACTTTTGCCGCACTCTACTATTACGTATCCCCCGCTGTAACCGCTTACATTAAAACTATTTTCAGCCGGCATGCCTTGCATATTCTTAATTTTTGCCGCCATATTTTTTAAATTGAAATTAGGCAGGTTTTGATTAAAAGGTATAGCCGGAACGTTAGCATTAGGCGGTATATTCGGAACTCCCGGCATATTAGTTTTTTTCGCCTTATGCTTATATTTCACGGTAAAAAGGTCGTTTAACGTATTGTTTACCGCCTTTTTCGTAACGTTTTGTTTAGTTCCTTTTAGCGGAACGTTTGGAGCTGAAGTATTACCGTTGACCGGCGCATTATTAACTACAGCCGGTTTAGAAACTGCACGGGACTTATTAATAAACTGCTCCGGGACTGCCGGCGGAAATACCGCTTTACCGGCTGGACCCGTTATAACCGAAGGAATTGCCGGCGTACTTTTATGCAGGTAAAAATACGCAGCTGTGCCTAATATTAAGACTATAGGAACAATAAGTAACTTTTTATTAATTTTATTTTTTCTCTTCGGTTTTAAACTTTCCGGCTCCTTTTGCCCGCGTTCTTCTCCTTCTTCGATTATCTCGTTTATATCCATTTAAACCCCCTTAAAGCTATATAGATTAAAATTAATTACCGTACTTTTTCTATTCATGATAAAATTCGTATATTTTATAGGAAAGAGCATATAGAGCTTTTCCATAACCGTAAGCATCGGAACGAGTCCGTAGTACCCTTTAAAATTTAACGTAATATTTATCTTCTTAACGCCCGCAAACTTCGTTTTAGTTTCATACGGTTTAAACCCCGCGAAACTTACGTATCGAACAGGTTTAAACATTTTTTGCCCAGGCGAAGGAATTGTATGCGTTGCCGTTCTTGCGGGTTTTATCTTATTAAGTTTAAATTTTAACGAAAAGCCTTCGTTTTTTAAATAATTTACGAACGACAAAAGAGTAAACATGTACGTAGAAGTCTTTTGCACTCTTAAAAAAACTTTCGTCTCTTTAATATTCTTAAGCAAATAAAATTGCCTTCTAAAATTTGCGTTTTTCTGCATTAAAGCAATATGCTTATTTTCTTTAAAAACAAGTTTATTCCGTAGAGGCCTCGATAATTTCGCATATATAAAAACGCTTAAAACTATTAAAAGCGCAGAAATTATTATTTTAATCATTTAATTCTCCCTTTAAGCATAAAATAAACCTTACCCTGAGCGGACACGACGTAATTTACCGCGTCCGCAGACATTATTTTTTTTAATTCGTTATAACCCTTCACGAAATTTCTATAACCGCCCAAAAACTTTCCTTTTATCGTAAAATTAGAATTATTAGCTTCTATATTATCTATTTTAAGATTTTTAACGGAACCTGTTTTTAAAAGCGTTCTTTTTAAGCTTTCCGGCATATTTTTTCTGGTAAAAGACAGAAACTTCTTTTCTATTTCGAAATTAAGCTTTTGTTTTAAAGCACTGTCTTTAAAAGCCAAACTATTATTTAGCGCATCGTATTTGTCATTTAAATTTTTAGTATAAAGACCGGCGCCCAAATTTATAACAAATATAAAGAGCGAAAAAGCTAAGAGCATATTCAGCTTCTTATCTTTTTCTTTTTGGATTTTCTTTTTAATATCCTCTATTTTTTTAAAAACGGGCGCCTGAAAATCTTGGGCATATTCGAGTATTTCCGTAGGGCTTAAAACCGTAACGGGAGTATTTTTAAACATTACTTTATAAAACTCGTCATTCATCACGACCGTATCGATTTTAATAGATTTCTTCGCGACGAATTTCTTTACTCCGGAGAGAGTCTCGTTAAACAAAGACGAATTGCTAATAGAAAACTCTTTAAATTCTCCCTCTTGTATTAAAGAAACTATTACCGCGTCTTTATTGCCGTCAACGAAAAGTACCGTCCCGGATATGCCTTTCTTTTTCAAAAACCCGTTAATTAGGACCTGATAGGGCGAAATCGCGCAGTCTTTAAAATTGTCGATATCTTCGCCTTTGTAATAATAAACAAATTCATCATCTATTACATAAGACTTGTTTTTTACCCTTCTTGCGATTTTTTCCGCATTTTTCGGGTATCTTTTAATTTCGCTTCCGGTTACGTAAACTAGTCCGGATAGTCCCTCTACTCCTTGAGCCGATACGGTTCTCTCGCCGTTTTTAAGTTCAAACTGAATTCCGGCCTGTTCTATATAAATTACCGCCATATATGGACCCTCTTAGTTTTTAAATTTACCGTTGTATTTTCCCCTTTCCCGTTAAACAGTTTGGAGAGCAGGACTGCAAAATTATACCTGCCTTTTAAATTTACTTTTTTTGCCAAGTTTACGCCTTTCGTCGTAAAAACGTAACCGGTATCGTTCGAGACGTCCTGCAGGACCTTCCATAGAGGCCTATTTGTAAAATCAACCGTCAAGACCGGCAGACCGTTCGTTTTGCCGACTATGCGGGCTGAATAAGACTGTGGTTTGATGTAAATAATTTTAAGTTTCGGCAATTTAAACGCCGAAGCGTTTGCAGCCGTTAAAATTAAACTTAAAATCATAATCGCTATGGTTAATATTCTAAGCATTTTAAACTCCTTATAATCCATGCTTAACGCACCATTCGAAACCGAATAAAATTGAAATCGGCAGGGGAGGGCAAGAACCTGCCGAAGCTGGTTGAACTTTCGGAAATTTAACCGTTAAGAGGCTTCTCGTGTAGCTTTTTCCG
>JAJYPL010000044.1 GCA_021795355.1 bacterium | reverse complement strand
GCAGAGGTTTCCTAAACCTTTGGTCATCGGTTCGATTCCGGTCGGGGGCACCAGTTTAGGCTTAGTTAACGAAAAATTTATAATATAAAATTAAACCTGCTTTTTAAATACGCTTAAAAAGCCGAATAAATAATATATTTTATATTTGCAGTCCGTTCATCAATGCGTTAAATCTGTCTTTCAGTTCGTCGGCGGCATCGATTTGAATGAAAAAAGGGGTAACTGTATCGGAATAAAACGAATTAACGCCGTCCGCTTCCGTTGAAGGCTTAAGCAAAGGCTTAAGCTCGCTTTCCGCAGGCTCTTCTAAATAAGTTTTTTGATTAAAATAAACGGAGGCGTCGGCTTCGGAATAATCGTTTAAGCCGCTTTCTTCCGCCGTTCCGAACCTGCCCTCAAGCCTTTTTAATATAATTTCTTCTTTTTCGTCGTATATTTTTGAATATACCAATATAAAAATACAGTCTTTTTTATTAAAAGCGCCGATTATCTTTTCCCTGTGTGAACGCTTTAAAAACGTAGCGTCGAATATTACTCCTCCGCCTGCTCCTCCTCCGCCTCTTCCGTTTAAATCTGCGTCTCCGCTTACGCCTTCAATTTCGCCCGATTCTGCCGAATTATATGTATTTCCGGCATTATCGGCATTGTCTTTAGCCGCTTTATCCGCTGCATTTTTGCATTTTTCAAATTCTTTTAAACCTTCTTCGAGCATAGTTCCGTAAACTTTAGAATTGGCTTCTGCGGAATATTTTACCGACTTTTCGGCGGAACCGTATAAAGCGTGCCTGATTTCGTCCGTAGAAAAAACGCGGGCATAAAACCATGACGAAAGCAGGCGGGAAAGAAAAGACTTTCCGCTGCCAGAAAGACCGCAGTTAAGAATTACGACCGGTTTTGCGGCGGATGCAAGATAAAAAACCGCCAATTTAAAATATTTTATAGCTTTCAAGCGCCGGTCTTCCTTTGCGGAAGTTTTAGAAACGGAAAGAAGCGAAATTTTGCATCTTACTATCGCCCTGTATGCTTTAAAAAGAGGTATTACGAAATGCTCATACCGCTCAAACGGCGCAATAAATTTTAAATAATTAAAACATTTTTTATAATAGCCGAAAAATTTAACGGATTCATAAAAATTTCCGTTAAATTCAAAATCCATAAGCAAAAAAGCGATATCTAAATATATATCCTGGCATCTGTATCTTTCGTCAAATTCAACGCAGTCCATAAGGCAGACGCCGTTAACGCGGCTGCCGTCTAAAACCGCTATATGCTCCATTCTTAAATCGCCGTGAACATCCCTTACGAAACCGCTTTCAGCCCGCAAACGCAAGAATTCCAAAAACAGGCGCGACGAAAGCAGAGAATCGATAAAAGCGAAGAAAGCGCTATTTATTAAATTTTTATTATCTGCAGCGCCTAAATATTCTTTTACGGTTCGAAAATTATCGTCCCAGTTTGCCCTGTAAACCTCGTAACTGCCGAATTTGGAAATCCTTTTAGACTTACGTGCGTTTTTATGAAATAAATATATTTTTTTTGCCGTTTTTTTTAAAATATCGTCTGTATTTATATTTGCAGAACTTAATCCGCCATATCCCGAAATGATACTGCTTAGAAAAAAAGCCGGATTCACTCTTTTCATCCTTACCAAAACGTCTATGAGTTTCCCGCCTTTAAAACCTATAAAATAGCGGTCCTTTTTTTTCCTTAATTCCAATAAGTCCGTATAAATTCCGGAACATGCACGCCTGTTTAAAGACAGCTCTTTTTTAGCGAAATAAATCCTTTTTTCAAGGGAGGTGTAATCGACAAAGCCGAAATTAACGATTTTTTTTTGCTTGTATGCAAATTTATCGGTAAGATAAACGCGGGATATATGGGTTTCGATAATTTCTTCCGGATTCAATAAATTCGATATTGCTTCCGAGACTTCTCTCTCATCGATTTTAATTAAATTTGACACCTTTATTAATTAAATATTTTAAAAATTAAATAAAAACAAGGACGGCTGTAAAATGCATACTCCGGCGTTTATAAAAGCTTTGCTTTTATAAACGCCGGAGTTAAATAAATATCTTGAGATAAATCTTGCGAATATTTCCTAGAAACTATAATCTACGCCTATCATATAGCTGTTGATTCTTATATTAGGATAATTATTGCCGCCGCCGGACAGAGAAGAACCTACATATTGCACGGTAACGCCCCACGGTCTATTAATCATATATTTTACTCCGGCTCCATACAATACGCCGTTTTCGGTTGAGTTGCCTAAGCCGTGAGAACCGTTAAACGAATCGCCTATATAACCGACTTTTATAAAAGGCATAAGATTATTATTTAAATCATAGCCGCCTTTTACAAAGGCGCCGTAATAAACGGAATTCATCGATTCGCCGCTCCAAGTGCCGTTATCGGAATATCCCAGCATAACGCCGCCGCCTAAAATAAGATTATTTATATTTACGTCCTTTCCTGCCGAAATATTATAAGTTCCGCCGGTTTTGGAAGACAATCCGCTTGGTCCGGTCTGCAAAAATCCGCCGTTAATTCCGACGTAAAAACTGTTAAAATTTGAACCGTAAGCATACGATTTACCTGAAAAAAGAACGACTGCCGAAAACAAGACTAATAATATTAAAAAAATTGATTTCTTATTCATAATCTTTAATGCCCCCTTAATATTTTTTTACTTTATTTAAAAAATTACAACGCTATTGTTATTTATTAAATAGTAATTTTTAAGTATTGTCAAGAAAATTAAAACGGAAAATAAAAATAAAACCGGCAAAAGCAGGCGGAAGTGGAGAATGAATAAATCTGACACCTTTATTTTTTTATTTGTTAAGCGCAGTTATTGACACCCTTATTATTTATATTGTTTTTATATGGATAAAATTCGTAAGTATGTAATGATTTAAGGGGTATTTTTTTGGAAGCATTCAGGATTTCCACTCCCACAATCTCGCCGGAATCCGTAATATCTATATTTAGTCCTTCTTGCACCTCTATCACGCCTTGAGGCTTCTTTCCGGAAAGTTTAATATAAGCTGCGTCAACTTCTTTATCGTACGAAACTTTCATGACTTCTCCAATTTTTTAATTTTTAACGGATATGCCGTTATAATTGTAATTTTTTCATTCTCTATCGTAAAGCAAATTTTTATCGGCTAACCATATTTTTTCGCCAATTCATTATTTACTAACTCATAATTGCCTGAATCATAAAATTTTTCCGTTAAATATTTTTCAACAGATTTAAAAATATCAATTTCTGAAATACCGTAAAGTTTAATTCTTCTTCCTGCATGTCTCGATATTTTTATTTCAAAGCCGTTAAACTGCATATTATTGAGAATATAAATTTAAGACTTTTCCTATGAAATATTTTGATAATTTAAAACTTATATATTTTTATATTATATCATAATACGTAATAAAAAAAATTAAATAAGTTTAAGAAATTTTAAACGGTTTACATAATAACAAAATATGGGGGATAGAGGAAAAAAGGAAAGAAAAACCGCAAAAGCATGTGGGAGTGAGGATACGGAGGCAGGCGCTTATAAAAGCGAAGCTTTTATGCCCGCCGAAATGGAATAAATCTGACGCCACCTGCGTTATTACATATTCCTAATTCTAATTTTTTTCGATGTTATAACAGTAAATTTATTAATCAAAGAAACCCCATAATTTTGCAATACTTTAATGAGTGCAATTATTATTATTTGTAAATCGCAAGATTTGTATCTTAAAAAAAATTACTCCGATAGTTTTTTCTTTATGTGAAAATACCCATTCACCGAAATCACTATCTTCAGTTAAAATAATGGAATTATTTTTTATCGATATCTCTATCACTTTTTTATCAGTGACTCCGCTTGCTTTTTCAACGATAGCATATACATCAAACCCAGATTTTCTTAAGCTTTTTATTATCTGAAAATTACACTTTCATCTGCGGTAATATTAAGAGGCAATAAGTTCTTCCTCCCCTATTACATCCGCAGAATAAGATAAACTAGCCATAACATCATCTTTTGTCAAGTTAGGATATGCAAGCAATATTTCATCTATAGACAACCCTTCGGACAATTTTCGTAAAATAAACTCTAAAGTTATCCGTGTTCCCTTAATAACGGGTTTTCCTAACATAATATCCGGATTAGATTCAATTCTATTTTTATAATTATAATTAGTATTCATTTTAAAAATCTCGCTAATATTTAAAATTAAGTTACTAAGTTAATTCATCTTTTATCTTTATTATTAAAACTGAATATTATTATATTTTATTTTTTTAAGTTAATCAAGTCTACTTAACTGTTTACATAATAATAATTTATGGGAATAGGATAGAAGGAAAACGAGGGAAAAGAAAAAACCGGCAAAAGCAGCCGGGAGTAAGAATACGGAGGCGGGCGCTTATAAAAGCGAAGCTTTTATGCCCGCCGCAGTGAATAAATCTGACACCTTTATTTATTAAAAGAAAAAAGCGGAAAGTTATTCACTTTCCGCTTTAAGTTATTTGTAGATTTGCAATTATAATTGCGTTGTTTGATTAGAATGCAAAGTACAAACCGGTTCTGAACATATCATCTTCCTGCTTATTTGTAAAGATGTATCCTGCATAAAGATGTGCATTATAAGCTAAGTTTATATCGCCGAAAACATCAAATGCATCTT
>JAJYPL010000043.1 GCA_021795355.1 bacterium | reverse complement strand
ATTTTTTCTTTATCTATTTTATCTGTAAAGATTTTTTTAATCGCATTATAATGAAACGCGATTCTGTGAGAAATAGCCCCCTTTATGCTTGAAGCCGGTAAAACATAATATATTTTATCGGGCTTATCTTTATTATAACTTATTGTAATTTCTTTAAGCGGGGTTATGTCCGCACCGGCGTCTTCGGAACCATAACCTGAAGAAAAAATAAAAAAATCTCTCGGTTTTAATTTTAACTTATATTCTATTGTTCCGCCGTCGCCTGTAAGTAAAATTGTATTATTATTTTTTAAATTATTTTCATAATCGTCAAAAAGTTCTTTTGCTCCAGATAAGAAACAGCGGTCTAAATATTCGTTAAGTTCTTTTTGGTCGTTCAATCTATATATGTTTTCTCTTAAGTTTATCAATTTAAACAACCCAAACCCATGCCTTGTTCCGCCGCCAAGTCTAAAATTATCCGACTTTATGAAGTTTAAAACGTTGTTCCAAGTTTTTGCGTCTTTATGGTCGCCGCTATTGCCTTTAAATTCTATTTCAAATACAAACCTTAAACCCTTCGGCGCAATCTGCTCATCGAATTTTGAATGTTTTATAGTTGTTCCCTTGCCGTTAACGGCATTTCTTTCCCGCACGGGAAGACTGCCTGAAACGAAAAGATTCAAAAAATCGTTTAAATTTTCCGGTATATCTATAACGGGTGAGCCGTCTTTATCTACAATTATTGCATGGGAAAACATTATTCTTGAGCCCTTTCCGTTATCGCCTTCGGCATAGCCAAAAATATCGCCGACGGAATTTTGTTCTTGATCCGTATCCTTTTTACAATAATCCGACAGTGTTCTTCTTAACACACCCGCCAGAGACGTGCCCGGAATCAAAGGTAAGCCGTTTATATCCGTTAATACAGGACTATCTATAATAACGGAATAATCGTCGGAGCATATTTTAAAAGGAGTTGCCGCTTCAATTAAAAAAGTCCCCAAAAATCTATCTTTATAAATACAAGATTCGTGTTCCATTAATAATTTCCTCTATTTTTTCCTTTTATATCCAATGAAAACAATTTAGCTAAATATTCTATGGCAATCGTAAAATTATAAGACGAATCGCCCTTATGCTTATCTAATTTTTCTATTAGAATTTCCCTTGCGCCTGTACTTTCCCATATATCGTGCGCAACTCCGTGTCCGGTATATTCTTTTATTTTATCAATCAGCAAAATTTTATCTTTACCGTATTGTTTAGCTATACCCCTAACGGCTCCCCACTGGCTTTTCGTAATTTTGTCAAATTTACGTTTATTAGCATCATTATGTATTTCTTCGGCAAGTTTTAAAGATTGATCTACAATGAATTTTTCATTTATTTTTGAATTGAGATATTTTAAAACTTTTTTCTCGTTATTATCAATTATAAAAGCATTGCATAATCGAACGTTTTTATTTTCGGATTCATATCCGCAAACTGCTTTATTCAGCCCTGTATATTCCTTTTTAAATAAAAAAGGTGGATTAACGTAAATTTCTCCAAACCCTTCGCTTAAATAATTTCCGGCGTATATTACCTTTTTAGAAATTAACGTCTCTTTTTCTGTTTTATCTACCCTTTCGATACATATGACGCTACCCGCGTTTATTGCCGTCCTCATAGGCATCCTTCGTTTAACGGCAAAGTTAAACATATTAAATTTTCTGTAATCGACATACGTTTTTTTATGAGATATTCTACCGGAATTTATTCCTAAAACAACAGGGGAATCTAAATCTACTTTATTAAACCCGTATTCGTTATTTAAAACCAGATCGCTTTTGGCATATAAAAATATTAAGTCATCATTCGAGTTTTCCGAAACGGAAAACACCGCATCGGATATAGAGTTAAAAGATTTGCCGATAATTTTTAAATCATAAGGCATAATATCTATACTGCCAAATTGCGCCGTTTTAGACTTTCCTATAAAATGCCTGCCGGCTAATATTTTTCCTACCGCTTCAACGTCGGATTCCGGAATAGAGGAATCGAAAGCCACTTCAAAAAGATATTCGGTTCCCTTTTTTAAAGTTTCATAGGCGAACATAGAAGCGTCTTTGCTCCTTCCAAGTCTTGCGTCAAATGCGGATTTAAGCTGAAAATTATAATCGGGGGTATAAAGAGTATTAAATTTGATGTCTATATAATCTTCCCGTATCTGCTTAGGCTGTTTATCATTTAGCCGTTTTTCCAGATCGTCGTATCCTTCGACAAGATGCGCCCCAACTATTTTTTCAGTTTTTTCTTCGTCTTTTGGATAATGCCAGCTCAAAGGGGCTTTTAAAGAAGGCTTGCCGTCAATATAAACAAAGGCATTACCGAATTTTACTTTTCCGCTATGAAATATATCGAATGGATTTGGGAATTCATTATAATACTGAGCGGTTATGCCGAGTATTAAAGAACCGGGTATAAAACTTAAAGATTCCGGAACTCCTTCGGTAGCGGAAATCGACTTTAATATACAATCGGAATCTAATTTAATTTTAAAAAATTTATTAATCATAATACTATATTTAAAATTATTTATCGTCTTTTATCGATTCGATACTTAAGCATTCACATCTGCCGAAACCCCTATTTCTATTAAGACCTAATCTCTTTACGCCTTTAGCGCATATTTTGAGCATATCTATATCTTCCGTGAAAATATCGCTTAAGCAATACCATTCCGAAACCAGAATAAGCGGAATAACAAACTCGATACTTCTAAGAGTTTTATCTTCGGCGGTTCCGGTTTTTTCGTCAATTTTAGTAAATGTTCTTCTTGTGTAAATATATTGAACCGCAGGTTTATTTTTATCTTTTAGCATTAGTATTTCTTTTTTTAGATTATCGGAAATTAAGGCATTAGAAAATATCACTTTCCCATGTTTGTCTCCTTCGCTGCCGAATACATTTTCTATAAATTTGCCCCATTTGTCTTCTTCTGAAGATTCGAATGTGCTTTGGGCAAAATCCCTCAATAAGCCTTTTATGGTTCGTCCCGGAATATAAGGAAATCCTTCGTCATCCTTAATTACCGTCAAATCGATTTCCGAAGTTCCCGTCAAACCGCTACTGCAGTGCCATTCGCTTAAGAATTTAAAAATAAAATTTCCTCTTATGTCTCCCATATTTTTATATGCCCCATTTTGCGTCTATTGAGCTTTCAATAGAAATTAGGTCGTATATTGCCGACTTTTTTAAACTCTTCTTGTAATAATCGGTATCATTAAGTTTTTTGATATTGTTCAGCGGTAGTTCCATCTGTTCTGGATTAACTTCTCTTGCTCTTTTTAAAAAACTTAATCCTAATTTTTCGCCTTCCATATTTATTATGGATAATGCTTCTCTGAAAGCGCTCCTTAAACCCTTTTTTTCTTTTAAATATTTTGCCGTTTCTATAAGCAGTCCTATATCCGGATACGTAAATCCATAAGAATGCCCTGCGCTAATAGCATATGGTCCAAATAAAAAATCTATCGATTTATCGTGGGATTTTCTTTCTTTGTCCATAATATGGTCTAAATCGCTAAAATAGCTTGACTGTATAGAATGAAACAATAGAGCGCCGGGTACTTCGTATTGTTTGCCGCCGTTAATATTAATATTTTCTTTTGTAATTTTTTTAGCCTTGCCGCATAAACTTTCCGCCATATCAAAAGACATATAAAAAGGAAAGTGGCTTTTTGAAAAAGAAATACCGGCGGTAGTAGTCATTTTTGTAATTCCGGCTTTTTTAAGAAATTTTTCGAGATATTTCGACGTTAACTCCTCATATTTTAGCATATAATTTCTTAAAAGTTCGAATACGTAATCAGGTTGGCATACAAAATTAAAATCTTCGCCGCTAAGCGTAAATATCCTGAAAGGTAATGTTCGGTTACTTTCGTTTATTAAATCTTTAAATGTTTTTACGATTGCGTAACCAGCTGACTCTTTAACCGCTTTATTGAGATTATATGAAAATTCCTTATAATCGTTCTTATTATCAAAATTTTCTCCGTCTTTATTTTTTTTACTAAAAATATCCTTTTTTAAAAATCCGGTGCCGTTTCCATCGGAATGGACTACGGCAATAAGGCTTTTTGCGTTTTTAATTTTGTCAAACTCCGATTCAAATTTAAAATTTAAATTAGTTAAATCATTTTCTTCTTCATCGCAAATACCGGCTATATTTATATCGCCGAAAAACGACCTAAACGACATGCCTCCGAAGTTTTTAAACAAACTTAATTTTACGCATTTCTCAAAGTCCGCAGATTTATAGCCGTCTTCTAAAATATCTTCGGAATTAACGACTTCGCCATCTATTTTTACGGATTTTACCGCCGAAAAGCCGGAAGCGGGATCTATTTCGGCTATCATAGGAGAATAGTCTAAAATATCGGGGAAATTTCTATTTGTCGAAAGTTTGTCGTCTATTTCCTGCAGTACCGAGGTGAAATTATTGTTTATCTCGGATTCTTCTTTTTGTAAAACCGCTTGTGTTACAAGGAGGTTTGGAGCATTAATCGCAAGTTTTTTATTAAAATCTATTATAAATTTGTTTAAGGATTCTAAATCGGAAAATATCGCTTTAAAACTTCCGGTAGTATTCTGAATTATTTCGGCGTTATATTTTTTATCATTTGCGCTGCCGAATAAACCAAAACCATCGCTTAATCGTTCGATAATTTTGCTTGCTCCGACTATTTCCTTGAATTTATTGGAATTAAAGACGTATTTTTGAATTTTATTGGCATTAGCTCCAAATAAATATTTAAC
>JAJYPL010000042.1 GCA_021795355.1 bacterium | reverse complement strand
CCATACGGAGTTATATGCGAAATAATGCACGACAACGGAACTATGGCGAGGATGCCTGATTTAATAGAGTTTTCAAAAAAATTCGATATTAAAATTTTAACTATTAAAGATTTGATAAATTACAGGTTAAAACATGAAAAACACGTTAAGCGGCTTGTCGAATCGAAAATCCCTACCGAATTTGCCGGTGATTTCAAAATTATTGCTTATTCTAACGATATAGACTTTAAAGAGCATATAGCCTTGGTAAAAGGAGAAATTAACAAAGACGAGCCCGTTTTGGTAAGAGTACATTCGCAGTGTCTTACGGGAGATATTTTCGGATCTATGAGGTGCGACTGCGGAGATCAGTTAAAGACGGCCATGAAAATGATAGACGAGGAAGGTAAAGGCGTAATACTTTATTTAATGCAGGAAGGCAGGGGAATAGGCTTGGTAAATAAATTAAAAGCGTATAATCTTCAAGATGAAGGTTACGATACCGTCGAAGCCAACGAAAAATTGGGATTTAAGGCCGATTTAAGGGAATACGGCGTCGGCGCTCAGATTTTGGTCGATATCGGAGTAGGTAAAATGAGGCTTATGACTAATAATCCGAAAAAAATAATAGGGCTTGAAGGATACGGACTAAGCGTAGTCGAAAGGGTTCCCATAGAGATATGCCCTAACGAAACTAATAAACACTATCTTGAAACTAAAAAAGAAAAGATGGGACATCTGTTGAAAATTAAGTAAAACTATAAGTATAATTTAATTATTTAATTTAAGGGAGTATGCAATGGGAATGCACGGTTTTAATTTGATCGAAGGAGAGCTTAAAGCCGCCGGTTTTAAGTTCGGTATAGTTATATCGAGATTCAACGATTTTATTAACGGCAAACTTTTGTCGGGAGCTTTAGATTATCTTAAAAGAGCGGGCGCTGCGGATGATAACGTTTCCGTCGTAAAAGTTCCTGGTGCGTTTGAAATTCCTATGGCGGTAAAAATGCTGCTGGAATCAAAAAAATTTGACGCCGTAATATGCTTAGGAACTTTAATAAGAGGCGAAACTACACATTTCGACCTCTTATCTAATCAAGTTACTAAATTAATTTCCGAACTTTCGATTCATTATAACGTTCCGGTAAGTTACGGAATTATAACCGCCGAATCAATCGAGCAGGCTATATCGCGCGCCGGAACCAAGATGGGCAACAAAGGTTTCGATGCCGCAATGTCTGCGGTCGAAATGGCAAGTCTTTATGCAAAAATTAAGAAGAGCTGAAAATAAAATAAGCCGTATATGACCAAAAGAAGAAAAGCAAGAGAGCTGGCGCTGCAATTTTTATATGAAGAAGACGGCGATATAAGCAACTTAGATTATAAAATAAGCAGATTTTATAACGATTTTGCCGTGGAAAGCCTAAAGAGAGACGGATTTATAAAGGCAAAAGAAGACTTAAATAAAAAGAAAGATACGGCGGAAATATTCGACTTTTTTTCTTCCATAGTTAAAGGAACGCTGATAAATTTAAAAAAAATCGACGAAGTAATAAAAAATATTTCCAAAAATTGGAGCATAGAAAGAATGTCCCGCATTGACAGAAATTTATTAAGACTTTCTATTTATGAGATTATTTTCGCACCTGAAACTCCAAAAAACGTAGTTATTAACGAGGCCGTAGAAATAGCAAAAAAATTTGGAAACGACGAATCCCCGGCTTTTATTAACGGTATTTTAGATGCGGCGATAAAGGTTAAATAAGTTAATTCGGCAGATAAAAACTTAATTAATCAAATTAAAAGGAGTAAAAATGGAGAACAAACAGTGTTTAAATTACGGCGTTAACGCACTAGATATCAGAGGACTTTGCTGAGGCCCTCCTGTATGGGCGGTCGTCCATAAACTTAAAGCGTTAAATCAAAACGATATATTGACGGTAATTTCCGATAAGGATTCAATGCTAAACGATATACCTGCTCTGTGCTCATTGCTGGGAGTGCAGCTGCTAAATGCGTTAAACTTAAAAGACCTCTACGTATTTTTCATAAAAAATAAAAATTGGGAGAATAAATAAAAATGTTAAGAAATAACAACAGAGCTGACGATGAAATGAGGCCAATGATTATTACTCCTGGTTACATGAAATATGCCGAAGGTTCATGTTTAGTAGAAACCGGAGACACAAAAGTAATATGTACCGCATCCGTAGATTATAAGGTGCCGCCGTTTTTAAAAGATAAAGAAGAGGGTTGGCTTACGGCGGAATATTCGATGCTTCCGCGATCAGCGCAAAGCAGAATACCGAGGGATTCTTCTAAAGGAAAAGTTAACGGAAGAGCACAGGAGATACAGAGGTTAATCGGCAGATCGCTCAGGTCGGTTATTAATTTTTCATATTTTCCGGGAATTACCATACTGATAGACTGCGACGTTATAAGCGCCGACGGCGGAACAAGGACTGCTTCCATAAACGGCGCTTATGTAGCCGCACACTTAGCGTTTTTAAATCTTATAAAACAGGAAAAAATCGAAAAAATGCCGTTTTACGATTCCGTCGCCGCAATAAGCATAGGCATAGTAAACGAAAGAATTCTGGTAGATTTGGATTATTCGGAAGATTCGACAGCCGATCTGGATTTTAATTTTATACTGACGGGCAGTCAAAAAATTATCGAAATTCAGGGATGCGCCGAAAAAACACCTATAGAGTTTGAAGTTCTTCGGAAACTTTATGACCTTTCAAAAAGGGCGGCCGCAAAAATCACGAAATTACAGAATGAGGCGATATATAATATGGCAATCTAATTTTTATTAGAATCCTCTTTATTTTCTAACTCAGGAAGTTTGCTGCAAGTTGATTCTTCGTCTGCTTTATATTCGTATGTCGCATTATTGAAATGATAATAAGTATAAAAATTACCTTTTATCCTATTTTTAAAATATTTAAATATAAAATAAATTATATAGTAATTTAAAAAAGGAATTAAAAAAAGGAGCGCAATAAAATCGCTAATAAACCCTGGAATAAAAAACAATATCCCTGAGATAAAAAAAGCTATAGATTTAATTAAATTTTTATTTAAAATTTTTCCGTTACTTATATCGGCAACGGCATTTTGGAAAGCGATATATTTTATTTTTTTTGTTATTATATAGCCTGCAATGCTGAAAAAAATTAAAAGACCGCTTGCCGAAAGAAATCCTATTTTTTCAGCAACTTCAATAAATACGTAAATTTCTAAAAATAAATATATTATAACCGCAAAAAAAATTTTTCCAAATAATCCCATTAATTTAATATACAACGATTTTATAAATTAATCAAATTTACCTTTTATTTAGATAGTTAGGGTTTTAACGCTATGTTTTTTTATGCTATGTTTTTTATTGACAATTTATTAGTCATATACTAAAATTAAAATAAAGGCAATGGGGTTTGCCTAATCGCCTTGTCTTAATAAAGACAAAAAGGCTAATGACTCCTACATTACATATTATTTACGCAGTATTGAATATTAATTAGTTTTATTGAATTAACGTAATGTTGAAAAGGATTATTAGCCTATCATGGAAAGCCATATAAATTTATACTTAAGCTCTACCTTTTTTCAAGTTTTTCAAGTTCTTACCGTAATTGCATGTTCCCCTTTTATCGCAGGTTTTATATCGAAAGTAGAAGAAATCATAGAAGGAAAGACGGGACCGTCTGTTTTCCAGCCCTATTACGACCTCTATAAACTTTTCCATAAAGAAATTTTAATACCGAAGGACGCATCGTTTATCTTTAAGTCTGCTCCGTTTGTTTCTTTTATTTCGATGATACTAATAACCCTTCTGATTCCGGTTTTAACTGCATATCCGCTTCCTCTTGGTTTCATGGGCGATATGCTGGGCGGAGCGTTTCTATTTTTTCTTTCATCGTTTTTTATAAATATTGCGTCACTTGACCTAGGCACAAGTTACGGCGGGTTAGGTTCTTCGCGATCCACCCTTCTTGCCATTCTTTCCGAACCTACCCTCATTCTTGTTTTTGTTGGCGTTGCTTTAATCGCAAAATCGACTCTTCCGTATGTAATGCTTCATACTATAACCGCATCTCTGCCTCTTTATTTCAGTTCGCCGCATTTTATGATAATCGCCGCTTTTTTCTTACTCTTTTTAGCCGATACGGACAGGAGACCTATTAACGCATCCACCCATGCCGAGATGAGCATGATTGAGGAAGCGAGGATTTTAGAATACTCCGGACCTTATCTGGCATTATTAAAATGGGCGGGATACATGAAGCAGTTTTTACTTTTAGTTATTTTTTTGAACGTTTTGGTTTTCCCATGGGGTTTAGCCGTGAATCATGCCCCCGTTTCTCTTATTATAGCTATAGTAAGCCTTATTATAAAAATGCTTGCAATAGGGGTAATTGCCGCCGTGATAGATACTGCAATTTCAAGATTAAGGTTTTTCAGATATCAGGAATATTTCGGCGCCGCGTTCGTTTTAAGCGTGCTTGCCATAATGACTTTTCAATACAAAGGATTTTAAAAAATGCTTGGATACTCAATGCCGCTTTACATTTACGTTATCGAAGACCTTCTGGTTTCGCTGGTTCTTCTGTCCTCGTTCGTAATGCTGAGTTCGAGATGGATTTCGTTTTATATACACGCTTACGGTTTCCAGTCGTTTTTAATATTCGTCCTGACTCTGATTCTGGGAATAGAAGCGCAAAGCGTAGATTTATATCTTGTCGCTTTTTTAACGCTTTTCGTAAGAACGATATTTGTTCCTTACATTCTTTTAAAAATGATAAAAAAATTTAACATTAAAGAAG
>JAJYPL010000023.1 GCA_021795355.1 bacterium | reverse complement strand
ATGGAGCGGGAAACGGGGTTCGAACCCGCGACATTCAGCTTGGAAGGCTGACGCTCTACCAACTGAGCTATTCCCGCATTAAAAAATATTTTAAACCTTAACTTCATATTTCAATAATATTTACCGAATATTGAAATATATTTATATTGCATTTCATACTTATATAAAGACTTAAATGGTGGAGAGGGAAGGATTCGAACCTTCGTAGACTCGCGCCGACAGATTTACAGTCTGTTCCCTTTAGCCGCTCGGGCACCTCTCCTTAACGCCCAATCCTATTTAAATCTTAAAAAGGTAAAAATTGTTCCCAAATATTATATATGGAGCTGGCGATGGGAATCGAACCCGCAACCTGCTGATTACAAATCAGCTGCTCTACCATTGAGCTACGCCAGCAAGTCAAAAAAATTCCCAAAATCCCGCAATATTTAGAAACTTTAATAATAACAAAATTTTTAATAATTTGTCAACATTTTTTTTGCTCCTTTTTTTGCTCCTTAATCCTGCAATAGAAATTTATTTTTTCGGAAAATGTGTCAGATTAATTTTCCGCAAGCAGCTTTTCATATTACTTCACTTTTACATATACGGAAAATAAAATCTGACACATTTTCCTTTCTGCGCAATTCTGTCAGTATCACAAATCCAACATATGACGGTTATCTTTAAACCATTCATATGTCATTTTAATACCTTCGCCGAAATTTACTTTAGGCTTAAAACCAAGGTCTTTTTCTATCTTTCCGAAATCTAAACAGCTTGTTTTCTGTTCTCCCTGCTTAGCAGGACCGTGAACCTGTTTAAAACTTTTATTAAAATTTTTATTAATTTCTTCAAATAAAGCGTTAACGCTGATTTCTGTCGAAGTTCCGACATTATATATGCCGACTTTATCAATATATTTAAGAGCTAAAATATTCGCTTCGGCAACGTCTTTAACATATACGTAATCTCTTGTCTGCTCCCCGTCTCCGTTTATTACCGGCTGCTCGTTTTTTAGCATTTTATTTAAAAAAATAGCGACTACTCCCGCTTCGCCGTGCGGATTTTGCCTAGGACCGTATACGTTGCCGTAACGCAGAGAAATATATTTTAATCCGTAAACTTCATGATAAAAATTTAAAAATTTATCGGCGGTAAGCTTTGCTATGCCGTAAGGAGAAAGCGGCCATTCCGCATGAGTTTCTTTTGTAGGCCTGTCGTCCGTATCTCCGTATATAGCTCCGCCGGTTGAAGAAAAAATAAACTTTTTAATCTTAAAATCGTTAGAAATTTTAATTAAATTAACGGTCGCCATAATATTGGTCCGGGCATCGAAAATAGGGTCGGCAACCGACTTCCTGACGTCTATCTGAGCCGCTAAATGATATACTATATCTGGCTTTTCTTCCGAAAATATTTTTTCAATGCCGTTAAAATCGTTAATATCCAGCCGTATTAATTTTGCAGCCTTATTGACGTTATATTCGAAACCGCTCGAAAGATTATCGATTATCGCAACCTCATGATTATTATCAGCAAGCATATCGACGATATGGCTGCCTATAAATCCGGCTCCGCCCGTTACCAATATTTTCATCGGTTAGTTTTCTCCTTAAATATTATAATTAAATTTTTTTATAGCTCTAAAAATAGTACGATTAAATTTGTTGTATGTTAAAGCGATTTCAATAGTTTTAACGGTGGTTTAAGATATATTTAGAAATTTATCCGATCAGTTTTGCTGCATACAGTGAAAAATAGGTTATAATAATATCGGCGCCCGCCCTTTTCATAGAAGTAAGCGTTTCTAAAACCGCAAGTTCTTCGTCGATATAACCCAGCTTAGCGGCGGCTTTTATCATGGAATATTCTCCCGATACATTATAAGCGGCAAGAGGTCTTTTAAAAGTCTGTTTTATTTTGTAAATTATATCCAGATAGCTTAAAGCGGGTTTTACCATAATGATGTCCGCGCCTTCTTCTAAATCAAGCTCGGTTTCCAGCACCGCTTCGTCGGAATTAGCCGGATCCATTTGATATGATTTTCTGTTGCCGAATTTAGGAAAACAGTCGGCGGCATCTCTAAATGGAGAGTAAAATGCGGAAGCATATTTTGAAGAATAAGACATTATAGGTTTATTTACAAAGCCTTCTTCGTCTAAAGATTCCCTAATTTTTCTTATCCTTCCGTCCATCATGTCCGAAGGGGCTATAATATCAGAACCGGCTTTTGCGTAGGAAATGCTAATTTTCGCAAGATATTCCAAGGTTTCGTCGTTTTTAACGTATCCTTTTTCGTCGACTATCCCGCAATGACCGTGCGAAGTATAATCGCACATACATACGTCGTTAATAATTAAAATATCGGGATACCTGTCTTTTACGGCTTTCAAGGTCTGCTGCATTATTCCGTTATCCGAATAAGCCTCGGACGCAAATTCGTCTTTATGCTCCGGAATGCCGAAGAGAAGTATGCCTCCTATTTTTAAATCTTCGACTTTTTTAAGTTCTTTTAAAAGTTCGTCTATAGAATAGCGAAACTGGCCCGGCATAGTGCCTATAGGTTCCTTGATCCCTTTTCCGTGAGAAACGAAATAAGGCATGATAAACTTTGACGGGTCTAACTTTGTTTCCTGAACTAATTTTAATATTTGAGGCGAATTGCGAAGCCTTCTAGGTCTTACGAAAGGATAGTTTAAATTCATAATTTTAACCGTACATATAATATTAATTATTTTTTTTATTATACACTTATTTTCGCAATAATAAAATAAGTTTGAAGCGGGCGGCTGCAAAAAACCGTCAACACCTTATTATTTAAATATTTCAAAGAATTTTGTAACAAAAATTTAACATAAATTTAACATAATTGTAACAAAAATTTCATAATTCTTTAACTAAATTTATGATATAAATGAAAAATGCGCCTAAATTTATAATATTAATTAAAAAAATAAAAAGGGGGTAATTATTTTGGATAAAAGGAAACTTCGCAAAAGAAAAAAGGCGGGACTTAAAAAGAAAAAAATGGGATATCAGGAATTCATCGATAAAATAACTTTAATACATAAAGAAAGACGCGAAATGGAAAATTTTTTAAGAAGAGTATGGGTGTTTAACGCCGAAGACGTCCTCGAATATATGGAAATAAAGAAAAAAAACGAAGAAATACTCGAAGAGCATATAAGACAAAAAGCATTGAGGGAATCGTTGGAAAATTCTGATAATTCTGCATTAAATACAAATTTAAATGCGGAATCGGATTAACTTCCGAAATGCATATCGATAAAATAACAGTTACTTCGCAAAATTTTCCGCCGGTTTTCCCGTATAATAGCCCTGGGCGTAATCGACTTTAAGTTCTTTAAGTTCGTCAAGAACCTCTTTAGATTCGATAAACTCGGCTATAGTTTTTATGCCCATTTCTTTTGCAATAGAAATAGAGCTGACGACGACCGCCCTGTCCATCTTATCTTCAAAGATGCCCATTATAAATTCGCCGTCTATCTTGAGAAAATCTATCGGGAATCTTTTAAGGTACATAAACGAACTGAAACCGGAACCGAAATCGTCCACGGCAAACCTAAACCCTTCGTATTTAAGATTTGCGACGAACTTTTCGAGAAGGGAGATATTTTTGACGGTCTCTCTTTCCGTAAGCTCGAAAACTATTTTGGAAGTATCTATCCGGTACTTTAAAGACAGCTGTTTTACGGTCTTGACGTAATCCGCCACTATCAAAGATTTAGGGGAAAGATTGATGAACATATCCAAAGAATAGTTTTCGTCTTTAATTTTCTTAAAGGCTTTCTCGAGAAGTATCAAATCCAATTTATGGGCTATCCCTATGCTTTCGGCTATTTCTATAAATTCTCCGGCTGATATTATCTTGGAGGATTCATTCCCCTCGGAAGAAATAGACTCTAATTTTATTCTCATAAGCAGTTCGTGGGCTGCGGGTTTTCCGGTTTTAATATCTATGATAGGCTGAAAATAGGGTAGTATTATATCTTTTTCCAAAGCGTCCATAACCATTTTGCTTTTTTCGGAAACTTCTTTAAAGGCGGCTACCGCGTCTTCCTCTTTGGCCATATATACGGTATCTTTTCCTGCTTTTTTTGCCTTATACATCATATTGTCCGCCAATAAAAATAGGTCTTTGTCGTCTGAAGCAGAATTAGGATAAATAGATATTCCTATGGAAACGGTAGCGCCGACGGACTTTCCGGTTATTTGGTCTTTAAGCGTAAAAGCCTTTATATTTTCCCTTATCTTATTTGCTATCATATAAGACTGTTCTTCTCCGGCTCCGGGAAGAATCATTACAAATTCGTCTCCGCCGTATCTTGCGGCTATATCTTCGTTTCTTTTGTCTTTTTCCAAGATATCGGCAATGCCCTTTAAGAATTTATCTCCGAAGTTGTGTCCGTACATATCGTTTATAAGTTTAAAATTGTCGAAGTCGATAAATACTACGCCGAAGGTAGAATTATGCCTTTTCGCCCTTTCTACTTCATAGTGCAAAAACTCCATAAAGACGCGCTGGTTATAAAGGTTGGTCAATCCGTCCCTCGTCGCGTAATATTCCAAGTCTTTGGTATATTTATATATCGCTTTAATAGAGCCGATGACGTTTAACAGTGTGGTAAGAACGCTGTTTATGACGAGGCCTTTTACCCCTTCGACTTCGTCTTCGGACTGGACGCCTATGCCTACTATTCCGCCGATATGAGGGGCTTCGAGAATTATTTTTTTCGTCTGTACCATTAAATCTTCTTTATCAAGATCCGGCAATTTAAGATTTTTATCGTATATGTTGTGAAATATTTCGTGCTTTCCCATTCCCTGAACGATAAAAGCGCTTAGTCCGTTATGATAAATGTTTTGGTAAATAAGTTCGTCGAATATCTTTTTTGTTTTATCGGTAGGTTCTCCTTTCCAGAACACTTCTATTTCAATAGAACTTTCATCCTCCATAAATATGGAAAAAACGTTATAAACCTTGATAATCTTATTCATTTCGTTAAGCATGTTGAAGACATGCTCTTTCCAGTCTTTAACGACTTCAGAGGTAATAATGAAACGCTCCAATAGTTTAATTTCGAATTCCAAGACGTCTTTATCTACCGCTATGTCCCTTAATCTTTCGGAAAGCCCGCTTACGCCTTTATATATCCGGTTAAACTCTTCGAATTGTAAATCCGTAAGTTTGGTATCCAAAGTTTTCAAATCTTTTACGCTCTTAATGCTTTCAACCGCCCCGTTTATGCTTTCCATACCGTTTTTTATGGAACGCCTTAAAATCAGGGTTACGAAAACGCCTCCGGCTATGGGAAGGATAAAGATAAGAAATATAATAAGTATAAAATAGCCTTCAAGTTTGCTTCTTAAAAGCGACGGGCTGTAAGACACCTCTATAACTCCGTTTACATCGCCTATTTTTGCCATGGTATGGCATTTTAAACACATTTTTTGCGCTTTTAAAGGATAAGCATATACGATATTTCCGTTAACGGTAGCGTGAAAAGGACGTTTAGTTTTAAAAACTTTTTTAACGGCGAAGTCCTCATTGCCGTGCGGAACCAGCCCAAACTGTTTGGTTACTATAGCCCCTCTAAATATATAAGTTTTAACCATATTTTCATTTTTAGAGGATTTTTTTAACGCATTCATGAAAGCTATAACCTGCTTTTCATTCCATCCCTTTTTCATAATCTGAAACATCGTATTGAAAGTTTGCTTGGAAATATATTCGGCCGTCGTGTCGCTTTCGTATTTAATTATTCTGTTTCCGAAATTAGATAAAAGGTAGGCTGATACTCCGGCGACTATTATGCCGGTAGAAACGGCTATACACAGTATGAATTTATCTAATCTTCTAAAAAATTTCGGCAATTTGATTTGCATACAAAATATTATTTTAAAATGTTAATTATATTTATTTTATGATATAAATTATAGTAATTATATCAAAGACTGTTAAGACTCCAGGGCTTTTAATAAATATTCGTCTATATCCGGCTGTCCTTTTAACCATTCTTTGTAATCCCGGGGTACGTCTTTAATAGGCATCCCTTTATGTTTACCGAACGGCATAGCCTCGGGAATGCGGGCTTCTTCGGAAAACTTCCAAATCGAACCCCATGAAGTTAATTCCGGTTTTTCTTTTAATGTTAAACGCAAAATATTTAAACAAAGTTTTGCATCGGTCAGCGCATTATGCCTGTCTATAAGAATTTTTCTGACTTCCGGCCTTCGTTCCGGTTCAGTCAATGCATACGTCAATGCAGACAAATTATAAGAATCAAAACCTTGCCATATTTTTTTTGCCATTGCAAGCGTGTCTATTCTTTTGACTTGGGGTTTTCCTATTACCTGCCAGTCATAATCAATATTATGTCCTATTATATACGCGGTATTGTCCGGAAGCTTAAATTCGGATGCAGGAGGACAATCTTTTAATTCGCAGTCTAATATATTATGAATAGCCATAGCGCCGAAAGAAATCGGCTTGCCCGGATTATAGCGTTTGACGAAAACGTCGTCCTGTTCGTTTAAAGGATTGCCGTTAATGATAATGCCTGCGGCTTCTATTAAGACAGGCTGGGTAAAACCCGTTGTTTCGGTATCGAATATTACGGCGGTTTTATTTTCCATCGCTTTCGGAGTTTTGGGAATTTTCTTCTTCTATATACTTCCTTATCTCTTTTTTATCAATCTTTTCTATAATTTTTCCTTTTTCGTCGGGCTTTATTCTTTCAAAAAGATTACGGTAAGTCGTCCTATTTTTTTCAATACCGCCTGCGTCTTTCCCGTCTCCGCGTTTTTCCCTATCAGAAAAAAAATAATTAACTTTTCCCATTTTAATTTTTAATTAACCGTATTTATAACCCCGTCGAACCAAATCCGCCGTCTTTCCTATCGGTGTCTTCATCGACTTTAGCTACCGAATTGGGCTCTCCCGTCCATACCGGAACTATTAACATCTGGGCTATTTTTTGACCTGGCAGTAACGTAATAATGTCCTTAGACATATTTTTCGTTAAAACGATTATCTCGCCCCTATATTCATGGTCTATAACTCCTGCTTTAATTTCTATTTCTTTTAACGCCAAACCCGATTTTTCTTTAATAATCGCCGCATAACCCGCAGGAAATTCAGTTTTAATTCCGGTATGAGCCGAAATTAAAACATTCGGCTTTAGTATAGTCTTTTCGCACACGAACAGGTCTAACCCTGCATCGCCTTGAATAGCCCTTTTAGGCATTACGGCTTCAGGATGAAACAGTTCGATATTTAAATAGAAATCTGAAAACATTATATTTAAGCTATTTGCATAAAGTTTATTAAAATTAATAATTAACAATTAAGAACCGTATCTTCATAAACAAACACAAATTTCCACGGCTGGTGATTATATATGAAATTTAATTTAAGATTTATATGCAAAACTTTTACCTTTATTTTAATTATATCATTATACTATACTAAATAAAAATAACCTCAAATTTTTCTTAAAACAATACTTCCAAAAAAAACCATACCGATATTATCGAAAAAAATTAAATAAATCGGCCACCGGTTTTATAAGATGAGATAATCCTTAGTAAAATCGGGACAATATGCCAAGAATAGGACATTGCTTATAAATATCTTATTTACTGAGGTTTTAAGTGGGGTGGATGACAGGTTTTGAACCTGCGACCACCGGAGTCACAATCCGGGGCTCTACCAGCTGAGCTACATCCACCGTGAATAAAAATAGAAGGTGTTTTATTATTTTAGCAAATTTTAGATTAAATTAAAATATATTTTTTGGATTTGATTTATTATATTTAAAACAAGGCGTCTATGCCGAGAGTTTTGCCGGAATCGGTAAATATCAAGACTAATTCGCATACTATAAACGTCAGGTTTATTCCTAATTCCGAAGGACTGATCCAGTACATGGCAAGCAGATAGTTTAAATTTAAAAATATTGCTATAAGCGAAGCTATCCTCGTAAGAAATCCCGCGGTTAAAAAAATGCCGGCGAATAATTCGCCCATAACTATTAAAATAGCAAATAAAAATGCATTGGGAACGGCGATACGGCTTAAAAATACGCCGTAAAACCATAGAGGGTCGTGATTTGCATAATATGCAAGTTTAACATGAAAATTTGAGAAAAATTCTGGGTTTACCTTAAAGTGCACCGCATAAAGAAAAAACAGTCCTATGTATATTCTTAAAAAAGCATTCCAAATATTTGAATTTTTTGCAGCCATTTTTGAATTTTTTATATATTAAAAATATATTTTAATTGTTAATTTTTACCATTATAATATAAAATAATTAAAAATAAAATCGTAAAATTCTTGCAAATATTTTCTGTTTTGTATATTTCGGTATATTATAACGATTGTTTTATGATATAATTTAATCGTAACGATTTATCCAAATATTTAATCAATATGATATTTGTAGTTCACGAACATCATGCAAGCCGTCTTCACTGGGATTTAAGGATAGAAGAAAACGGCATACTGACTTCTTTTGCTTTGCCTAAAGAACCGCCGTTGGAATCGGGCAAAAAGAATCTATCGATAAAAGTCGAAGACCATCCTCTTGCTTATGCAAACTTTGAAGGCACTATACCGGAAGGTCATTACGGAGCCGGCGAGGTAAAGATTTGGGACAAGGGTGAATATACTCTTGTTAAAAAAGATAAAAAGAAATATGTTCTGGATTTTAACGGACATAAACTCAAAGGGGAGTACACGCTCTTAAAATTCGACAAAGCCGGTGCGGACGACTGGTTGTTTTTTAAAAATCACTAAAAAAGATTCAAAAATTATTAAATTTTACACAAAGTCAATAAGGAGGATAGCGCAATGAACGTCGATTTAGTCGTTTCTAAGAACGGTAATTTTAAAAAAATGCTTTCATACGGGCAAAGTCCCTGGTTAGATAATATTTCAAGATGCATGATAGATTCGGGCGACCTCGAAAAATTAGTTAAAAACGAAATAATCACGGGCATAACGTCAAATCCTTCCATATTTGAAAAATCTATTAATTCCGGAAAATGCGGATATTCCGAAAAGATTAAAAAACTTGCGGCGGAAAAATTAACTCCTTTTGAAATATACGATACTATAACAAGGGAAGATATAAAATCTGCGGCTCAAATACTTAAGCCTGTTTACGAAAAATCCGGCGGTAAGGACGGGTTCGTAAGCATTGAAGTTTCTCCCGATATAGCAACCGATGCCAAGACTTCGACTGAAGAAGCTCTCAGGATTTTTTCGCTTATTAAAGAAAAAAACATCCTTATTAAAATACCCGCTACGAAAGAAGGCCTAGAAATAATACCCGCCCTTATAGCTAAGGGAATCAATATTAACGTTACTTTAATGTTTTCTTTAAATCATTATATAGACGTCGCAAATGCTTATATAAAAGGATTAAAGACGGCTTATGCAAACGGCTACAATGTATCCGGCATACATTCGGTAGCAAGCATCTTTATAAGCAGGGTGGATACTTTGGTCGATAAAATGATTAACGATTTAATCGGCGGCGAAGCGGCTAATGACCCTGCAAAAAAAGAGAAACTTGCCGGTTTAATCGGAAAAGCCGGGGTTGCAAATTCAAAAATAATTTTTAATAAATTTAACGAAATATTTAACGGCGAAAATTTTTCGGCATTAAAATCGAAAGGCGCAAATCCGCAAAGACTATTATTTGCAAGCACAAGCACGAAAAACGCGGCATACTACGATTTAAAATACGTCGAGCCGTTCATAGGTAAAAATACAGTAAATACCCTGCCGGATGAAACCATAGAGCATATTGCGGATCACGGCAATATAATGCCCGATACCGCTTCATTAGAATTCGACGAATCATTGAAGGCGGTTAACGAACTTATGGAATTCGGGATAGATTTAAACAAGGTCGGAGAGAAACTTCAAAACGACGGAGTAAAGTCTTTCGAAGATGCTTACGAAAAACTTTTGCAGTCGATAAAAAACACCGCAAACATTTAACATTTAATTTTTAATCTATAAGATTTTAATTAAAGGAAAAGGTGTCAGATTTTATTTTCCGCATTATGAAAAGTGAATTAATACAAATAGTTGATTGTGGAAAATTAATCTGACACATTTTCCGAAAGGAAAGAGGTAAATATAATGGAATTAAAAAGAAATTTTGAAGCGGATAAACTGGGCGAGAACGAACTAAAATTTTTAAAAGATTTTACTAAAAAATGCCGCGCCGATATTTTAAAAATGACTACGATAGCATCTTCGGGGCATCCCGGCGGTTCTATGTCTTCTATAGATATTTATGCTGTTTTATACGGTTTTTGCAATATAGACCCCAAAAACCCTTTTAAGCCTGAAAGAGACCGTATAGTTGTCAGCCACGGGCATACTTCGCCCGGCGTTTATTCTGCTCTAGGAAATTACGGATTTTTCGACGTCGAAGATGCGATTATATCTTTTAGAACCGCCGGCTATCCGTTTGAAGGACACATAGAAAAAACCGTACCGGGCGTAGAATGGGATACCGGCAACCTCGGACAGGGTCTTTCTGCGGCATGCGCATTCGCTTTAAGTTCAAAACTGCACGGGTATAATAATTACGTCTATTGCGTAATGGGCGACGGAGAACAGGCTAAAGGTCAAATAGGCGAAGCAAGAAGATTTGCGGTCAAATATAAATTGAATAATCTTACCGTTATCGTAGATAAAAACGGGCTTCAAATAGGCGGTAAAACTGTTGACGTAATGCCGGATAATATCGAAGAAAATTTTAAGGCCGACGGATTTCTTGTTATGGAAATAAACGGACATGATTTTAATGAAATATACGGCGCTATAAAAAAGGCTCATTCGATAAATTCTCCAGTAGCTATAATAGCTAACACCGTTATGGGAAAAGGCGTTTCTTTTATGGAAAATCAGGCTAAATTTCACGGAGCTACGCTTAATATTGAAGACTGCAAAAAAGCCCTTGCGGAGTTGGGCGAAAAAGACGATTTAGACGAAATTATCGCTAAAAAGAAAAACGGTTTTACCATAAAACCTCTTCCCAAAAGAAATAATAATTTCTTAATCTTAAACGACGACGGAAAAAAGATAGTTTACACGCGCGAAAAAAATACCGACAACCGTTCTGCTTTCGGCAACGCCCTTGCCGATATCGCAAACACTTATAAAGAAAAAAATGCCGGACAAAAAAATATACCCCTTGCGGTATTCGACTGCGACCTTGAAGGATCTGTAAAAACCGGAGCATTTAGAAAATCTTTTCCGGATAATTTTTTTGAATCCGGAATAGAAGAACACAATACGGCGGTAATTTCAGGCGCGGTTTCAACCGATAATATTCTGACTTTCTTTGCTGATTTCGGAGTTTTCGGCGTGGACGAAACATACAACCAGCAAAGGCTGAACGATATTAACCATACAAACCTTAAAGTAGTCTGCACCCATTGCGGAATAGACGTCGGCGAAGACGGAAAAACCCACCAGTGCATAGATTACTTCGGCCTCCTTAACTCGACATTCGGATTTAAAGTTATATTGCCGGCAGACCCAAACCAGACCGACAGGGCAACGCGCTATATAGCGCACAATGAAGGAAATTTCGGGGTCATAATGGGAAGGTCTATAATTCCGGTCATACTGGATGAAAACGACAAACCGTTTTTCGGGGAAAATTATGAATTTAAATACGGCAAAATGGACGTAATAAGAGACGGTAAAGACGCTGCTATAATATCAACCGGCAATATGCTGCCTCATGCTTTAAAGGGCTGGGAAATGCTTAAAAAAGACGGTATAAACGCAATGCTATTAAACGTATCCTGTCCGAGCGACGTAGACGTCCAAGATCTTAAACTTGCCGCAAAAACAGGTTTCATTGTAACGATAGAAGATCACAACGTCAAAACCGGAGTAGGAACTTCTATAGGTTCAATGCTTGCAGAAAACGCCATATCCGTAAAATTCAGAAAAATGGGGGCAAAATTTTACAGTTCATCAGGCAAACCTGAAGATTTATACAAATTAGCCGGCCTATCCCCTGAAGACCTCTATAATTTCGTCAAAAAAGAACTGTTGTAAAATATTACAAATCACAGTCATTGCGAGGAGCGGTAGCGACGAAGCAATCTCGCTGACACATTTAATTTTAATGGAGATTGTTTCGCTTCGCTCGCAATGACTATTTATTGAAAGTGTTATTAATGATATTGGGAGGAAAAGGTGTCAGATTTTATTTTTTGCATACAAAACAAATCAATTAACATATAAATTTATTGCAAAAAATTAATCTGACACCTTTTCCTAACTGTCAAAACTCACAACATCTTATTATGCTGCGTTATTCCATTCCCTGTTGTCAGCGTTTATAAGTTCGTCTGCTTCTTTCGGCCCCCATGAACCTGCATCGTAATTTGGAAAAACGGGCGGCTCCATTTTCGACCAGCCGTTCATTATAGACGTAATCAACTGCCATGCTATAAGCATATCGTCGTATCTTGCAAAAAGAGTCTGGTCCCCAAGTATAACGTCGTATATCAAACGTTCGTAAGCATCAGGAGGCGAGAGCCTGAAAGACGACCTGTAGTTGAATACCATATTGACCGGTTCTATATCCATAACAAAACCGGGTTTTTTTGCGCCGATATTTATCGATATCCCTTCGTTAGGCTGAATCGTTATAATAATAGAGTTCTGCTTTATGTTTTCTATACCCGCCTTGGCAAATAAACTGTAAGGAAGTTTTTTAAAATAAACCGCTATTTCCGTTTTATGCGTCTTTAATCTTTTTCCCGCCCTTAAATAAAAAGGTACGCCTGCCCACCTGTAATTATCGACGTACAGTTTCATAGCCGCATACGTATCCGTAATAGAATTTATCGCTATTCCTTCTTCTTCCTTGTAGCTTATAACCTGTTTGTTATCGATTACACCCCTGTCGTACTGCCCCCTGACGGTAAATTTTTTAACGTCGTTAAGGCTCAGAGATCTTACGCTTTTTAATAATTTTACCTTTTCGTTCCTTATATCGTCGGCATCGAACAAAGCCGGCGGTTCTATCGCTACTAACGAAAGCAGCTGCATCATATGATTTTGCATCATATCTCTTATAGTTCCGGATTTGTCGAAATACCCGGCTCTAAGTCCTACGCCTATAGATTCTAATGCGGAAATCTGCACATGGTCTATATATTTATTGTTCCAAATAGGTTCGAATATTGCATTGGAAAACCTGAACGCAAGAATATTTTGAACGGTTTCTTTGCCGAGATAATGATCTATCCTATATATGTCTTCCTCTTTAAACACGGACAGCAAATGTTCGTTGAGTTCCTTTGCGCTTTTATAGTCGTATCCGAAAGGTTTTTCGATAACTATCTTAGAAAAACCTTCGCCTTTAAAGTCTTCCGAAACCAAATCCGCATTTTTTATACCTTCTATGGCATCGTTATAAACACTTGGAGGAGTAGAAAGATAATATACAATGTTTTTTGGTATTTTATATTCGTTAGATTTAGAAGTTATAAATTTTCCTAATTCCGTATAGCTTTCAACTTTGTCGTATAATGAAGGCAAATAATAAATGTGTTTTGAAAACTTTAGAAAATCTTCTTCTTGTATAGGCCTTTTTCTGCAATGGCTGTTTAATGAAACAAAAATAGATTTTCTAAATTCTTCGTCGTTCATCTTTGTCCTTGCAAATCCGGCTATAATGAACGATTCCGGAAAAAAACCTTCTTCCCATAAACTGTATAGAGCAGGGAATATTTTAATATGCGCAAGGTCTCCGCTTGCGCCGAAAATTACTATTATGGACGGTTTTAAATCTGCCATTTTTTCTCCGTAAATATAATATATTTTATTTTTGCAAAATAACTCTTGCGGGAGCTCCGTTTGAATCTTTAATTTTTACCGGTAGAGCCGTCAAATTATATTCTCCCGGTTCTACGTTAAAAAGATTAAGTCCTTCTATAATTACTATACCGGCGCCGAGCAGGGTTTTATGGGTATCGTGGCCGATGTGGTAACCTTCTACGGAAAGGTAATCGACCCCGACAAGCACTACGCCTTTTTCAACCATATATTTTGACGCTTCCGGATTTACGCAAACGTAATCGGTATGGAAATTTTTATCTCCGCCGTTTATCCACTCCGAATTTTTTGTTTTAAAAAGCAGCCTGTCGCCTTTTTTTATATCCAAAGGCTCTATAAATTCTTTAGATATAGGAGAAACGCCGGGCGGCACTTCTATGACCCTGCAATTACCGATAAGCTTATTTAAGTCAAGTTTATCTATTCCTATTCCATCATCAACAAAATGCTTTGGTGCATCTATATGCGTCCCTGTATGAACGCCGCAGGTAATTTTACTGTTGTTTGCCGCAGCCCCTTTTTTTATCTGAGAATAATTGTCTATCTCTATAGCGGGATCGCTCGGCCAGTGCAGCATGCCGTCCGTTATTTCCATACTTACGTCGATAAACATATAAACCTCTAATTTCTTTTATTTTTATATTTATTTTTCAATTTTAATATTTTTTACTTATGTATAGGATGTCCGCCGAACTGGTGCCTTAAAGCGGCAAGCATTCTTGCGGCAAATGAATTTTCCTGCCTCGATCTGAAACGCATAAAAACGGAATCGGCAAGTACCGGGGCGGGAACGGCTCTATCTATAGCTTCTTGCAGCGTCCATCTTCCTTCTCCCGAATCGTCCACGATGGGCTTAAGACTGCTAAGCTCAGGATCTTCTTTTAACGCGTTATGCGCAAGTTCTAAAAGCCACGAGCGCACTACGGAAGCGTGATTCCATAAATCGGAAACTTTCGTAAGGTCTATATCGAAATCGCTGGCTTTCATAATTTCAAAGCCCTCGGCGTATGCTTCCATCATACCGTATTCTATGGCGTTATGAACCATTTTAACAAAATGTCCGGCGCCGTGCGGTCCGGTGTGCATGTAGCCGTTTTCGGGAGCAAGAGTTTTAAATATAGGTTCGCAGTGCTTAAAGGTTTCTTCGTCGCCCCCTATCATCGAACAGTAGCCGTTTTTTAATCCCCATATGCCGCCGCTAGTACCGCAGTCCATAAACTTAATATTTTTATCGGCGCATACTTTTGCTCTTCTTATTGAATCTTTATAGTAGGAATTACCGCCGTCTATAACTATGTCTCCGTTTTGCGTGTATTGCAAAACTTCGTTAAGCATATCGTCGGTCGGCTGGCCTGCCGGAACCATGAGCCAAATTACTCTTGGAGCCGTTAATTTAGAGACGAATTCCTTAATGGAATTTGAACCGACGGCGCCTTTGCTGATTGCGATTTCTTCTTTAGATAAGGTTCTGTTGAACACTACTACTTTGTGTCCGCCTTCAAGCAGCCTGAAAACCATATTCATCCCCATCTTTCCAAGGCCTATCATTCCTAATTCCATAATTAATACCTCCTTTTTTAATTATTTATATTTATATGTTAAATGTTTACAATATTTATTATTTTTGAACATTTCCGCTTAAACTTTTACCTACTTCCCTTATAATATCTAAAGGTATAGGCATTATCATAGTAGTATTATTGGTAGATGAAATTTCGTTCAAAGTCTGCAAATATCTTAACTGAAGCGCCATCGGATTTTCCGCTATAATTTTAGCCGCGTCGCTTAATCTTTGCGCCGCCTGAAATTCGCCGTCGGCGTTAATTATCTTTGCCCTTCTGTCTCTTTCGGCTTCAGCCTGTCTTGCCATCGCTCTTTGCATATCCTGCGGAAGGTCTATCTGCTTAAGCTCTACTACCGTAACTTTAATGCCCCAAGAACCTGTATGCTTATCTAATATATCCTGAATCTCCATATTTATTTTTTCTCTTTCCGATAAAAGCTTGTCGAGTTCCCCCTCTCCGCATACGCTTCTTAAAGTAGTCTGCGCAAGCTGCGATACGGCATAATCGTAATTGTAAACCTGCACTATTGCATTCAGCGGATCGACTACCTTGTAATAAACGACTGCGCTTATTTTTAAAGTTACGTTATCTTTTGTAATAACATCCTGCGGCGGCACGTCCATAGTAATTATTCTAAGCGTTACCCTTACCATTCTGTCGATTACCGGCCAAAGAAGAATTAAACCGGGGCCTTTAACTTTTATAGCCCTGCCGAGCCTGAATATTACCGCTCTGTCATATTCCGCTATTATTCTTACCGCATTTAAAATAACGATAATTGCGACTATTATAACGACTGCAAAAAAAATTGCGCTGTCTCCCATTTTATTCTCCTTTTAAGATTATAGTTATATAATATTTAAATACCGGCTGAAATAGTCGAATTCGAATTCTAATTCTATTGATTGAGTTAAAGATTTGTATTTTTAGGCTTCTTCAGGTTTAACTTTAAGCCTCAGCTTTCCGTCAACTTTGACGACCGTAACTTTGTTTCCTTTCAGTATAGTATAATCGGAATATGCTGTCCACAATTCGCCGTTAATTAAAATTTTGCCGTCTTTATTAGGATTTACGTCCAAAACTACTTCACCGGTTTGATTTAATAAAAGAGACTCGCCGGTTTTCACTTTCGTTTTATAGGCTTTATATCCGAGATAAGCAAAAATCGAGACGAACGCGGTAAGGGTAACGTAAGTCGGAAGGACGATTCTTATGAAAAATATCGGTACGTTATGCACTATATAAAATAGAATTATAGTGCCGATAACGAAAAGTATGGCGCCGGCGCTTGTAAAAACGCCGTAACTCATAGCAAAAAAATCGGTTATAACAAGCATAAAAGCTATGAATATTAGAAAATCCGCAAAATAAACCATTAGACCTGTTATTATTAATTTTTATTATATTTACATTATATCACATTCATTTAAAATATAATTCCCTGATTTTTTTCATATCTTCCCACGTTTCTTTTTTTGCGGAAGGGTTCCTAAGTAAATAAGAGGGATGATAAGTAGGAATAACTGTTATTCCGTCATAATTATAAGTTTTTCCTCTGACCGAAGATATAGAGCCTTTGTCGTTTCCTATAATAAATTCTGTTGAAAATTTTCCTAGAGTACAGATTATTTGGGGTCTTATGATAGCTATCTGCTCTTTAAGAAAGGGCGCGCATGAAGCTATTTCGTCTTCAATAGGGTTCCTGTTTTCCGGAGGCCTGCATTTTATAATATTAGCGATATAAACTCCTTCTCTTTTGAGATTTATGGATTCTATTATTTTTGTAAGAAGCTGTCCTGCCCTGCCTACAAAAGGTTTTCCCGTACTATCTTCTTCTGCGCCCGGAGCCTCTCCTATAAACATAAGCCTACTTTCAGGATCTCCCTCGCCGAAAACTATATTTTTTCTTGTTTTGCTCAATGCGCATTTTATGCATTTATCGACTTTTGCTTCCCGTAAAAATTCTAATGCTTCCCGTTTATCGGAATATACTTTCTCGTTATTCAAATAAGAACTCATAATATTATCCTGCTTTAAAGAGGGAATTTTATTAATAAAATCGGACGCAGAGGAAATAAATACAAAACTTTCTTTATTGCCTGAAACAAAATAATTTATATCTTCAATCAGCTTGCTTAATTCGTCTTTTTCTTTCATTTATAATCGCAAACATGGATAAATAAATATACTGATTTCTATATGATTTAAAGATTTAATCCTAAGGCAAAGGCTTTTAAATTATTTTCGGCTCCTTTACCTTCGGCAAGAATGCTTTCCACGGCAAATCTGTCTATAGGGATATCGGCTTTTGCGAAGAGTATTCCTAAAGCGATTATATTTTTTTGCGTTAAAGAATTAAATTTTTCTAACGAAATAGCATCAATATCGTAATAATATATATGTTTTGTAATTTTTTGCAGTTCAGAAACTATAAAGGATATTTCAGGATATTCAGTCTTGCCCATTCTTACGCTTATAGGAATATAGGGGGTTTTGTTGAAAATAACTATCGAATCTTTGTTCAAGTATTTTATACCTCTCAAAGTTTCTAACGGTTCTAAAGATATTAAGGCATTTGCTCCTCCGGATTCTATCATCGGCGAGTGCATACTTTTTCGGGGATTATTCATTTCGGCCGCGTTTTCGTAAAAAATATATTTAACGAAAGTTTCTACGTAACCCTCCCTTTGCGCTCCGCCCCTTCTTTCGGAACCGGAAACGTCTTGCAAATCCGAATTCAGCGCCGCATTTTTCATCACCGTTCCCATGGTGATGATACCCTGACCCCCCAAACCTACTATCGCTATATTAAACTTTTTCATATTTTACAATATTATTATACTGTTATTTCTAACGATTTACCGTCTAATTTAAGCTCCGATTTTAAATCAAATTCTACTTTACGTATTGCGCTGTTAGGACATATTTCATAGCAGACTCCGCATTTTACGCAAGATGCCGGATCTATATAGTAATAATCGCCGCCGGTATCTTCGTCTTTTTTTAGAATAATCGCAGGACAGGCAAGTTCTACGAAACATTCGTTGCATTTTACGCATCGGGATTTTTGAATTTCGTATAAAGATTCACCCGTTTCCGTAATTTTAGCGCCGTTTTTAAGCAGGCTTTTATTTCTTCTAATCTCCTGCAAAATACATTCTCTTTTAGCTATTAAAACTTTTACGCCCGGTTCTTTAAGCGCACTTTTAATCTGTGCTGAAAATCTCTTAACGCTGTTGGGATCTAAACTTTTAACATAAGAAACTCCCAAAGATTTTACTAAATCTTTCAAATTTAAAACGTTTGACGACGGTTTGCCGTCTATGTCTTTTTGCGTGGAAGGCGTTTTCTGGTGTCCGGTCATAGCCGTCCAACTGTTATCGAGAATAATATAAAGAACATCCGCTCCGTTTTGAACCGCGTTTAGCAGAACAGGAATTCCGGAATGATAAAAAGTGGAGTCGCCGACTAAGGCTATTACCTTTTTGCTTTTGTCAAATTTGCTTATAGCCTGACCTATGCTTAGCCCTGCATTCATACAGGTTAAAAAATCCATGGCATTATACGGCGGCAAAAGTCCCAGCGTATAGCAGCCTATGTCGCCGGCTATAACGACGTCTCTTTCTTTTTCTTCCGTATTTGAAAATCCGACTGCTTTTAGAATTGAATAAAAAGTTGCGCGGTGCGGACAGCCTATACAGAACGTTCCCGACCTCTGGGGCAATTTATCGGATAGCTCCCTGTCTTTTTTAACGGCAAAATCAAAAGACGCAGGCGGAGGTTTTTCAAGAAACGCGCTCACCCCTGAAATAACTTCGTCTAATGTTAGTTCGCCCGTTCTGCTAAAAAATTCTTTGCCGTATATACGACCTTTAAAACCCGTTTCGTAAGCTATCTTTTTAATCTGAAATTCCAAAAAACCTTCGGCTTCTTCGACGATGACTATTTTTTCGAGTCCTTCGAAAAATCTTTTAATCAGTTCGTCGGATATAGGAAAAGAAAAACCTAATTTTAATATCTTATGTTCATAGATGCCTAATATATCGAAAGCTTCCATTAAATGCGCGTAAATAACCCCGGAAGATATAAAGCCTATTTTAGATGAACCGCCATTAACGGTTTTATTAAATTTCGACTCAATAAGATATTTTTTTAATAATTCATTTCTTTTAAGATATTTAGCATGATTTTTAACTGCAAAACTAAAAAGGTTTAAATAATTTTCGGGATCTTTTTTAAAATCGCCTTTAATATTACTTCTATCCCTTATATTTCCGAACCGTAGGGCTCCTGCGTTATGGCACAAGCGGGACGGCGCCATTAATACGATTCCGAAAGAAAATTCTTCGGACACATCGAAAGCGTCTTTTGTAAAATCTTTCGCTTCCTGTATATTTGAAGGCTCCATAACCGGCATATAAGTATGGAGACTGTACCATCTGTCGTCCTGCTCGTTAGAACTGCTCGGCGCGCCGGGATCGGATCCTATAGCAACGACTAAACCGGCTTTTACGCCGGTATAAGCTAAAAACTGCGCCGGTTCGCTTGCAACGTTTAACCCTACGTTTTTCATGGCGCAAAGCGACCTTATGCCCGACCATGAAGCTCCTATCGCGCCGTGTAAGGATATATGCTCATTAAGGCTGAATTCGGTATATAAATTTTCGACGTGTTTTTTATTTTTATCTAAGACTGCGATTATTTCGGAGGCGGGGGTTCCGGGGTACATCGAAGCATATCCTATGCCTGCTTCCAAAGCGCCGCGCGCAATAGCTTCGTTTCCTAATACTATAGCCTTATCGCCTTCAGAACCGTTTACGAATAGATTGCTTTTCGCCATTTTTTTTTAATTCTTTCTTTATTTTCGGGTAAAAACATTTGAATTTTCGTCCGTAATCTTAATTATAACGCCGTCTAAACCTAAATTATCTATCGTTTTGATAAAATCGCTTAAAGAACCTTTTATGCTTAATTCTTTAACGTTTAAAAACAATTTTTTATTGTTTGACTTTATATATTTTATCATGCTTTCGTCCGGATTTACTCCGCCGTAATTAATAAAAAAACTATCCGCTCCTATATCTATAAGTTTTTTTACCTTTAAAAAATCGACCGGGGCGGATGATCCGATTACCGCTCCAAAATTAAATAAATCTGCCTGAATATCGTTCATCAGTCCTCTTTTTAACATTAAACCGAGTCCGAGTATATCGATATCGTAAACGGGTTTTGCCGATTTAAATTCGGTTTTTAACGGATGAACTCCTTCAAAAACTATTATGTCTTTTAAGCCGATCTGCTTAAGCGTAATTAAATCGGA